>NZ_BBCC01000558.1 GCF_001311845.1 Desulfosarcina cetonica JCM 12296 | reverse complement strand
CCGCCTACGAGGTCTTTCCCGCCTCGGTCAAATCGGCCCGCACGGCGCGTTCCAGCCTGATTTCCGAGGGCAACCCCCTGCAGTTCGACCGCGGCAAGCGCGGGGACTGGGCCAAGGGTAACGGGGTGTCGGTCAAGCCCTATGCCGAGGGCATGGAACTGCTCTATTTGTGGGCTGCTACTTAAGCTATGACCCGCGCATGAAAAAGGTGGCCGTGGCCACGGCCAACATCCTCAATAAAGCCGGCATCGATTTCGGCATTCTCGGCGACAAGGAAAACTGCTGCGGCGAGAGCATCAGGAAGACCGGCAGCGAGACCGTTTTCAAGAATCTGGCCCGCGAGAACATCAAGACCTTCATCGACAACGGGGTCAAGCGCATCCTGGTCTCCTCGCCGCACTGCTACCATACGCTGAAAAACGAATATCCCGAGTTCATGGCCAATTTCGAGGTGGTCCACATCACCCAGTACCTGCTCGAGCTGATCGAGAGCGGCAAGCTGGAGTT
>NZ_BBCC01000557.1 GCF_001311845.1 Desulfosarcina cetonica JCM 12296 | reverse complement strand
CGGCCTACGAGGTCTTTCCCGCCTCGGTCAAATCGGCCCGCACGGCGCGTTCCAGCCTGATTTCCGAGGGCAACCCCCTGCAGTTCGACCGTGGTAAGCGCGGGGACTGGGCCAAGGGTAACGGGGTGTCGGTCAAGCCCTATGCCGAGGGCATGGAACTGCTCTATTTCGTGGGCTGCTACTTAAGCTATGACCCGCGCATGAAAAAGGTGGCCGTGGCCACGGCCAACATCCTCAATAAAGCCGGTATCGATTTCGGCATTCTCGGCGAGAAGGAAAACTGCTGCGGCGAGAGCATCCGCAAGACCGGCAGCGAGACCGTTTTCAAGAATCTGGCCCGCGAGAACATCAAGACCTTCATCGACAACGGGGTCAAGCGCATCCTGGTCTCCTCGCCGCACTGCTACCATACGCTGAAAAACGAATACCCCGAGTTCATGGCCAACTTCGAGGTGGTCCACATCACCCAGTACCTGCTCGAGCTGATCGAGAGCGGCAAGCTGGAGCT
>NZ_BBCC01000556.1 GCF_001311845.1 Desulfosarcina cetonica JCM 12296 | reverse complement strand
AAGCGTAGGCAGAGAATCCTGTAGGCCGTAGGGGAGACCGCGCTCCCTGAAGTGCTGGTACAGCTTCGAAATGCAAATTGCGGACGCCGAGGGTTTTAACGTGCGCCGAAGGCAACACAGAAGCATCCGTTTTGGCGAGGATGTGGAGGTCCGTCGGAGTCATCAGGCCGTGGCATGCAGGAAGAGATGCGTCGTAGAACTCGGGAAGCCTCATTGCGCTCCTGGCGTGATTGTGCTCCAGGTGGGTCGTCGCAAGGCGGCTATATGCCATTGGGGTGTCTTATCAGGCATAGTACTCAGAGGTTGGGAAAACCAGCCACACGCATGTGTCAGTGATACATGCAAGGGAAAGGACCTGACGGAAGGATGCAGTCCGCAAAGGAAACTCGTGCCGGACATGTAGGGCTGGATAACACGAGCCAACCTCACTGCGGGGAATAGCAACTGGATCTTGTAATGGGCAACTGTGAAGATCCGCGCGGAAGCGAGTCCAACCGAAGAACCGGATGCG
>NZ_BBCC01000555.1 GCF_001311845.1 Desulfosarcina cetonica JCM 12296 | reverse complement strand
AACGCCTTGCTCACCGGAGAGGGCCGCTTTTTGGCCCGAATCCGGTGGAGCAAAAGGTTAGCCACCAAAAGCCTCTCGGGACTTCGTAAATAGATGGAGGTAAGGCATGCCAACCTCAATCAGACGACTAATTGCATTTTCAACTTGTGGCACAACCCTCGCTTGCGCCACCTCTTGCGAGATCGGTTGCATCTTTGCCTGAATTTGTTCCACTCCAAGGGCAGGCTCAAACGATTCAATAACCCACCATGTATCTTGGTCAGTCCAAAGCTGTGGTAGCCTTGTTAAGTACTCTTTTTGATCAAACTCGCTTCTATCTTGCGACGGCCAAATATTTGATGGGATCATACTTAGTTCTGGGTATCTTCCAAATACCGACCAGCCGATCAGAACCGTAAATTCATCATAGTCCTTTGGACTTGGACACAATACTACCCAACATTTAGATCCATCACTATTTAATTTGCTGAACGCTCTTTCCCCTGGCGCAAGATAAATTGACTTAACTTTCTCCTCTTCGAACTC
>NZ_BBCC01000554.1 GCF_001311845.1 Desulfosarcina cetonica JCM 12296 | reverse complement strand
TCCGGCGGCGATGGAGGCCGCATAGGCAAAGGCGATCGCCGACGGCGTTTCCCCGGATACGGCACACACCAGCCCGCCCCCGGCGTCAAAGGTGACGTCCGCGCCGCTGAAACCGGCCAGCGTTGCGATGTGGTCCAGCAGGTGGGCACGGTCGTCGACCACATAGAACGGCAGATCGGGGCCGGCGGCGATCTCAGCGGCATCGACGCCGGCGCGTCCGGCCAGATCCGTGATAATGTCGCCGGCGGACATGTCGACGAAGCTCTGGTTGATGCGCAGGCACGCCAAGGCCTCGCCGCCGTTGCCGGCGGTGACGATCGTCTGCCCGTGGATGTTCGTGGATACGGATGACACCGTTCCGGTAAACAGATCCTCGACGCCGCTGTCGGCATACCCCATGGCCACCGTCAACCCGTCTCCTGCGGCGAATTCCGACTGTGATGTCGCAAGGACGCATGAAACGGTATCCAGCGCCGGCCCCATCCTCAGCGCCACGCGCACCTGGGCGCAGGCGCTCTCCGG
>NZ_BBCC01000553.1 GCF_001311845.1 Desulfosarcina cetonica JCM 12296 | reverse complement strand
CGCCCACGAAGGCGGCCGCCATGGCACCGGCCAAGAGCTGCCCCTCGGCGCCGATGTTCCAGAAGCGGGCCCGGAAGGCCACGGTCACGGCCAGTCCGGTAAAGATCATGGGCGCGGCCTTGACCGCCGTTTCCACCAGGTTGAAGCGCGTGGAAAGGGCGCTGAGAAAAAGCTTCTCATAGGCGCTGAGGACGTTGGCGCCGGCCAGAAGGATTAATCCGCTGCACAGCACCAGGGTGGCACCCACGGCCATCAGCGGCAGGGAGAGGTTGAGCCACAAGGGCGTCTGGGAACGGCTTTCCAAAGTCAGTCCGATCATGCCGCTTCCTCCTTTACGCCGGCCATCAGGAGACCCACGCGCTCGACGCTGGCCGTCTCGATGGGCAGGACCGCCATGATGCGGCCCTCGAACATCACGGCAATGCGGTCGCTGAGCAGAAAGAGTTCCTCAAGATCCTCGCTGATCACCAGCACCCCGCTGCCCTGCTGGCGCAGGGCCAAACGCTCGTGGACGGAAGCCGGCAGGCCGGGCGAC
>NZ_BBCC01000552.1 GCF_001311845.1 Desulfosarcina cetonica JCM 12296 | reverse complement strand
CGACCGGGCCATGGAGATCTGCCGCCGGCACCCACCCGGCCGCTATGCGGCCGGCGACGGGCACTGGGTCAGCTGCTGGGGGTACGCCGGAAAAGGGGAGGTGGCATGACCGTACCGATTATCGCGACCCGGCGGTTGAAGAAGGTTTTTACGGTCAAGACCGGGCCTTTTTCCGGCCGTCAGCGGATCCACGCCGTGGACGATGTCAGCATCGCCATCGCCGAAAAGGAGATCTTTGCCCTGGTGGGGGAATCGGGCTGCGGCAAGACCACCCTGGGGCGGCTGCTTTTGCGCCTGGAAGAGAAAAGCGGCGGCACGGTGCACTTTCGCGGAAGCGATATCCATGCCCTGAATGAGGGTGCCCTGCGCGAGCTGCGCAAAGAGATGCAGATCATCTTCCAGGATCCCTACGCCTCCCTTAATCCGCGGTTGCGCGTGCGCAGCATTCTCGCCGAACCCCTCCTGGCCCACGGCTACGGCAACCGGGCGGTGGTCGATGGGCGCATTTCGGAACTCCTGCACCTCGTGGGCCTGCGCGGG
>NZ_BBCC01000551.1 GCF_001311845.1 Desulfosarcina cetonica JCM 12296 | reverse complement strand
ACATGAAGAAGACCCCGCCGCCGGCCGAGTGCATGGCCTCCATCTGGCTGCGCGAGGGCCAGCCGATCGTTCCGCACATGAAGACCTGGAAGCCGATCATCTGTGCCATCAACGGCTATGCCGTGGGCGGCGGGTTGGAGATGGCCCTGGCCTGCGACCTGCGCATCGCCAGCAGCAACGCCAAGTTCGGCCTCACCGAGGTCAAGGTGGCCAGCCTGGCCGGGCTCAACGGCACCCAGTGTCTGCCCCGGGCCATCCCCCAGGCCGTGGCCATGAAGATGCTGCTCACCGGTGAGATGATCGACGCCCAGGAAGCCTTGCGGGTCGGCCTGGTCAGCGACGTGGTCGAACCCGATGGTCTGATGGACCTGGCCGGCAAGTACGCCACCCGCATCGCCGGCAACGCGCCCTTGAGCGTCAAGGCCGCCAAGCAGGCCGCGGTCATGGGGCTGGACATGCCCCTGGATCACGGCATCGCCTTTTCTCACCTGCTCTGGGGCGCCTGCGGGATACCGAGGACCGCAAGGAAGGGTTCCAGGCG
>NZ_BBCC01000550.1 GCF_001311845.1 Desulfosarcina cetonica JCM 12296 | reverse complement strand
ATGATCCACCACGGCCATACGGTGCTGGTGGAGAAAAACGCCGGCATGGGCAGCGGTTTCGAGGATGCGGCGTATGCCAAGGCCGGTGCCGCCATCGTGGACACGGCCAAGGAGATCTACGCCCGGGCCGACATGGTCATGCACGTCAAGGAGCCCATGCCGCCCGAATACGACCTGATCCGCGAGGGGCAGATCGTTTTCACCTACCTGCACCTGGCCGCCGACGAACCCCAGACCCGGGCCCTGATCAAAAGCAAAGCTGTGTGCATCGCCTACGAGACCATCCAGAAGGCCGACGGCAGCCTGCCGCTGCTCACCCCCATGAGCGAGGTGGCCGGTCGCATGGCCATCCAGGAAGGCGCCAAGTACCTGGAGATGACCCAGGGCGGTCTCGGTATTCTGCTGGGCGGCGTTCCCGGCGTGGAACCGGCCACGGTGGTGGTGATCGGCGGCGGCGTGGTGGGCGTCAACGCGGCCAAGATGGCCTGCGGCCTGGGAGCCAAGGTCTACCTTCTGGACATGAACCTGGACCGGCTGCGCTACCTGAACGATGTGATGCCGGCCAACTGCTTCACCCT
>NZ_BBCC01000549.1 GCF_001311845.1 Desulfosarcina cetonica JCM 12296 | reverse complement strand
TTTACGCTTGATATCATATTGATTTCATGGTTAAAGAGAACGGAATTACCATCATTGTCGCCAAACCTGTCGAAAAACGGAATCGGGCGCTTGGCTTTGATCGGGTCGCGCATGGCCAGCCGGCTCCCCGGTGCGACGCCAAAGATCCACGTATGAGAAAATTCCGTAACCTTTTGACCGATAGCGGGTTCAAAAGGTGCAGCCTGTCAACGCCGGTCGGTTCGGCCGGATCGAAACTATCAATAACCCGAGGAAACGACCCATGAGAAAATTCGTACTGCCGTTTCTGTGCTCATTGTTGTTTATTCTCTTCCTTGTTCAATGCTCGGAGAAGATCGAACCGGGGACCACGACGGCCGACGGCGGTCCCGCCGTTGCCGTGCGCGTGATGGATGTCCGCAGCGGCGTTCAGCCGATCGTCTACGGTGCGGTGGGAACGGTCAAGGCCAGGCTGGCGGCCACGGTTTCGAGTAAATTGATGGGCACCATCCAGGCGTTCAACGTCAAAGAGGGGGACGCGGTGAAGCAGGGGTGACCTGCTCGTGGTCATCGACGACCGTCAGGTGGCGGCCCAGCTGGCC
>NZ_BBCC01000548.1 GCF_001311845.1 Desulfosarcina cetonica JCM 12296 | reverse complement strand
TGGTATACCTTGGCATTGTCCAGATACAGTTCGAGCGATGCGCCATGATTTGACCATGCCCGGATCAGTGAATCGATGAGCACATCCAGGTTCTGCCTGAAGTAATAGCGCGCCTCGACAACAAAGCGGCTGTGGCAGTCGATGAAGGCGGACAGGCAGGTGGGCACGACCTCGTTTTTCTCGATAACGTAGGGGCCTTCCTCGAAATCACCGACCCACAGGTCATGGGTGTGCTGCCGGGTCCAGCGTTTGCGGACCTTCAATTTAGTAACGCCCAGCTTGATGCGTGTCGCGCCGGCGGCTTTCAGATGCCGGTAAAGCGTGGAGCGGGGAACGGTGGTCGCATACGTGGTTTGCAGAAAGCGGTTGATGGCTCCGTGGCTGCGGTAGGGCTGCTCTTTTTTTAATTCGATGGCCCTTGCGATAATCTCGGGACCGACACCGCGGGGCTTTCCCCGATCGATGCGCGTTTGTCGCTTAAGGCCGTCGAATCCTTCTTGCCGATACCGGTTCAGCTTTCTCCGCAGCGTGGATAGCGAGGGTGTTTTGATCTCTCCGTCAGGGAAACGAAGCGGCTCTTGGGCCAA
>NZ_BBCC01000547.1 GCF_001311845.1 Desulfosarcina cetonica JCM 12296 | reverse complement strand
TGGTTAGGCCAAAACGGAAATTCAGTGCACAAACTGCTCGTCATCGCACTTCACCGCGGCATCAGCGCGAACACGCCCCAGCCCAAATACTCGCGCGTGTAAGTGGCGTAGCGTTCCGGTTCCGTAGTCAGTTGGGCTCGGACATCTTTCGCCAACTCGTCGCCGGGATTGGCTTCAAGCCATCGGCGCATGGTGAGCCATTTGGCCGCCTCGTATCTGTCCCAGCCGTCTTGGTCAGCCAGAACCATTTCAACGACGTCGTAGCCAAGGCGGCCGAAAGACGCAATGAATTCAGGAAGCAGGAGAAAGTCAGCGATGGCGTTGGCGAGACACCCCTTGGCAATTGCTTCCGTTGGCGGTAACTGCCGCCAGTAGGGCTCACCGATGAGGATGATTCCGCCAGTGCGCAGGCTCTGTTCCAGAAGCGCAATCGTGCCGGCGACTCCCCCGGCGATCCAAGTGGCACCCACACAGGCCGCCACATCGACCTTCTCGTCAGAGACATAGCCTGCTGCATCGTCATGGATAAACGTGACTTGATCGGCCACGCCAAGCTCTTCGGCACGGCGTCTGGCCTGCTCACTGAACAATTGGT
>NZ_BBCC01000546.1 GCF_001311845.1 Desulfosarcina cetonica JCM 12296 | reverse complement strand
GTCCGGGTGTGCGCCATGTTCCCGGCCCGGCATTCGGCGTCGGCCGCGGCCATGACCCTCAACAACGGCTCGACGTTTTACTTCTGCAGCAATGGTTGTCTGCTGCGGGCCTTTCTGCGGCCCGCGGCCTACCTGAATGCCCGGCCATCGGATATCGATCGTCTCAGCGTACGGGATTACTTCTCGGGCCGGCCCACGGATGCACGCAAGGCCACCTGGGTCGCCGGCAGCGATGTGGTCGGCCCCATGGGCCCGGCGATCATCGCCCTTTCGGATGCCGGGCAACTGGCGGCTTTCCAACGCCGCCATGGCGGTGATACCGTCTTCTCCTTAGACCAGTTGACCGACGATCTGTGGAAACACATCAGTCATCATGAACTGCCGCCCGCAGACAGATGAGCATTTTCTTCAAGCCATGTCGATCCCGCCCTTACGCCATTCGCCGCCCGCCTGGCCCGCCCCCTGTGGTCCGGCCAGGCGATGGTTGGTCTTCTGCGCCGCCATCAGCCTGCTGTTTCTTCTGATGACGGGGCATGCTGCTGGTATCCCGACGCGCGCACCCGCCCCAGGCGCCGACGATCACCTGGATGCAGGCC
>NZ_BBCC01000545.1 GCF_001311845.1 Desulfosarcina cetonica JCM 12296 | reverse complement strand
CTGCTACGTCCCAGTTTAGTTGACCCTGTTTATCTCAAAATATCTGACTTTGTTTGCTTCCCACAATAATTGAGTGCCATTGACCGATTACTCAACCCATCCAATGGGATTTGTGTTTCAATCGCTCCACCGCATCGACGAAGCTGCATTGAGTGACAGCAATGACCAAATCGATGGGATTGAAGTTTTTCTCGCAATCAAAACATCGTGCCAGGTTGGTTTTCGGATTTGTCGCCGTATGAAAGCGATCGCACAATGGGCATCGAAAACGCAGCAGCGTTTTATCAGGGCGGATATCCAGCCGTAACACGTCGACAATCACGACGTCGATGGGGATGCGATTTCTTAGTGAGCGCAAAAAGCTTGCGGAGTAATGGTTGGCCATGGCGCCCTCCTATGGCAGATTAAATTCACTCATGGTTTCGTTGACCAGCGTGTCATTGATTTTTTTCAGGTTGCGCGATGCGGCATGAATGAGGCAGGCGGTAGCGACATTGTTGATTTGGCGGGGGACGCCGCCGGTGTAGTCATGGATCAGGTTTTTGGCCTCGGTCTCGAAGATCTTGGTGTTTCCGCCGGCCAAGGTCATGCGGTTGTCGATATAAGCA
>NZ_BBCC01000544.1 GCF_001311845.1 Desulfosarcina cetonica JCM 12296 | reverse complement strand
AAGTTCATCAACAAACGGCACAGGCCAATGTTCTTTTTCTTGCAACGGTTAGCCAAAAAACCATAATGCCGGATGCGCACGAACCGCTTGGGCAGTACATGCAACAAGAACCGCCGGATGAATTCGACCGCATCGAGGGTGACCGTTTCAGTCGTCTTGCGTTTTCTGTTTTTGATCGTGAACGTCACATGGCCGTCAGAAAAATCAGTAATGCGATGATTCGATATGGCAATGCGATGCGTATAGCGCCCAAGGTAATCGAGCACCCATTCCGGGCGCTCAATGGGCGGTTTGGTATAGACCACCCAGTTTTTTGACCACAGCTGTTTGATCAAGCGCAGGAACCCTTGACGGGTCCCTAACCCACCGGTATTGCCGGGAAAGCACAACTGGTTCTTGCTATATGCATCTTCCAGATACGATATGAACTTTCCCCGGAAAACCTTCGAAAGCGCTTTTACCGGAAAGAGAAACTCCCCTTTGCTGCTGATCCATTCCTTTCCATTGCCAGCGATCGCACCGCCAGGCACCAGGCAGTGCAGGTGAAAATGATCCATCAATGTTTGCGTCCAGGTGTGCAAAATAGCGATGATCCCCAACTGGCCACCGAGTT
>NZ_BBCC01000543.1 GCF_001311845.1 Desulfosarcina cetonica JCM 12296 | reverse complement strand
CCACCACGCGGCCGGTGGGCAACGTGCCCCTCTACCAGCTTCAAGGAGACCACGCGCAAGACCCGCAACCCGGCCAAGCTGGACCCTGAATTTCTCTTCGATCTCATCGAGCAGCAGCTTTCCGACGGCCTCAGTTTCATGGCCATCCACTGCGGCATCAACCAATACACCATCCGGCGACTCAGGAAACAGGCTTCCGGTACGGCGGCCTGGCCTCCAAGGGCGGCACCTTCATGGTCGCTGGATGGACATGAACAAGAAGGAAAATCCCCTTTACGAGCAGTTCGACCGGGTTTGCAACCTGATGAAGAAGTACGACGCGGTGCTTTCCCTGGGCAACGGCATTCGCGCCGGCGCCATTCACGACAGTCATGACCGCGCCCAAATGGCCGAGATGATCATCAACTGCGAGCTGGCCGAGATCGGGCGCGAGATGGGCTGCCAGACCATGGTCGAAGGCCCGGGCCACGTCCCCCTGGACGAGATCGCCGGTAACATCATGCTGGAGAAGCGCATGAGTGGCCATGCGCCCTATTACGTCTTGGGGCCGATCCCGGCGACGTGGGCGCCGGCTACGACCACGTCACCGCCGCCATCGGGGCGGCCACCTCG
>NZ_BBCC01000542.1 GCF_001311845.1 Desulfosarcina cetonica JCM 12296 | reverse complement strand
AGCTCGGTGGCCAGTTGGGGATCATCGCTATTTTGCACACCTGGACGCAAACATTGATGGATCATTTTCACCTGCACTGCCTAGTGCCTGGCGGTGCGATCGCTGGCAATGGAAAGGAATGGATCAGCAGCAAAGGGGAGTTCCTCTTTCCGGTCAAGGCGCTTTCGAAGGTTTTCCGGGGAAAATTCATATCATATCTGGAAGATGCCTATCGCACGAAAAAATTGTGCTTTCCCGGCAATGCCCGTGCGTTGGGGACCCGCCAAGGGTTCCGGCGCTTGATCAAACAGCTGTGGTCGAAAAACTGGGTGGTCTATACCAAACCGCCCATTGAGCGCCCGGAATGGGTGCTCGATTATCTTGGGCGCTATACGCATCGCATTGCCATATCGAATCATCGCATCACTGATTTTTCTGACGGCCGTGTTACGTTTACGATCAAGAACAGGAAACGCAAGACGACCGAATTGGTCACCCTCGATGCGGTCGAATTCATCCGGCGGTTCTTGTTGCATGTACTGCCCAAGCGGTTCGTGCGCATCCGGCATTATGGCTTTTTGGCCAACCGTGGCAAGAAAAAGAACATTGGCCTGTGCCGTTTGTTGATGAACGT
>NZ_BBCC01000541.1 GCF_001311845.1 Desulfosarcina cetonica JCM 12296 | reverse complement strand
CAACGTATAGAGTTTTATCCGTCGTCCCGCCAACCATTGAAACGACAGACCCCCAACCGATGACGGTGCTGATTCAATGCCGAAGATCTTTTAGCGCGATGCGGGATGATGGATAAAACTGGTTGGACTAAGGCAATTTGGAACACACTCTTGAAATGACTACCATTTAATATGGGGATTGTAAACAGAGGACCGCCTCGATGGCTCTGGTGCAAGAGCAGAATCCGAATCCTGGGGGTGATCGTGATTGTTGAATGGTGAAAACATTGGAGAACCAGGGCTTTTCGTCATCAATTATAATTTATGGGAATGCCGATTTCGACCGTTTCATGACTTGAGGACAAACCGATCCCATCACTTTCAGCGCCTTGAAACTGCACATTCAAGCTATCCCTGAAAATTCTGTTTGTGGTTCGATTCGTTAAGGATCCTTATCGCTTACCAATACCGGCTTCAAAATATGGAATGAACTGTTTCCGGACCCTTCCGGGATTTCGTATATCTTTCTCATCGTTCCTTGTTTGCAGCTTGGGCATCTCAATATGTCGATACCGGCCTGTGCATCATAATTGCCTGGACGGACTGATCCCGCACCACGGGAATATTGGGGGAC
>NZ_BBCC01000540.1 GCF_001311845.1 Desulfosarcina cetonica JCM 12296 | reverse complement strand
GCTACGTCTCAGTTTAGTTGACTCTGTTTGTCTCAAAGTATCTGACCTTCCTTCATTCCCACAATAATTGAATCAGATTGCCCTCATGTTCATTGATCGGATAGTCAACCCATCCAATGGGATTTGTGTTTCAATCGCTCCACCGCATCGACGAAGCTGCATTGAGTGACAGCAATGACCAAATCGATGGGATTGAAGTTTTTCTCGCAATCAAAACATCGTGCCAGGTTGGTTTTCGGATTTGTCGCCGTATGAAAGTGATCGCACAATGGGCATCGAAAGCGCAGCAGCGTTTTATCAGGGCGGATATCCAGCTGTAACACGTCGACAATCACGGCGTCGATGGGGATGCGATTTCTTAGTGAGCGCAAAAAGCTTGCGGAGTAATGGTTGGCCATGGTGCCCTCCTATGGCAGATTAAATTCACTCATGGTTTCGTTGACCAGCGTGTCATTGATTTTTTTCAGGTTGCGCGATGCGGCATGGATCAGGCAGGCGGTAGCGACGTTGTTGATTTGGCGGGGGACGCCGCCGGTGTAGTCATGGATCAGGTTTTTTGCCTCGGTCTCGAAGATCTTGGTGTTTCCACCGGCCAACGTCATGCGGTTGTCGATATAAGCG
>NZ_BBCC01000539.1 GCF_001311845.1 Desulfosarcina cetonica JCM 12296 | reverse complement strand
ATCCGATGTGTAGCGCAATTTTTAATCATATGGTATCGCAGATGATTCCATCAGAAAAATTGAAGCTATTTTGTTCGATACCCATAATTTGTGAAAATATTGAATTAGAGAATGAATACGTTAATTATATAAAACTTCATGGGGTTGTAGCTGAAACCCTTCCGCAAGATGTAATTAGAAAAGAGACTAAAAAACTGAATGAATATTTAAATCATAGAAGTATGGCAGATATACTTTCATATTTAACTTTTTTCATAAACCATTTGGCGCTTTTAGAAAATAAAGACAGAGATGCAGTTTTAGCGTACCTGTTTGGTCAATTAGCTGTTGGGAATCGTTTTGTACTTATGGACATAAAACGAATGAATCCATATACCATTGGTAAGTATATTGATGATGACAATAGGATACATTTGCTTCGTGAAGCAATCATTAAAAGGTTATATGAAAAAAATACTGATGGTGATGATTTGTTCTTGTCGATATTGGAAGGTGTTTTTGTAAATCTATCTGATGATGTAAAAGAAAAGATAAAAGAAAGAATTGGGTTTAACCAATCACAAAAATCATCGGAATGGATCGAAAGGATTAACAACTTTTGTCCATTCTAAAACTTCTTATA
>NZ_BBCC01000538.1 GCF_001311845.1 Desulfosarcina cetonica JCM 12296 | reverse complement strand
CAGCGATTGACAAGGGTCCGGCCCAATGGCATGGAAGATGTGTCCGAGTACTGGATCGACGTGGACTGGGACAAAGCCGGGGCCATGGGGGTTCCCATCTCGTCCATCCACAATACCATTTCGGCCGCCTTTGGTAGCGCCTATGTCAACGATTTTATTCAGGCCGGCCGGGTCAAACGGGTCTTTGTTCAGGCGGACGCGCCTTACCGTATGCTGCCCAATGATTTGGAAAAACTGTATGTGCGTAACAACGAGGGCAAGATGGTCCCCTTCTCCTCCTTTGCCTCCGGGCAGTGGATGTTTGGTTCGCCCAGGCTGGAACGCTACAATGCCTTTCCGTCCATCAATATCTGGGGTGAGCCCGCACCGCGAAAAAGTTCCGGGGAGGCGATGGCCGCCATGGAAGAACTTGCTGCCAAATTGCCCCAGGGGATCGGCTTTGACTGGACCGGCCTGTCCTATCAGGAGCGGGTCGCAACAGCTCAGGGGCCTATTCTTTATGCCTTTTCCGTTTTTGTTATCTTTCTTTGCGTGGCTGCCCTGTATGAAAGCTGGACCATCCCTTTTGTCAATATGTTGATGCTGCCGTTAGGTGTCTTCGGCGCAATACTGGCCACATCACTACGCGGACTGCCCAGCGATGTCT
>NZ_BBCC01000537.1 GCF_001311845.1 Desulfosarcina cetonica JCM 12296 | reverse complement strand
AAACATCGCTGGGCAGTCCGCGCAGCGATGTGGCCAGTATCGCGCCGAAGACACCTAGCGGCAGCATCAACATGTTGACAAAAGGGATGGTCCAGCTTTCATACAGGGCAGCCACGCAAAGAAAGATAACAAAAACGGAAAAGGCATAAAGAATAGGCCCCTGAGCCGTTGCCATCCGCTCCTGATAGGACAGGCCGGTCCAGTCAAAGCCGATCCCCTGGGGCAATTTGGCAGCAATTTCTTCCATGGCGGCCATCGCCTCCCCGGAACTTTTTCCCGGTGCGGGCTCGCCCCAGATATTGATGGACGGAAAGGCATTGTAGCGTTCCAACCTGGGCGAACCAAACATCCACCGCCCGGAGGCAAAGGAGGAGAAGGGGACCATCTTGCCCTCGTTGTTACGCACATACAGTTTTTCCAAATCATTGGGCAGCATACGGTAAGGCGCGTCTGCCTGAACAAAGACCCGCTTGACCCGACCGGCCTGAATAAAATCGTTGACATAGGCGCTGCCAAAGGCGGCCGAGATGGTATTGTGGATGGACGAGATGGGAACCCCCATGGCCCCGGCTTTGTCCCAGTCCACGTCGATCCAGTACTCGGACACATCTTCCATGCCATTGGGCCGGACCCTTGTCAATCGTGG
>NZ_BBCC01000536.1 GCF_001311845.1 Desulfosarcina cetonica JCM 12296 | reverse complement strand
CCGGAGCTTCGGCCTTTTGCTGCAGGCGGGCTCGGGTGTGGCCGTTTCTGATGGCCAGCCATCCGGTCGGATCGGCCGTGGCCGTTTTCAACAACCGTTTTCTGGGCGGCATGATGGTGGCCCTGGCCGGCCTCATCAGCGCCTGGCTGCTGGAGCATTTTCGCGACCGGCTGCATGCGTTGGAGGCGCCGCTGGCCGGGCTTGCGTTTAGCTGGGGGCTGGCCTGGTGGTTCGGCACGGGATTGCACGAAATCCATCGCTGTCTGGATAAGCGGCATGAATTGCCCGGCGCCATGGTTTTCGTGGGCTTGAGTCTTTTGGCATTGGGCTGGCTTCACCGCCGGGTGGACTGGAAAGCCGCGTGCTGGCCGGCCCTGGGGTTGTTGCCGACCATGATCCTGGCCGCCATGGCCCTTGCCAGCGGTTTTTTCTACACGCGCCATCCCTTCCAGGGTGGTGGCTGGTGGCCTGGCCGCTGATGGTGGCGATTCACTTTATTTTGCTGCGAACCCTGGAGACCACCTGGCAGCGGAAAGTGTCGGCCGTCTGGCATGTGGCCGGGGCGCTTTTGGTCATCCAACTGCTGGCCTGGGAAGCCGGCTGGTTGATGGACCGGCTGGCCGGCGGCACGGCGACCTGGTCCGCAATGG
>NZ_BBCC01000535.1 GCF_001311845.1 Desulfosarcina cetonica JCM 12296 | reverse complement strand
GGCCACCATCATCGATGTGCCCTCAACGGCGCCGGACGATGTCACCGTGCGCCTTTCCATCGGCAATGTCTACTACCATCTGGGCCGCGACACCCAGGTGAGCATGACCGGCCTTGCCACCACCCACGCGGTCAACCTGGAGGAGACCGCCTACGTCGGCCAGCTGGACGGTATCGATCCGCAGACCTCCACCGGTGATACGGATATCACCATTACCGGCAAGGCCGTCGAGTGCGCCAGCGGCGATCCCCTGGGCGGCGTGCCCTTGAACCTGATCGTCACCAACGCCGGCTTTGAATCGAAGTTCCCGGTCTACACCGGGAGCGACGGCAGCTTCAGCCATGCCTATACCCCGGCCACGGCGCTTCCGGCATCTTCACCGTGCGCGTGATGCATCCGGATCTGACCGACAAGCCGGTCCACGGCCAGTTTGTGATCAGCCGCGTTTCCCTGAGCCCGACCACGGCCAGCCTGAACATCCCCTACAACTACACCCAGGCGGTCACCATCAAGGCCGCCACGGGCGAGGGAACGGCGGTGACCAACCTGCGCCTGGAATACCTGGCCGACGATCAGTCCGGCGGCGTGCTGGCCACCGGCATCCATGTGACCCCGGGTGCCACGGTGACCGCGCTCGCCGGTGGCGGCACGGCC
>NZ_BBCC01000534.1 GCF_001311845.1 Desulfosarcina cetonica JCM 12296 | reverse complement strand
CGCTAAACTTTGACGGCGGTTACGGTGGCATTTTGGCCGATCGTGCTATCAGCAACTTCCTTTTTCCATTGATAGTTTCCGGTCGTTTGGCCGCCGCAAGTTAGCTCGTCGTTGGCTTTAAAAGATGAAATTAATCTATATAATAATTTGTCTAGTTATCATTCTTGGTGCAGTTCTAGTTGTCAGAGCATTCGTGTCTAAAAATGATGCTGAATCAAACGAATGGTCTCCAGAAATTCTCAAACAGGCCAATGACAATCGGGCCGCACGAGAAGAAGTCAAATTAAAGTATCCCGAACTTTTTACCGAGATTCAAAAATGTCTTTTTGAACATGACCCAATGGCTATCAATTTTGAAACGAACACGGATGAATATGATCCTGAAGTAGGCACAATAATTCCTCGGCTTTCAAGCTGTAAGTCACAGGCTGATGTGCAAACTGTAATTCATGAGGAATTTGTAAAATGGTTCGGAGCAGAAAATGCTGGCAATATTTCTGATTATGAGAACATTGCTAAAGATGTATGGAACCTATGGAATAAAACCCAACAAACAAATTAACTCAGACTTGGCTACTCTTTCGCCAGATCGAGCTGAGTGCAACACTGGAACATTGATGTAGGCAAATATTAATTATTATAAACCGCCAAGCTGGTTATTTTCAG
>NZ_BBCC01000533.1 GCF_001311845.1 Desulfosarcina cetonica JCM 12296 | reverse complement strand
GGCCGGCGCGCGGCTGGAGGCCGCCGACCTGGCCCCTTTTTCGAACACCCGCGGGTGGTGGCCCTGGCCGAGATGATGAACTACCCCGGTGTAATCTTCACCGATCCGGCGGTGATGGCCAACTGGACCTGGCGCGCCGGCAGCATCGCGCCATGGACCGGCCACGCACCGGGCCTTTTCCGGCCCGCAGCTATGCGCCTACGCCGCCGCCGGCATCACCTCGGACCACGAGTGCACCCGTGCCGAGGAGGCCCTGGAAAAACTCGAACTGGGGATTCGCATCATGGTGCGTGAAGGCACCTGTGCACGCAATCTGGACGCCCTCTTCCCGGTCATCGATGCCCACACCTGGCCGAACATGATGTGGTGTACCGACGACCGCCACCCCCACGACATTCTCACTGAGGGCCATGTGGATGCCGTGATCCGCAGGGCCGTGACCAAGGGCCTGGATCCGGTGACGGCCATCCGCATGGCAACGATCAATCCGGCCGCCCACTTCGGCATCTTTGATGCCGGGGCCATCGCGCCGGGCCGCAAGGCCAACCTGGTGGTCTTCTCCAACCTGACCGACATCCGGGCCGAACGGGTTTTCTTCATGGGCCGACGGGTGGCCGAAGGCGGCCGGCTCTTGCCCACGGTCACCCGCCCGACGCCGGTGCGGG
>NZ_BBCC01000532.1 GCF_001311845.1 Desulfosarcina cetonica JCM 12296 | reverse complement strand
CCCGCACCTGGCGCCGGTGTCCGCGCGGATGCCCACCAGGATCGGATTGCCTTTTTCGTCGTATTCGGCACGCAGGCGGCTGAATGTCCCCAGGGTCATGCGGGCAAAATAGTCGCTGGCCCTTGAAATCAACGGGCCCTGGTGCTTTTCCCGGTATTGTTCCACCGTGCGGGCCAGGATCGACGCGGCCATTTTCAGGCAGGCATACTGCTCCACGTCCGACTCCAGACGCGCCAAAAGGCGTTCGGCGGCTTCGGCCCGCTCGGCAGCCTCGGCCCGGCCATCCATGCGCTGGCACTCGGCCGTCTCGCTGCCAATGGTCTGATCCAGTTCGGAACGTTCTCGCTCCCATTGGTCGATGGCATCGGCCAACTGTTCCAGCTCGGGTTCAATACTGTCGGCATCCACGGCCGACGCCTGGGCGACAAAATCCACCACCGTGCGCCGGCACCGAGATGGCGCAGCTGATCGTCGACCGTCTGGAGGATGCGGCGCAACGCCGCGCACCGCAGGGCCCGCGCTTCTGTTTCGGCCAGGTCATCCGGATGTTGGCAGCCGGCTTCCCCACAGAGGATCTCGAGCATGGCCTGGCCCTCGGCCTGGCGCTGCCGGGCCTCCACCTGGGCGAGACGCAGGGATTCACATTGCTCGGCAAGGCTGACCTGGCGG
>NZ_BBCC01000531.1 GCF_001311845.1 Desulfosarcina cetonica JCM 12296 | reverse complement strand
ACATAGCGTCTGGGTTTCCGGAATTAAACGCGATAGCCGTTCAGTCAGATTCTCTTTGTCGGCTGTGTCTTTAAAGATATTTTTGCGTTCGATCCCACGGATGATCACATGATGCAGAATCCCCGGGGCATCCAATCGAGCTAAGCGTGGCATGAATTCAAAATAGCATAGATGGGGGATTACGCAAAGTTATTTAGTTAATTAGGGTCGTCCCCCTCTCCCCTAAAAAACTGCAAAATATAAGCCTTGATGAACTTACAGATTCGGTGCAGCCCTTTCAAGCAAGCACAAACCAAAAACGTGCAAAATAAAGAACGGAAAACAAGTCAATATGAGCACCAACGGGGAGCTCAGCCGACCGGGGCATATAGCCGAGTAGGTTGTCAAAGCCAAGTTTTGTCGAAAACCAAGGGCTTTCGAAAAGCCGCTAGCCCCCCCCCGGGTCGGCCTGCAGCGTTTTGTTGTGCAATATTTTATAGTTAACTTTCGAATTCTTTTTCAATATATTCAACAGTAACCTGAAAATCAGTATAGAGCTTACTCGCTGTTGATTTTGCTTTTCTTGGATTACTGGTTAACTGGATTGTTCTGTTCCTTCCAGAATTTGTAGAAATCGTAAGTGGAAAAACTTCATCTTTTGGAACAAGGAAAAAAACATATGGGGACTTGTTAT
>NZ_BBCC01000530.1 GCF_001311845.1 Desulfosarcina cetonica JCM 12296 | reverse complement strand
CAGCGCCGGGCCGTCGTCTGGAGACTCTGGTCAAGGCGGCGTATTTGCCGGATTACCTCCTTGGCGTCGCCGCGCGGCTGGACGCCATCGACCCCCAGGCGCGTTTTTGTCGCCTCCTGGCGATGCGATCCGCGTGGCCGGAGGCACCGATCTCTTCGTCCGGCAAGCCAATCGGCTGCAAAACCGGCCGCTGGTTTTTCTGGGCGACGATCCCGAACTGCAGGGCATGCGCATCGAACAGGGGCGTTTCATCGTCGGCGCGGCCATGACCGTCACGGATCTGCGACGCGACGACCGTTTGCGCCACGCTTTTCCGGCATGGGAAAGGCTATTCCGGTACATGGCGTCGACGCTATCCGCAATCGTGCCACGCCGGCCGGCAACCTGGTCAACGCCTCGCCCATCGGCGATTTGACCATTGCCCTCCTGGCCCTGGGGGCGCATCTGACGATCCGCGGTCCGGGCGGCAGGCGCGATCTTTCTTTGGCGGCATTTTACCGGGGATACAAACAGATTGACCTGAACGCCGACGAGCGGATTGAAGCGATCACGTTTGCCTGTCCGCCACCGGGCAGCCGGTTCAACTTCGAAAAAGTGTCCCGCCGCCAGCGGCTGGACATCGCCAGCGTCAACACGGCCATGCAGGTGGCCGTGGCGGCAGGCCCGCATCACCAGCGCCCGGC
>NZ_BBCC01000529.1 GCF_001311845.1 Desulfosarcina cetonica JCM 12296 | reverse complement strand
ACTTTTTTTTAATTTTTGAACTTTTTCCGCGATGCTCCCGCTAATCCAAGTAGACCTGTTCCAAGCAAAATGATGGTGGCTGGTTCAGGTACTGGTGCACTTGCCTTTATTTCAAAAGACTCTTGAAACGGAGTGCCCCCACTTTGTGAAAAATGGTGAATTATGTTTACTGTCAATGTAATATCTTGCACATAAATTTCTTCTAAAGAGGGAGCCTCGTCGTAATAATCGCCAACGACATTAGCAACACCATTATATGACAACGATAAATCATCTCCTTCACGATAACCCCAAAAAACATAATTATCTGGCCATATTCCCAATACTTCTTGATTACCATATGATGTCCCAGGATAATTATTAGGGTCAAACGGAGCAAATCCATCTATATCGATTATTCCCAATCCGGTTCCCCCAAAAAGCTCTACGTGATTTATATAATCCCAGAAATTAACTATCCCGGATATGGCATACGTCTCATTAGTTAAAGAGTTTGAATAAGTACCTTCAGTAATTTTAAAAGGAGTTGCATAACAAATACCATTATATAGCAAAAATACGAATAAAAAAATAAAAACATTTTTCATCTTTCTCCCTCCTTTTTTTCGAAGTTTTGGCAATGATAAGTTCATACAATTTTCTAAAAAATATAGTTAAGATAAGTGTTACAATCCCCGTTATGATTTTTCC
>NZ_BBCC01000528.1 GCF_001311845.1 Desulfosarcina cetonica JCM 12296 | reverse complement strand
TTATCAAAAAGGGCCAACCAATCACTCAAGCGGACCGGGAGTTACGGTGCCATTTTGAACAAGTGAAATTGATTGGAAAATCGGGTTTTTTGGGACATTCGGCAGTGCCTGCTCCCGGCCCCTTACCTTGTCGTTCGGCTATCATAATGATTATGAGAAATGTAACAAGAGTATTTTTAAACTATCGTGAGAGCGTAAGAAACATATGGAACAAGCATTATGTTCCTGTGATAGAGGAACATGGTGGTTCCTTTGAGCTCGAAGAAACATTTTGCCGCATTGAAATTGAAATGTTCGACGCCCTCGTTGCTATTCCATTGGACGATGGAATTTCGAAACTCGAAAGCCATATGTCAGATCCCAAGAAAGGGCTATCTCTTTACCATGTTGTTCCATCATCTGATAATGGCGTTCCAGTTATGATAAGTCGTGAAAAGAATAAAACGCAATATTGGGATTACCCAAAAGATCGTTTATTGCCTGATGAGGTAGAAATGAGGTTTGTACGTTTTTATGATTTCAGCTCCGACGACTATAGCGATTTCAAATATGTTATGACTCAAATAATAGGCTCCCAAATTTTTCCCGATTTGGTGGGAAGACTCGCGCTTATCGATATGCAATACGCAAAAATATTAAAAGCCGAACCCATAAATTCAGCGGACGCAAAGGGCCGCGCCGCTGATTAACCCGTT
>NZ_BBCC01000527.1 GCF_001311845.1 Desulfosarcina cetonica JCM 12296 | reverse complement strand
CCGGCCGACGCGATTTCCAGTTCGGCCTGGGCGCGCTTTCCGAGGTCAAGCAACGCGAGATCCAACGCATCCTGCGCGCTTAAGCGGGTCAAGCGCAATGAGAAGGGCGAGATCGTCATCACCAGCGACGAGCTCTTGCGTGACGACGAGCTGGCCGACCAACGGGGCGGTCCGGCCGAGATTCGCGATACCAAGGTCAAGACGGCCATCTCCTGGCTGGAGCGGGCCGGTTTCTTGCAACGCAACCAGAACCTCACCGATATTTTCCAGGGGCGGCCCTTGGTGGCCAACCTGGACGAAGCCAGCGCCCGCATGGCCGAGTTGAACCTGTCGCCGGCCGTCCAGCGGCTGTGGCGGGGCATCCTGCGTCAGATCTTCAATCTGCCCCAGGACCAAGGGCTCAGCGCCGACAGCATTGCCGAGGGACTTTTCCCCGATGCCGAACGGCTCAAACAGATGGAAATCGCCACCGGCCAGACACCGGCCCAGTTGGTGATCCAGGCCCTGCACGACATGGCCGAGGCACGCATCCTGGATCGCGGATTGATGCTTTCGGCGATCTTCCGCCCGCGGGGCAATCACAACGCCGCCAAGGTGCTGGAGACGATCATCGCCGTCGAGGAGCGCCTTTTAGCCATCATGCGCAGCGAGGACCCGGATGCCGACGACGGCCGCTGGGTCAGCCTGAGCGTGCG
>NZ_BBCC01000526.1 GCF_001311845.1 Desulfosarcina cetonica JCM 12296 | reverse complement strand
GTCAGCGGCCTCAAGACCATGGCCATAAAAAAAGGCGACAAGTGGGTGATCAACGGCACCAAGACCTTCATCAGCAAGTGCGACAAGGACAACGTCTTTTTCATCGTGATCGCCGTGACCGACAAGGAAGCCTCCACCAAGGACCGCTTCACCGCCTTTCTGATCGACAAGGACATGCCCGGCGTGCGCGTGGGCCGCGAGATCCCCGTGATCGGCGCCATGCCCACCTGGGACCTGATTTTAGAGGATGTGGAAGTGGGCGACGAGGCCATTCTCGGCGAGATCGGCAAGGCCTTCATTCCCTTGCAGAACCGCTTTGGCGTACGCCGCATCGAGCTGGCCTCGCGCTGCACGGGCATGGCCGAGCGCATCATCCAGATGATGATCGACCAGGCCAACACGCGGGTGACCTTTGGCAAGCTGTTGGCCGACCGCCAGACCATCCAGAACTGGATCGCCGACGCACCATGCAGCTGGAGAGCGTGCGCTGGATGCTCTACTACGCCTCCTGGAAGAGCGATCAGGGGATCACCGACCTGCGCATCGAAGGCTCCTCGCTGAAAGTCCTGGCCACGGAGATGCTCTGGGATATCGCCGACAAGGCCATCCAGATGCACGGCGGCGTGGGCCTCTCCAAGGAACTGGGCATCGAGTACGTGGCCCGCATGGTAAGGATCTGGCGCATCCTCGAAGGGCC
>NZ_BBCC01000525.1 GCF_001311845.1 Desulfosarcina cetonica JCM 12296 | reverse complement strand
CAGGCCATCCAGGCCGACCTGGCCGCCGCCCTGCCCTGGCCCGTCCGGATCACCGACCGCAGCAGCAGCGCACTTGACTTTCATACCCGCGCGCTGCGGCAGGGTGCGGTGGGTATGTTGGCCGGTGTCCCGGCCCTTTTGGCCCTTTTGCTGATCGTCACCGCCGTGGTCGTGGAGCGTCGTGGCAATCGGGCTCATCAGGCGCTGCTCAAATCCATGGGCTGGACCACCGGCGATCTCGTCCGCCTGCAGGTGTTCCAGGCGCTGATCATCGCCACCCCGGCCCTTTTGGGGGGCATGGCCGCAGCCGTCGGCATGGTCTTCTGGCCGCCGCTGGCCGGGATCACGGCGCGCTGGATCACCGGCGGCCAAATGCTGCCCATGCTTGTCCTGGACAGCCACGGCGCCGGCCTGATCGTACTGGAAATCATCGCCATGGTGGGGCTGCCCTACCTGGCCGCCGTTTTTCTCACCACCCTGCGGGCCGCCGCCGGGGATCCCGGAACCGACCTGGAGAGCACCCCATGGCATTAGACGCCGGGTTGGTCTGCCAGGCGATGGACTTCGGCTGGCCCACGGAAACGGCCGGCCAGGCGTCGATCCTCAAGGGACTCGATGTGGCCTTCGCACCGGGGACCATCAGTCTGATCAGCGGCCCAACCGGCGCCGGGAAAAGCACCCTGCTGCATCTGCTCGCCGCCCT
>NZ_BBCC01000524.1 GCF_001311845.1 Desulfosarcina cetonica JCM 12296 | reverse complement strand
TGACTCTTTTTGAAAAGGAACCCGAAGCCGGCGGCCTTTTGCGCTATGGCATCGGTCCCCACCGGTTGCCCCGGGAGATCCTGGACCGGGAGCTGGCCTTCATCCGGTCTTTGGGCGTCGATATCCGGACGGGCCGGGCGATTGATCTTGGCAGTGATTTCTCCGACCTCAAGCAGCGTTTCGCCGCCATTTTGCTCACCGTGGGCTCGTGGGCCGACCGGTGGCTGGGGGCCGAAGGCGAGACCCTGGACGGGGTGATGGGGTGTCTGGCTTTTTTGGGGCAGTTCTACCACGGCGCAATCACCTCCCTGGACGAACGCGTGGCCGTTATCGGCGACGGCAACGCCGCCTTCGACCTGGCTCGCGTGCTGCGCCGCCTGGGCGCCCGGGTGACCCTGATCTCCTGGTTCCCCCAGGCGATGATTCCCGCCGATGCCGATGAGGTCGCGGCGGCCTGGCCGAGGGCATTGCCATTGTGGAAAGTCGCCAGGTGACGGCCTTCAACGGTGCGGACGGACGACTCCGGGACCTCACCCTGATGCCGACCGTACCGGGCGAGCCGGATGCAAGGAATTCCCTGGCCGGTGATCGTCGAGGGGGCCGCGGCCGAGCGTATGACCGTGGATCGCGCCATCGTGGCCATTGGCCAGCGCGGCACGCACACGACCGGTCTGACGGCCATCCGGCCACGCCTGCCGGGT
>NZ_BBCC01000523.1 GCF_001311845.1 Desulfosarcina cetonica JCM 12296 | reverse complement strand
CCACGGGCGGCCGCGAACGGGAAATTTCCATTCTCGGGTCCACCGCCGATCTTTTGGAAATCCGCAACCTGACCCTGGCCAACGGCCGTTTTCTGCCGGCCGGGGACATTTCCCGGGCCGAGGCGGTGTGCGTCTTGGGGCATACGGCACGCAAGGAACTGTTCGGCAACCAATCCCCCCTGGGCCGCTTCGTGCGCATCGGCGAGTGGCGCTTCCGGGTGATCGGCATCCTGACGCCCAAGGGTCAGTCCCTGGGGGTCGATATCAGTGACGTGGCCATCATTCCGGTGGCCTCGGCCACGGCCCTGTTCAACACCGAAACCCTTTTCCGCGTATTGGTTCAGGCCCGGGATCGGGACGCCATTCCCCGGGCCAAGCGGGAAATCCTGGCCACCATCCGCGAGCGTCATGAAGGGGAGGACGATATCACGGTGATCACCCAGGACGCCCTTTTGAGCACCTTCGACCGCATTTTGCGCACCCTGACCCTGGCCGTGGCAGGGATTGCCGCCATCAGTCTGGCCGTGGCCGGCATCCTGATCATGAACGTCATGCTCATCGCCATCTCCCAGCGCACGGCGGAAATCGGCCTGCTCAAGGCCATCGGCGCCACCCGGCGGCAGGTGCTGTTGCTCTTTCTCGTGGAATCGACCCTGCTCAGCCTGGCCGGCGCCTTGGCCGGCCTGCTGCTCTCCGCCGCCGGCTTGGC
>NZ_BBCC01000522.1 GCF_001311845.1 Desulfosarcina cetonica JCM 12296 | reverse complement strand
TGCCACCATCCACATGCTCGGCACCAACGGCCGCGGCGGCATGTCCCGCGCGCATGCCCACTGGAACCGGCTGCCCAGCCGCTATGACGCCCTTCTGGCGGCCAATCTCAACCCGCACGTACCCGAGGACCGCCGCATCCTGCTCACCCGTATGCGCGGTTGGGTGGTTTACCAGGCTTTTCCCAGGAGATTGGGCCGGACTGCCTGGATCGTTTCGGCATGGATTTCGACGGCACGGCCTGCTGGGAGTATCATATCCCCTCCGGTCAGGGGCAACACGTGGTCCTGCGGGTGGCCCTGCAAATGTTGCCGGACCAGAACGCCATCGGCATGGCCTTCTACCGGCATCCGGCCGCCGGGTTCAAGGATCGCCTGGCCGACGACCGTCCGGTGACCCTGATTCTCAGGCCCGATATCGAAGACCGTAATTTTCATGAAGTCACCAAGGCGTTTACTGGTGCGGAGGAGCTTTTCCCCCAGGCGGTTTCCAGCCAGGAGAAGGGCTTTCGCTTTTCCCCCTACGGCGGGCATGCCCTCGAGGTCATGGCGCGCACGGGTGATTTCTTTTACGAGCCCGAATGGCAGTATATGGTGCACCGGTCCCAGGAGGCCCAGCGGGGCCAGGATCCGGATTCGGATCTGTTCAGCCCCGGTTATTTCTCCGGCCCCCTGGCCGGCGGGGGCGTCGAGCGGGTCATGGCGGGCGTGCCCGAGGC
>NZ_BBCC01000521.1 GCF_001311845.1 Desulfosarcina cetonica JCM 12296 | reverse complement strand
CTGCGGGGCCTGCGAACGGGCCTGTCCGGTGGGCATCAACATGCGGCTGTTGACGCGCAAACTGGAAAAGGACTGCCAGAAACAGTTCGGCTGGGAGGCCGGTCTCTCCCTGGATCAGCGTCCGGCCCTGGATGTTTATCAGGCCAATGATCCGGGAGACTTTATTAAGTAACAAAGGGGTAAAAAACATGACGCTGCTAACGATTGATAAACAAGAATGGACGCAAGGTTTGGCGGCCGCGGCGGATCACTACCGACTGTTCGGGCCGGTGCGGGAGAAGGACCGGCATGCGTTCAAGGCCCTTGCAAAAGGCCAGACCCCGGACCTGGACCTGGTCAACACCCGGCTCTCCCCCAAGGACTTGATCTTTCCCCAGTCCGACGTGATCCTGGAATATTCGCTGGACGAATCCAATGATGATCACCATATCATGAAAGCGCCGGCCAGGGATGACGCCCCGCGGGCCGTGGTGGGCATCCGGCCCTGCGACGCCAAGGCCACGCAACTGGTAAAACTCAACTTCGACGCCCCGGACGTCAAGGATCCCTACTGGCTCGGGGCGTTTGAGGCCACCACCTTTATCGGCATGGCCTGCGATACGCCGCTGTCCACCTGCTTTTGCACCAGCTGCGGCTGCGGGCCCTACCATGCCGAAGGCCTGGATATTCTCATGATGGCGCAGGCGGACGGTTACCTGGCCAAGGTGTTTACCGAAAAGGGCAAGGCCTTT
>NZ_BBCC01000520.1 GCF_001311845.1 Desulfosarcina cetonica JCM 12296 | reverse complement strand
ATGGCTGCCAACGGTGCAGCGGCGGGGAAAAGGGCTTTGATGCGGTCGACGCTTGCGGCCACGCTCGCCATCAGGGATGCCGCGCCATCAACGCCGTCCGCGCCGGCAAAACGCGTGATTGCCCCACGCAGGGTGTCATACACCGCCGTCAGGGCGTCATACCCCATGTAATGGGCCGTCGACGCCAACCGGTCCACCTGCGTGCCGAGGGCCGCCACCGTTTCGACGCCTGCCTCGCCTTGCCCCAACCGGCCGGCCGTGTTCACCAGTTCCGTGAGATCGCTCACCAACTGCTCGATAAAAATATCGAACAATTCGGTGTCGGCCTCCCCTGCATATACCGACGACGGCACCGAACCTTCATCTGCTGCGGGTCCGGTGGTCACCCCCGATATGCGCCCCAGCAAATCCTCGATTTCGGCCGACTCCCGCCCGGTCGATTCGATCTGAACGATCAGATCGCCCATCCGGTCGCGCGAATCGATCAGAAGATCCACCGCCACCTTGTCCACCGAAAGCTGGCCCTCGCGGAACAAGGTCAGCAGATTCTCCAGCCGATGGGTCAGTTCGGCCATCCGTGAAAACCCTAAATACTCCGAGGCACCTTTGATCGTGTGCAACGACCGGAAGATCGTATTGAGCAGTTCACCATCGGAAAAACCCGACGCCAGGCGCAATAAACACCCTTCCAGTTCTTCCAGATGCTCTCGCGTCTCATCGGCGTAATCCTT
>NZ_BBCC01000519.1 GCF_001311845.1 Desulfosarcina cetonica JCM 12296 | reverse complement strand
GAAGGCCTTGCCCTTTTCGGTAAACACCTTGGCCAGGTAACCGTCCGCCTGCGCCATCATGAGGATGTCCAGGCCCTCGGCATGGTAGGGCCCGCAACCGCAGCTGGTGCAAAAGCAGGTGGACAGCGGCGTATCGCAGGCCACGCCGATGAAGGTCGTGGCCTCAAACGCCCCGAGCCAGTAGGGATCTTTGACGTCCGGGGCGTCGAAGTTGAGTTTCACCAGTTGGGTGGCCTTGGCGTCGCAGGGCCGGATGCCCACCACGGCCCGCGGGGCGTCATCCCTGGCCGGCGCTTTCATGATATGGTGATCCTCTCGGGATTCGTCCAGCGAATATTCCAGGATCACGTCGGACTGGGGAAAGATCAGGTCCTTGGGGGAGAGCCGGGTGTTGACCAGGTCCAGGTCCGGGGCCTGGCCTTTTGCAAGGGCCTTGAACGCATGCTGGTCCTTCTCCCGCACCGGCCCGAACAGTCGGTAGTGATCCGCCGCGGCCGCCAAACCTTGCGTCCATTCTTGTTTATCAATCGTTAGCAGCGTCATGTTTTTTACCCCTTTGTTACTTAATAAAGTCTCCCGGATCATTGGCCTGATAAACATCCAGGGCCGGACGCTGATCCAGGGAGAGACCGGCCTCCCAGCCGAACTGTTCCTGGCAGTCCTTTTCCAGTTTGCGCGTCAACAGCCGCATGTTGATGCCCACCGGACAGGCCCGTTCGCAGGCCCCGCAA
>NZ_BBCC01000518.1 GCF_001311845.1 Desulfosarcina cetonica JCM 12296 | reverse complement strand
GTCCAGCAGGGTCGCCAGGATCGCGTCGGGATCCGGATCGGCCAACGGCGCGGTGGCCAGAGTCAGCGCGCCCAACATTTGACGACGCTCGGCGGATACGGCCTGCCGCCGGGCGTCCCAGGAAACGTTGGCCTGCCAGCGGATCGCATCCTCGAACTGATCCAGCAAGCCGGCCTTGTTCGTTGCCGCGGCCATGAAAATCCGTGCCTCGCGTCGCTCGCCATCCAAATAGGGGACCACGATATACGCCTCGCTGCCCAGCGGGTCGTGGGAATCAAGGAACGCCCCGCGTCCGTTGGACAGCCGGAAGCGACCCGGCGTTCCCGGTCGTTTCTGGCCGATCCGGTCGGGATAGGCCCAAGCCAGCAAACGACCGGGATCAATGGCGATATCGGTTTGGCGGCCGATACCCAGGCGTTTTTTGAGCATGCCCGCCAGTGCCAAAATGCGCCGCAGCGCCGCCGAATCCGCCCTGCACCCGTCCAATTCCAGATGTTTTCCGGTTCGCCAGGCCGTCATGGCCAAAAGACGCCATTTCACGTCGGCATCGTATTCCCCCCGTTCGAAATGCAATGGATCGCGTTCACTGAGCAGGGCCGCCATCTGGCAGGCCTCCCCGCCCATCTGGCCTTGACGTGCCTTGAGCAGCATGTGCGCCAGGCGCGGATGCAGGGGCAGCTCGGCCATTAGGCGGCCGTGCCGGGTGATCGTGCCATCCGATGCCAGGGCCCCCAG
>NZ_BBCC01000517.1 GCF_001311845.1 Desulfosarcina cetonica JCM 12296 | reverse complement strand
GGCCTGGGTGAGCGCCGCCTGGGCCTTGGCTGCGTTGCCGTGCAGCAGATAGCAATTGCCCAGATAAAAATAGACCAGGGGATGGTGCGCCCCCTTGGGGTCCGGCTGGCCTGCCGGGGGTGCCGGTGACCGGGACTGAAACGTGGTGAGGACGTTGATGGCCTGGGCATAGTCCTTGTGATCCATCAGCGTTTCGGCGCGGGTCAGCACCATGCGCGCAGCCATGGGGATCTCGTCGTTGGTGGACGCGGCCAGGGCCCCGTTGCCTGAAAAGAACCCCAGCAGCACAAGGGCGAGCACGTATCGAATGTTTAAAGCCAAACCGCTGTTGCCCATGGAACACGCCATTTATGATCTCAGTTGGAAGGTCACCGTCGTCTCGGCCCAGCAGTTGACCGGCATTCCTTCAACCGTGCCCGGTTTGAAGCGCCAGCGGGAAACACAGTGGGTGACGCTGCGGTTGAATACCTCCGGCGGATCGGCATCGACGATGGTCACCCGATCCACCTTGCCCTGGTGGGTCACCATGAAACGGACCTTGACCCAACCCTGGATGCCCATGCGCTTGGCGGCCATGGGGTAGGCCGGCGGAATGCGCGTCAGGGTGACCAGGGGATGGTCCAAGGCCGTGGTGTCAACCACATCCGGCAGCCCGAGGCTGCCCAGCCCGGCCGATGCCATGGGCGGCATGGCCAGGGATACGGGGCCGCCGGTCAACTTGGGTTGATGTCAAAGG
>NZ_BBCC01000516.1 GCF_001311845.1 Desulfosarcina cetonica JCM 12296 | reverse complement strand
CGGCCCAGCCGGTGACGGAGGACCTCACGCGGCGGGTGGTCGACTTCTTCGAAACCACGGCGCCCCTGGCCGCGCCCGTGACGGCGCTTAAAAAAGCGCTGGACCAGTACGTCGTCCGGCGCGACCAGTACGCCACGGTGATCGCCGGTTATCCCTGGTTTCTCGATTGGGGCCGCGACACCCTGATCGTGGTGCGCGGCATCATCGCCGCCGGCCGGCACACCGAGGCGCTGTCCATCATCCAGCAGTTCGCCGCCTTCGAACAAGGCGGCACGATTCCCAATATGATTCGCGGCACGGACACGGGCAATCGGGATACCTCCGATGCGCCCTTGTGGCTGTTCCGCGTTTGTGACGAATTGGGTGCGGTCATGGGCCAGGAAACGGTCTTGACCACCGACTGCGCGGGGCGCCCGTTGCGCCAGGTGCTGTTGGCCATCGCCCGGGCGATCATGGCCGGAACGCCCAACGGCATCGTCATGGATGCGGGTAGCGGGCTGGTATTCAGCCCGGCCCACTTCACCTGGATGGACACCAACTACCCGGCCGGAACCCCGCGCCAGGGATATCCCATCGAGATTCAGGCCCTGTGGCAGGCGGCCCTGGACTATCTCGGACGCGTGGATCGGGCTGCCGATCGACCCGCCTGGCGCAAGCTGGCCCAAACGGTGCGCCATTCCATCCGGGAGCTGTTTTTCCGGGCGGACCTGGGCTACCTCTCCCGACTGCCTGCACGCCGGG
>NZ_BBCC01000515.1 GCF_001311845.1 Desulfosarcina cetonica JCM 12296 | reverse complement strand
GTGATTGATTTTTGTTCTGCTCGGTACCAAGCAGCACTTCGGCATCATAAAAGACGATACCATCCGGGCAGACATCATTTGCACTGACAACGGTTTTGACCGTGCTGGCTTTGATCCGAATAATGAAATGCTTGTTCTGATCTTGCAAGTGATCGAACAGGGCATGCTCTTGGTATCCTCGATCGGCAACCACGGTATGGCCAGCAGGGGTGATAGGATCGACAAAGGGCCTTTCAGGTCCATTGCCGTCCGTGAAGAAAATTTTCGATGGAATCCCGCGGTTCAAGTCAAGACCAAAGTGGATTTTACATTTTTTGGACCCTTTGCGGTAATCCGCCCAGAGCATGGACATAGTTGCATCGATGAGTGAACCATCAAGGGCAATAAGTTTTCCGAAATCGGGGCAACGATTGGGGAGTAAGCCAGATGCCTTTTGGCGGAGTTTTTCGTAAACAATTTGGAGTTGTTCGAGTCCTCTTGAGTTGATGGCTTCCGAGAAGCTGCTTTTTTTTATGCCATTTTTCGGGGCTATGTTTTCTCGAGCAAAGTCATCCTCCTCAAGGATCTGAAGCATGTGGCGGGCAGAGACATGCTCTTCGAGGTGATAGAAAATCAACATTTTCAGTTGGTCTTCGAAAGTCATTTTAAGAGGTCTGTCTCCACGTGACGCGAGCACTTGTATTTCAGGCATAACGTCTTCAACGGGATGTAAAAATTGGAAAAATAAATCTGAGCGAAGTTTTCTCTGATA
>NZ_BBCC01000514.1 GCF_001311845.1 Desulfosarcina cetonica JCM 12296 | reverse complement strand
AGAGGAGTGGTGCGACGCTTGCCGGGACGCAGAAAAGCAGCGCCAGATCGACAGACGCCGCATCCGTGTGATCACCCTGCCGCTCAATGCCACCGAGGACCGCGTGGCCGGCGGCATCGACTTGGGTCAGGCGGTGAGAAGCGGGATGCGCTGTTTTTCTCCCGGCGTTTTGGCCATGGCGCACCGGGGAATCCTATATGTGGATGAAGTCAACCTGCTCGACGACCACATCGTGGATGTCATCCTGGATGCCGCTGCATCAAACCGTAACCGGGTGGAACGCGAGGGGATCTCCATCACCCATGCATCACGATTCATTCTGGTGGGCACGATGAATCCCGAGGAGGGCGAGCTGCGTCCCCAGCTGTTGGACCGCTTCGGCCTGTGCGTGGAGACCGCCTCGGAAAAAGCGCCGGAAGTGCGCACCGAACTGATGCTGCGGCGGGAGGCCTTTGATCTTGATCCAGCAGGATTTCAGCTGCGTTACGAGAAGGACAACGCCGTGGTGGCCCGCCAGATCCTGGCCGGGCGGGATCTGTTGCCCCAGGTCGGTTTTCCCGCGCATCTGCGCGGCCTGATCGCCGAAATCTGTACCGAAAACCATGTGGCCGGCCATCGGGCCGATCTGGTCATGGAACAGACGGCCCGGGCCCTGGCTGCCCTGGGCGGCCGGCTTTCGGTCACCGTCGACGATATCCGCGAGGCCTCGGCCCTGGCCTTATTGCATCGCAAGCGCGATGCCGCGCCGCCGCCCCCACCACCAC
>NZ_BBCC01000513.1 GCF_001311845.1 Desulfosarcina cetonica JCM 12296 | reverse complement strand
TCCAATCCGCGCAGGCGCAGCCGGCGCTCCTGGTGACGCAGGGCCGGCAGGCGCAGCATGGAACGAAAAAGGAGCGCTCGGCGGTCACGGTCAGGCCGACCAAGACGTTGTCCAACACGCTCAGGCGATCGAAGAGCTTCAGATTCTGGAACGTACGGGCGATGCCCAGTCCGGCAATGACGTGGGCCGGCAGGGTCTCGATGGCGCGGCCCGCCAAGCGGATGGCCCCTTCCCCGGCCGGGTCCACCCCGCTGATGCAATTGATCAGGGTGGATTTGCCGGCGCCATTGGGGCCGATCAGGGCCGTCACGCGACCGGTCTCCAGGCGGAACGACACCTCTTGCAGGGCCGGCAATCCGCCGAACCATTTGCTTACCCGGGTCAGCTCCAGCATGGCCGCTCCATCATCGATCCGTCCCGTCGGGGGCCGCTACCCCCGTCGAAAACCGTTTCCATAGCGCGATCCGCGTGCGCACGGCATCCACGATGCCGGTCGTCAGCCCCTGGGGCAGGAACAGCAGGATCACCACCAGGATCAAACCGTGAAGAATATCCTTGAAGCGCTCCAGGCTCTCGATCCATTCGGGCAGCAGGGTGATCAGAGCCGTACCGAAAAGGGTTCCCCAAATGGAGCCCATGCCGCCCACCACGACCATGATCACGAAGTCCACGGAAACGAAGATGTTGAACGAATCCGGGCTGACAAAGGCGTAGCAGTGGGCAAAAAGGCTTCCGGCCAGGGCGGCCAGCACGGCCGACAGCACGAACACTTTGATCTTGG
>NZ_BBCC01000512.1 GCF_001311845.1 Desulfosarcina cetonica JCM 12296 | reverse complement strand
CAGCGGCGCCCTGGCCGTGGTGGAGGGGGTCGGCGACCATGGCTGCGAGTACATGACCGGCGGCCGCGTGGTGATCCTGGGGCCCACGGGACGCAATTTCGCCGCCGGCATGAGCGGCGGTATCGCCTATGTGCTGGAAGACGACGCCGGCAATTTCCGGGCGTTTAACTGCAACCGGGAATCGGTGGATCTGGATCCCCTCGATCCAAACGACGAAGCCGAGTTGGTCAGCCTGATCGAGGCCCATGCACGGGCTACCGACAGCCCCGTGGCCCGCCGGCTGCTGGACGACCGCTGGACCATGCGGGGGCGGTTCGTCAAGGTCATGCCCAAGGAGTACAAACAGGCCCTGGCCCGCATGGGCGGAGAATGATCATGGGAAAACCCACGGGATTCATGGAACACGACCGCCGGCTGCCCGAAAGGCGGCCGGTTAAGGAGCGGGTCGGCGATTTCCGGGAAATTTACCAGCCGTTTCCGGAAAGTGATTTGCGCGATCAGGCGGCCCGCTGCATGGATTGCGGCGTGCCGACCTGCCACGCCGGCTGCCCCCTGGCAACCGCATCCCCGACTGGAACGACGAGGTCTACCACGACCGCTGGGAAGCGGCCTTCCTTCAACTGGCGGCGACCAACAACTTTCCCGAGTTCACCGGTCGGCTCTGTCCGGCGCCGTGCGAGGAGGCCTGCGTGCTGAGTATCAACGCGCCGGCGGTGACCATCGAGCAGATCGAGAAGACCATCATCGAAAAAGCCTTTACCAAAGGCTGGGTGCGTCCGCAGCCGCCCGCGTC
>NZ_BBCC01000511.1 GCF_001311845.1 Desulfosarcina cetonica JCM 12296 | reverse complement strand
GGCTGGAGCCGCCCCTGGCCCTGCGCCTGGCAAGGGCCATGGCGTGTCCACCAGGCGCTTTAGCCTCGCCGATTGGCGGCGGCGTGCGCCTCGCATGGATTTGCTGGACCGGTTGGAACCCGGTCCACCCATGGTCGCCGTCGATCGGCAGACGCCACCGGTCCTGACGGTGGAGGCCCTATCCAGCCGGCAAGATGGCCGGATGTGCCTGGAAGATATCGCCTTCAACCTGCACGCCGGCGAGTGCATCGCCATTGTGGGTGCCAACGGCGCGGGCAAGACGACCCTGCTCAGACATCTTGTGGGGTTGCAGCGACCGACCGGCGGATCGATTCGCATCCGTGGCCGGGATACGCGCAAGACCCCGGTGGCCACCCTGGCCCGGGAGGTGGGCCTGGCCTTTCAGAACCCCGACAACCAGTTTTTCAAGTTCTCGGTCGAAGCGGAATTGTGTGTCGGACCGCAGGCCCTTGGGGTACTGGACCGTCCCTGGATCGACGAGCTGATGGAAATTTTCCAATTGGCCCCACTACGCGAAAAAACACCCTTTCACTTGAGTGGGGGTGAGAAGAAACGGGTGGCCTTTGCCGCGGCCCTGGCATCGCGTCCGGCGATCCTGGCCCTGGATGAACCCACCGCCGGTCAGGATTTCCGTTTCCGGGCGCATTTGCGACGCCTGCTGACCCGCCTGCAAAAAAGCGGGCAGGCCATTATCCTGGTGACCCATGACCTGACCTTTGCCGAACGCACGGCCGGCCGCTGGTTGGTGATGGCCGGCGGCCGGCTTCTG
>NZ_BBCC01000510.1 GCF_001311845.1 Desulfosarcina cetonica JCM 12296 | reverse complement strand
CGCCGGGGCCGCGGGCGACCTGTATGCGGCCCTGGCCGAATCGTCTCCCCTGCGCCGGTTCGGTCTGGTGGATGTCGACGGCGCCGATCCGTTTCAGCCCCTTCGTCCGGCCAGCGGTCTCACCGCGCGCCTCTTGGGGCGTCCCCCGGTGAACGGCAATTTGCCGGGCGCCGTGCCGGTGAGCCTTCAGGCCGGCTGGGACGATCTGGTGTTGCCGCCAGACCGGCTGGCCATACTGCGCGAATTCCTGCTCTGGATCACCCACAAGGAGCGGGTGGTCGGGGAGTGGGGCGGCCAGGATTGCGGCGGTCCGGTGGCGCTGTTTTGCGGACCGTCCGGCACCGGTAAAACCTTTGCCGCGGCCGTGATCACCAACCAGCTCGGCTGGCCCCTGTATCGGGTCGATCTGGGACGACTGGTCAGCAAGTACATCGGCGAAACCGAAAAAAACCTCAACCGCCTCTTCGACGCGGCCCACGGCCGGCCCATGGTGCTCCAATTCGACGAGGCGGACAGCCTGTTCAGCAAGCGCGGCGACGTCAAGGAGGCGCGCGACCGCTATGCCAATATGGAAGTCAGCCACTTGCTGGCGCGCATCGAGTCCCACCAGGGACCGGTGATCCTGACCACCAACCTGCGCAATCATCTCGACCCGGCTTTTGCCCGTCGCTTTCAGGTGGTGGTCGATTTCCCCCGGCCGGATGCCGCTGCCCGCGGGCTGTTGTGGGAGAAACTGCTTCCGCCCCGGGCGCCGCGGCAGCCGAACCTTGACTGCGGTTTCCTCGGCCGGGCGGTCAACCTCACCGGCGGCAACATCCGCAACGCCGCCTGATG
>NZ_BBCC01000509.1 GCF_001311845.1 Desulfosarcina cetonica JCM 12296 | reverse complement strand
GTCGTAGACCGAACTGCATGCGCCGGCCCACTTCCCGGCGGTCGGTCTTCAGTGCCGCCGCCCCCAGAATCAGGTTCTCGGCCACGCTAAGGTGCGGGAAGACCTCGCGTCCCTCGGGGGTCAGGGCCAGGCCGTGTCGCACCATGCGCACCGGTGACGGTTTGGCGATCACTTGGCCGTCGAGCAAAAGACGCCCCCCGGAAGCGGGCATCAGACCCATGATGCATTTGAGCAAGGTGGTTTTGCCGGCGCCATTGGCGCCCACCAGGGCCACGGTCTCGCCGGCGGCAATGCTTAGATCGACACCGAAAAGGGCCTGGGCGGCACCGTAATGGGCGGTCAGTTGCTCGATGGCGAGAATTGGCGGGGGCTGTTGGGTGTCCATGGTTAATAATCTCGTAAAATACCCTTCTTCGGACGGCGTCGTAACACGTCCAAGATCAAGGCTTGCGAATCCCGAGGAGCGAGGCGTACTTGTGGTACGTCGCAGTGACGAGGGATGCGCGTAACGCCGATATTGGACGTGTTACGACGCTGTCATTTAAGCAGTGGCCTCCATGCGTCCCAGATACGCTTCCAACACCCGAGGGTTGTTGCGGATGGCCGCCGGCGGCCCGCTGGCGATGCAACGGCCACTGTCCAGCACGACCACCTGATCGGCCACGTCCATGACCAGTTCCATGTCATGCTCCACGAGCAGCATGGTGTGGCCGGCATTGCGCTGTTGCCGGATGTGACGGGCAATGCCGGCCGTCTCCACGGCGTTCAGTCCGGCCACCGGTTCGTCCAGCAGCACCAGCCGGGGACGGCTCACAAAGGCCCGCGCCATCTCCACGCGTT
>NZ_BBCC01000508.1 GCF_001311845.1 Desulfosarcina cetonica JCM 12296 | reverse complement strand
GTCGACCAGCAGCCGGCGCAGGTCGTTTTCGGCCTGATCCACCTGGGTGGCATACAGGTTGACGCGCTCGGTGGTATCATCGCGAACCTGCGCCCATTGGCGGTTCATGAAGTGCGCCGATGCCCGTTGGGTGATGCGTTGAAACTGGTCCTGGTAGTCACGGAAATGCTCGACGATGCAGGTGGCGCAACGTTCAGACAACCGGTCTTCCATCATCCGACCTTCCTTATTTACGCGCTGGGACACTTAGGGACATTCGGGGTATTTTTCCGGGACCCCGAAACGGCGGCCAGTCGATCATCGGCATTACTGGGGTGCTTGATGGTTTAAAGGGTATCCCAAATGCGCCATGAATGCAAATGTGGCCTTATCGGGTCACCGCATTTGGTTGATTGTTAATTTTTTTCACGGAATTGACATTTTGATTTTGGCATTTGGCCTTGATTGATCATATACCTTCCGTGGAACGTCAGCGGAATAAGGGATCTTTTGGCTTCAGCGGCAATGCTTTTCGGCCGATTGAGAAACCGCGGCCGGCCACTTGCGGCGGTCGGATTTCCAATTTGTCCGGACAAGGGGAACAATCCTATGATTTACGTTGTGTTGGGGGTGCTTGGGGCCATTTTCGGTGGTGTCTACCTGTATGGCAAGGGCGGATTCATGATCGGCGGCCTGATCGGCCTGCTGGTGGCCGCGGTTATTGGTCAGCGCAACCGGTTGATCGAGCTGGAAAAGCGGCTATCCGACCTTCAAATCCGGGTGGATCGGTGGTGGGATGCCAAAACCGCGCGGCCATCGCCTGAAGCCCAGGCCGAGGCGCCGGTGCCGCCGCCTTCCG
>NZ_BBCC01000507.1 GCF_001311845.1 Desulfosarcina cetonica JCM 12296 | reverse complement strand
TCCGTGCAGCGGCCGGCGCAATGATAGGCCCGCAGGAAATGAAAGGTGCGCACGTCGATGGGATCCTGGCCCTTGCCCACCCATTGGGGCTTGGACTCGTCCACGAAGCAGGTCGGGCAGTAGCACAAGGGGCAGGCGTTGCGGCAGGCATAGCAGCGGATACAGGGCGAGAGCAAATCATCGAAGAACTGCCACTTTTCCTGACTGTCCATGGCCTCGATGCGGCGCACGTCTTCATAGCGGTCGATACCGCTTTGCTCCTCCACCGGATCGGCGATCATCTCGTCATGGATCACCGGGTTGCGGTGGATGCACAGGGCGCAGTTCTGCTGGAGCACCTCGGCCTTGTCCAAGAGGGTCTCGGCACCTGTCGTGCGCACCTTGATGGTGTTATCCGTCTCGGTGACCTCGAGGATCTCGCCCTCCACCCGGGCGCTGATCTGGCGTTTGTCGATCATCCCCGTGCAGGGCACGCCGATGATGTGCAGTTGCTCGCGTTTGATTTTGTTTTCGACAATGTGGTTGACGATGTTGCGCGAATCACAGCCCTTGGCGAAAACGGCGATCTTCTCCTTGCGGTTGGTCAGGTAGTTCGCCAGGTTGATTCCGCAGTTGCTGTCCCACACCAGGGACGCCGCATCCTCGGCCCGGGTGATAAAGCACGGCTCGTTCATCATGGGCATGGTCCCTTGACGAAATCCGATGACCATCTCCACGCTGCAGTCCTTTAACAGCCGGCCGGCGATCTGTCTCATCTTCTCTGTGTATCCGGACATATCACGCTACCTTCGCCTGGGGTTTGACAAAACGGGTGTTCGGTCCCAGGGCCTTTACCGATTCG
>NZ_BBCC01000506.1 GCF_001311845.1 Desulfosarcina cetonica JCM 12296 | reverse complement strand
CTCAAGGCCGAGGCGATCATGGATCTCTCCTGTTACGGCAAGACCCGTGATTTCCGGCAGCGCCTGGTGGCCATGTCGCCGGCCATGATCGGCACCGTGCCGATCTACGACGCGGTCGGCTTTTATGAGAAGAACCTCAAGGATCTGACCGTGGATGAAATGTTCGACGTGATCGAGCGCCACTGCGAGGATGGGGTCGATTTTCTCACCATCATGCCGGGCTCAACCGCCAGGCCGCCGAGAAGATCAAAAGCCGCCGGCGCATCACCAACATCGTCTCCCGGGGGGGCAGCCTCATGTTCACCTGGATGCAGATGAATGACCGGGAAAATCCTTTTTATGAATACTTCGACCGCTTGCTGGAGATCTGCCAGCACTTTGACGTGAGCCTGAGCCTGGGCGACGGTTGCCGGCCGGGCTGTATCAACGATTCCACCGACGCCAGCCAGGTGGAGGAGTTGATCACCCTGGGCGAGCTGACCTTGCGGGCCTGGGAGAAGAACGTCCAGGTCATGATCGAGGGACCGGGTCACATGGCCATGGATGAAATCAAAGGCAACATGATGCTGGAAAAACGCCTTTGCCACGGCGCGCCCTTTTACGTTTTGGGCCCCATCGTCACCGACGTGGCACCGGGCTACGATCACATCACCAGCGCCATTGGCGGAGCCATCGCCGCGGCCAGCGGCGCCGACTTCCTCTGCTACGTCACGCCGGCCGAGCACCTGCGTCTGCCCGACCGGGAGGATATGAAGGACGGCATCATCGCCACGCGCATTGCCGCCCATGCCGCCGATATCGCCAAGGGCATTCCCGGCGCCGCGACTGGGACAATGCCATGTCCCGCGCCCGGGCGGCCCTGGACTGGGAGGC
>NZ_BBCC01000505.1 GCF_001311845.1 Desulfosarcina cetonica JCM 12296 | reverse complement strand
GCCGCGGCCACGGAACGGGTGCTGATGGTCACCGCGCGGCCCGACGGCGCACTCATCGAAGCCTGGATGCGCGGACTGCTCAACGGCCAGCACCGGCAGGCGCGCATTGTCGCCACCGGTTCCTTCGAGGGCAAGATCGACGTGCTCAAGGAGAACGGCATCCACTGGTTCGTGGAAGATCGCCTGGAAACCTGCCATCTGCTCAAATCCGCCGGCATCGAACCGGTGGTGTTTCGTCAGCCGTGGAACCAGGATGGCCACGATTACCTGACCGTCGATTCATGGGCCGATCTCGAAAGGCGGATCGTCTTCCCGTGAACGCGCCCATGCTCAAACCGCAGATCGACCTTTTTCTCCAGGTCCTGGCCACGGAAAAGGGCTATTCGGCGCACACCCTTCGGGCCTACGCGCATGATCTGGACGAGTTTGCCGTGCATGCCCTGCGATCCCTGCCCGGTATGGCCGAAAAAGGGTTGGAAGCGCTGGCCGTGAGCGACATCGATGTCCTGACGATTCGCGGGTATCTGGGATTTTTGCACCGACGCAACGAAAAATCGACGATTGCCCGCAAGCTGTCGGCCCTGCGGTCGTTCTTTCGCTACTTGGTCAAGCACCGGCTGCTCGACGAGGATCCCACGGGGACGATCCTGACCCCCAAACAGATCCGGCCCGTGCCGTCCTATCTTTCCGTGGACGACATGTTCCGGCTGCTCGATCAGACCCTTGCGGATACGGTGCTGGGCCTGCGCAACCGGGCGCTTTTTGAAACCCTTTACGGATCGGGTATCCGGGTTTCCGAGCTGACCGGCCTGAATGTGTTCGACCTGGACGTGGCTTCCGGTTGCGTGCGGGTGTGGGGCAAGGGCGGGCGTGAGCGCATCGTGCCCGTGGG
>NZ_BBCC01000504.1 GCF_001311845.1 Desulfosarcina cetonica JCM 12296 | reverse complement strand
GCCCTGAGCAACTTCTCCGGCCCGGTCATCGACTTCCGGCGCCTGACCGGTGAATTCGCCACGGCCACGGCCGTTGCCGCGGTGGCCGGCATTCATTGGCTGGCGACCGGGAATCCCACGCTGGCCCCGGCCGGAAAAGGGGTGCTGCTCCTCGGCCTCGGTCGATTCATCACCGCAACCCCAATTTGTCCGCCATGAAAATCCTGTTGATCTCCGCCAACCGCCTGACCGATCCCTACCCGGTCTATCCCCTGGGCCTCGACTACCTGGCAGGCGCCCTTAGCCCGGATCACCAGGTGCGCATCCTCGACCGGAATCAGATGCCGGACACCGCCGACCTGACCGCCGCCATCCGCGACTGGGAGCCGGACATGGTGGGTATCAGCCTGCGCAACGCCGACACCACGGACGTGACCCAGCCCAAGGGCTTCATGGCCGAATACAGCGATTTGATGCAGACCGTGCGGCAGGCGACAATAGCACCGGTGATATTGGGGGGCAGCGGGTTCACTATTTTTCCGGTCGAGGCCATGCAGACCCTGGATGCGGATTACGGCATCATCGGCGAGGGCGAACGCTTGCCGCAGCTGCTGGCGGCCCTGGCCCGCGGCGAGGATCCGGCCACCGTCGACGGGGTGGTGGTGCGCGGCCAAGCGGTCGACCCGCCATCTCCCTGGCCCGGCGAAACCGTGCGGCGTTTCGACCCCAAGGGCGAGCATTTGGGGTACTACCTGTCCACCGGCGGCATGCTGAACCTGCAATCCAAACGTGGGTGCCCGTTTCGCTGCATCTACTGCACCTATCCGCATATCGAGGGCCGGCGCATGCGGCTCTTCGCTCCGGATGCCATCGCCCGCACGGCGGTGGACCTCCAGGCCGCCGGGGCGCGCTACCTGTTCA
>NZ_BBCC01000503.1 GCF_001311845.1 Desulfosarcina cetonica JCM 12296 | reverse complement strand
TTCGAAGGCCAGGCCGAATTCGCGGATGCCGGCGCGCTGGGCCGTGGCCGGCCGGTCGTCTTTGCCGCAGATCGGAAAAAAGCCGTCCCGCAGGATCGCTTCGATGGTTTCACGGGTCAGTTCGGCTTTCAGCGTACCGCCGATCAGGCTGCTGCCGCGCCCCAGGATCGTCACCGACAGGGATTGGAGCGACGGATCGGAGAGGATATGTTCCTTGGCCCGCCGGCAGCTGTGCCACAGACCGTTCATCTGCCAGGAATCCAGGCGGGTGCCGCCTTCGGCCATCTGGCGCGACAGGGAATAGGCCAGGGCCAGATCCATGTTGTCCCCGCCCACCAACAGATGGTTGCCCACGGCCACGCGGTCCAGCACCAGATCGCCGCTTTCCTCACCGACTTGGATCAGGCTGAAGTCGCTGGTGCCGCCGCCCACGTCGCATACCAGGATCAGATCCCCAGGGCTGACCATGTCGCGCCAGGCCTTTCCCGAGGTTGCCAACCAGGCGTAAAAGGCTGCCTGGGGTTCCTCCAGAAGGGTGATGTTGGTTATCCCGGCCTGATCGGCCGCCGTAACGGTCAACTCCCGGGCCACGGCATCGAAGGAAGCCGGCACGGTGAGATAGATCTTCTGGTTTTCAAAGCGCAGGCGTTCGTCCGGATCGCTGGCCGAGCCGGCCATGACGTGGTTCCAGGCGTCGCGGATATGCCGCAGGATCGCCGCCGAGGCCGCCACCGGCGAGAGTTTGCTCTCGGTCGGGATGCCGCTCTTGGCCGCCGCCGTCTCCCAGGGAAGGATGGGGGCCTTGCGGTCGACGAAGGTGTTGCACAACCACGATTTGGATGAGGCGATCAGCCGTTGGGGGATCTCCTCACCGCGGCGGCGGGCATATTCGCCCGTGGCCTGGGGC
>NZ_BBCC01000502.1 GCF_001311845.1 Desulfosarcina cetonica JCM 12296 | reverse complement strand
CTATGGAACCATAATGGGACGCTGGTTGTACTTTCGCTGGTGAGCATTCTCAAATACGTCGTTGATGGAATCCAGCGGAAAAGTCTTGACGAACTGCTTGAGGGGCATCTTGCCGTCCAGAATCAGGTCCACCACCGGGCGGTAGTACTCGGGGATGCAGCCCCAGTTGCCCCGGGCCGTGGCGTTGAAGGCCATCAGGTTGGATAGGCGCAGTTCCAGTGTGTCGAGGGTAAAACCGACCACGGAAAGATGCGAACCGAAGGTCATCAGGCCGAAGGCGGTCTTCTGGCCGGCGGCGGTGCCGGAGGTTTCGAAAATCTTCAGATGCGTGCGCGACCGACCGGTCTCTTTGGCCACCCCGTAAACCGCTTTGCGCAGATCCTTGAACGACATTTCCCGGGCATTGAAGGTCGCGTCCATGAAAGGGGCCAGGTTGTCCAGCTTGGGCTGGTCCACATCGATGGCCACCACGGCGGCACCGAAACTCTTGGCCAGCAGGGCGCCGTATCCGCCCACGCCGCCGACACCGTTGAAAACGGCAATGTCGGTCTCATTGAGTTTGGCTTCGACGATGGCCTGGTAGGGGGTGGTGATGGCATCGGCCACCACGGAGAGTTCCTCCAGGGTGATGTCGGTCTTGGACACCGGCTTCATGTTCTCGTCCACCGGCACCTTGCACAGCTGTTTGGCCGGGACCAGAATGTGGCTGGCGAACCCGCCCTGGATGTCGTTGCCCGGCATCTTCTGTTTCATGCAGATGTTGCCCCGGCCTTCCTTGCAGTCCGCACATTCCCCGCAGGGCATGACCGCCGGGATAATCGCCGCGCACCCGCTCCATTCTTCGGTTCCGGGACCGGTGGCTGCGATGGTTCCGCTGATTTCGTGGCCCAGGGTAATGGGCAGCTCCGA
>NZ_BBCC01000501.1 GCF_001311845.1 Desulfosarcina cetonica JCM 12296 | reverse complement strand
AATCGGGTAGCCGGGGGTATTTCTCCCCCAGCCCCCACAACACCCAGCATGCGGGTCCGCACTGGGCGTTTCACCAAGCTTACCGGGCCGTAGCCGGGTAATGGATGTTCACCCACAGCTCTTTGACAGATAATACGCCTTGATCCTTGAGCCACTGGTTGGTCATTCCGGTCTGGGTTGCCAGCGTTCGTGACAAGTGCCACGGACCTTTACGGCTGATCGCGGTGAGTATGGCGGCCTTCTTGGAGGTTCCGAGTTTGAGCAGATGGCGGACTTTCGTGCGGGCGTAGCGCCATTGTTTCCAATAGCACATGCGTAATCGTCGTCTTAGCCAGTGATCGATTTCCGGGAGCGGACGGTAATACTCCGATATACCAAAATAGTTCATCCAGCCCCGGAGATACTGCGCCAGCTTCTCGAGTCGGTAATCCATGGAGACAAACCAGCTCCTGCCGGTCAATTTTCGCAGCCGATATTTGAACGTCTTGAACGCTTTGTCCGACCAACGGATTTTCTTACCGTTGAAGGTGAAGCCGAGGAACGTGGCTTGGTCGGTCGGAGCAACCTGGCTTTTGGTCATGTTCACCTTGAGTTTTAGCTCCCGTTCGATAAAGCGCTTGATCCCGGTCATCACTCGCTCGGCGGCTCGCCGACTTTTCACGAAGATGAGAAAGTCGTCGGCATACCGCACGAACCGGTGGCCTCGGTGTTCCAGCTCTTTATCCAGGTCGTCAAGGACAATGTTGGCCAAAAGCGGCGATAACGGCCCCCCTTGCGGAACCCCTTCCTGGGTCTGTTGAAGGCGGCCGTTTTGCATCACCCCGGCGCGCAGGTATTTGCCGATCAGCTTCAGGACGCGCTTATCACGGACCTTCCGGGCCACACGGTGCATGAGCACGTCGTGGTTGACCGTATCG
>NZ_BBCC01000500.1 GCF_001311845.1 Desulfosarcina cetonica JCM 12296 | reverse complement strand
CCTCATGAGGCCAATAACACCGGAAATAAGGGGTATTATTGGACTGATGAGGCCAATAATACGATTTCGTCTGCTAAAGAGACGTATTATAAGGCGACAGTTCGGTCGTCTAGTCCATGTTAGCGACCACACAAAAGGGAATATGAACAGTCAAGCACTGCAAAAACAAATAAACTGGTTGCCTGCCTGGTTTTCATTTGTTTTTGCAATTGTAACCTTTCTTTTTTTAAGAACTGGAAATCATGATTTTGCTGTAACAGCCTTATTTCTTTTCGTTCCAGGAAATATTATATCTTTATGCTGGTTGATATTCTATGGGTACAAAAAATTATTTAAGAAAAGCGAAAAGATAGATTTGGCATTCGTATTTGCACCTATAATTTGCTTGGTTGTTATTTGGTTTTCAATGAATCAAGTGATCACCAATTCATATTAAACCGCTAACAAGCGGGTGAACTTGAGCGGGCAAAACGACGCGCCCGCCAAGTTACCCGCAGCGTTCGCCAATTTATGCGGTGAAAATATTATGAGTAAGAATAATAAAGATATCTGGTTCCCTGCGATGAAATATGGAATCGGGTGGGGCCTGCCTACTACTTGGCAAGGATGGACTGTTTTCTTGATCTATACCGTTCTTGTGATTATTGGCGCGCTCTTTATAAAGCGATCTCCTTGGTTGATTATTCCCTTTATTATCTATGTTTTCGTTCTTACTGGAATCTTACTTTTCATATGTTGGAAAAAGGGAGAAAAACCCGAGTTGCGGTGGGGTAAAAAACTATGACCGTCGCCTGCGGCGAACCAGTCAGTTGAGAGGGACCGGGAGAAGCCGTGCATTTTTTAACATATTTTGTTAATAGACTTTCATTGTGTTCCGTAGAGGTTTCAGGTTTAAATCTCCCGGCCCCTCACTTCAC
>NZ_BBCC01000499.1 GCF_001311845.1 Desulfosarcina cetonica JCM 12296 | reverse complement strand
TTTTTCGGGCAACACCGATATTGGGCAGATTGGACATTTCTGGATGGGCACTGATTCAGGGAGGGTCGCACATGTCGCTGAGTTTCATCGAAGGCAACGAAGCGGTTGCGTTGGGTGCCATGGCCGCCGGTTGCCGGTTTTTCGCCGGCTATCCGATCACGCCGGCCACGACCATTTACAACGCCATGCTCAAGTACCTGCCCCCGGAAGGTGGCGTTTGCCTGCAGGGCGAGGACGAAATCGCCTCCATCGGGTACTGCCTGGGCGCATCCATGGCGGGCAACAAGGTGCTCACGGCCACTTCCGGCCCGGGCATCAGCCTTTACAGCGAACAACTCTCCTTTGCCATTGGCAGCGAGATTCCCCTCGTGATCGTCAATGTCCAGCGGTTGGGTCCGTCCACGGGATCGGCCACCAAGGGGGCTGACGGCGACATCCAGTTCATGCGCTGGGGTTCCAGCTCCGGCCTGCCGGTGATCGTGCTGGCACCGGTGAACGCGGCCGACTGCTATTGCCTGACCGTGCATGCCTTCAACCTGGCCGAACAGTACCGCTGCCCGGTCTTCCTGGCCTCCAACAAGGAGATCGCCATGACCCGCGAGAGCGTGGATCTGGACGCCATCGACCTTCCCGCGATCGTCACCCGCAAGGCGGCCGACCCCGGCAATCCCTTTCTGCCGTTTGCCACCGCGAGTGACGATGGGGTTCCGGATTTTCTGCCCATCGGCGATACCACCCTGGTGCGGCAGACCTCCTCGACCCATGGGGCCAATGGCTACATCACCGTGGATCCGGATGAAATCAACGCCTTCCAGGTGCGGCTGCAGAAGAAGCTGACCGCCCATGTGGACGAATTCACCTTTTTCGATCAGGACCTCGACCCCCAGGCCGATACCCTGCTGGTGGCTTACGGCGTGACCG
>NZ_BBCC01000498.1 GCF_001311845.1 Desulfosarcina cetonica JCM 12296 | reverse complement strand
CCGGAGCGGTGCGCGCAAGCGTTTTTTGGCGCTGTTTGCCTACCTGGGCGTCTTGATGACCGCCGGGCTCTACCTGGTGGCCGAAGGGCAGTGGGCCATGGCGGTGATGGTCTACGTTCTGGGCGTGGTCGGGTTTTCCGGGGCCAACATCTTCTACGATGCCCTCTTGCCCCAGGTGGCGGCCGAGGCGGAGCTGGACGTGGTTTCCGGCTTTGGTTACGCCATGGGGTATCTGGGCGGCGGATTGCTCTTTTTGGTCAATGTGCTCATGGTGCTCATGCCCGCGCGCTTCGGATTGGCCGATGCGGGGCAGGCCGTGCAAATGGGATTTCTCAGTGTGGCCTTGTGGTGGGGCGGTTTTACCGTGCTCACCTTGCGCTGGGTCCCCGAAACACCCGCCCCCACGGTCCCCACCGGCGTCTGGTCCGCCGGTTTCGATCAGTTGAAGCATACCTTCAGGCGGATCCGGCACATGAAGGTCGTTTTGCTTTTTCTCTGCGCCTACTGGCTTTACATCGACGGGGTGGACACAATCATCCGCATGGCCGTGGACTACGGCATGAGCCTGGGCTTTGCCGCCCATGATCTTTTGCTGGCGCTTTTGATCACCCAGTTCGTGGGTTTTCCCGCGGCCCTTGTTTTCGGCCGCATCGGTCAGCGCATGGGCCCGCGGCGGGGGATCTATTTGGCCATCGCGGTCTATGTGGGGGTGACCGTGTTCGGCATCACCATGACCCGCAAGGAGGAGTTTTACATCCTGGCCGTGGTGATCGGCCTGGTCCAGGGCGGTATCCAGGCCCTTTCGCGTTCCTACTACGCCCGCCTCATCCCGGCGGACAAGCCCGCCGAGTTTTACGGCTTCTATAACATGCTGGGCAAGTTCGCCACGATCATCGGCCCCCTCTTGGTGGGCGCGGCAGGGCTGTTCATGCGCTGGTGG
>NZ_BBCC01000497.1 GCF_001311845.1 Desulfosarcina cetonica JCM 12296 | reverse complement strand
GCCCCGGATCCATCCCGGGCAGCCCAACCTGTGCTTCAGCCAGCCGGTCGTCAAGGGCGATGCCGACGCCGCGTTGGCATCGGCCGCCGCCGTGGTGGAAAACCATTTTGTGACCCAGATCAACCACCAGGCGCCCATGGAGCCGGAAAACAGCGTGGCCTTCATGGAAGGCGAGGGCGAGGATGCCGAGCTCGTGGTCATGGGCCGCAGCATCAACATCCACTTGCACATGGCGATCCTGCAGGCCGCTCTGGGATTCGAGAACATCCGCTACGAGGAGACCTTTTCCGGCGGGCAGTTCGGCATCAAGCTGGAAATCTTCACCGAGGCCATCGCCGCTGCCGCGGCGCTCAAGTTTCGCCGTCCGGTGCGCTATATTCCCAGCCTGGCCGAATCCATGCTGATCACCTCCAAACGCCACCCCTTCGATATGCAGATTCGTTTGGGGGCCGATGCAAACGGCCGGATCACGGCCCTTGCCATGGACATGACCGTGGACAACGGCGCCTACAACTCCATCGGCAACGTAGTCATCAACCGTGCCCTGCACATGTTGTCCAGCTCCTACTTCATTCCCAACATCAAGGTGGCCTCAAAGCTGGTGTACACCAATAACCCGTGGGGCAGCGCGGCCCGTGGGGCCGGACCACCCCAGGCCCACTACGCCCTGGAAAGCGCCATGGACATGCTGGCCGAAAAGCTGAACATGGATCCCCTGGCCTTCCGCAAACTGAATTCCCTCCAGCCGGGACAGACCAAGGCCACCGGCCACGCGGTCGACGAGTGGGCTTTCGAGGGGATCTGCGAGGCCATCCGGCCCGATTACGAGCGTGCCGTGGCCGATGCGGCCCAGGTCCCCGACGGACCGATACGCCGTGGCGTGGGCCTGGGGGCGGCGGCCTTTGGCATCGGCTTTCCGGGTGACAAGTCCGTCAGTGCCGTGGAACTGGGGGGG
>NZ_BBCC01000496.1 GCF_001311845.1 Desulfosarcina cetonica JCM 12296 | reverse complement strand
CGCCTCCAGCTCCAGACCACGGCCGTCCAACTGCCGGACAGGGCCAGGGGGATCGCCAGGCTGCCGAAAATCACGCCCAATGCCAAAAAAGCCTCCACCAGGGCGGCCAGCCCCTTTCCCCGGTGGCGCCACAAGGCCGTGGCCAGTCCGGTATAGACGAGCCCCAGAACCACGGCGCTCAATGCCAATCCAAAGGGAAACGGCCGCACCAACCCCACCTGCAGGCTGAAGCTGATCAGCGGCATGCCGAAAACCAGGCTGCCGTCCACATAGCCCTTCAGACGCGGGGGTTGCCGCAGGGCGAAGAGCACGGAAATGGCCAGATAAAATGCGAAGAAAAGGATCAGAAACGGCTCGGTGGTGGCAAAATAACGGCCCTGGTAGTACTGCAGGCCCCAGGCGCTGCCGATGCCGAAGGTGAAGACAAAGCCCAACAGGTTGAGCCAGCGCCAGGCCTTGAACCAGGCGATACCGAAAATCCCCGCGTTGAGCAGGGCATAGTAGGAGAAAAGCGCCACGTGGCTGCCCGTGCCGGTGGAAAGCAGCACCGGCGCCATGAATCCGCCGGCGGCGCCCAAAACGGCCATGGCGGCCGCATCCTGGAGCATGGCCAGGATGCCGGAAAAAACCACCAGGCCGACCATCACGCCAAGGCTCAGCGGCAGGGGCACCATTTCGACCTCGAACAAGCGGGCGGCGGCGAAAAGCGTCAGGTACATCACGCCGATCCCACCACCCTGCAGGGTGATGGCGTAGCCGAAACGATCATGGCGCAAGCGCCACCCCAGAACCAGCAGCCCGATCCCGGCGGCAAAGGTCGCCGCCAGGCGCAGCTCCAGGGGCACCAGGTTGCGCGCCGCGGCATACTTCACCAGGAAGGCGAAACCGAACAGCAGCACCACCACGCCCACGCGCACCATGAGATTGCCGCCCAGCAGCCAGTTGCGGATCGGATCCAA
>NZ_BBCC01000495.1 GCF_001311845.1 Desulfosarcina cetonica JCM 12296 | reverse complement strand
TCCGGTTACTTCATAATCGATTTGTGCTCTTTTTCTTTTCGGGCCGGGCTTATTTATTTGTTTTAACCGGGCACTCGCTTTCTTTTTCATTGAAAGCTCGGTGCACCAACAAAGCGCTAAACTTTGACGGCGGTTACGGTGGCATTTTGGTCGATCGTGCTATCAGCAACTTCCTTTTTCCATTGATAGTTTCTGGTCGTTTGACCGCCGCAAGTTAGCTCGTCGTTGGCCTCTAAAATAGGAAGTGCCGCATTAGAATAAACATATCGAAAAGAGATGTTAAACAGGAAGACCCTTTATGGAGGGTATAAAGTGATGGGCGCTTTATCTATATCATACCCGGTGGATGAAAACACAAAAAAGGCACTTGCCCGGTATCCAGCAATTGGCAAAGCCTTCAATCTACCGAATTCTGGACGTTCTAAGTTTGAGATCGTTCGCCTTCTGTCCAACACACACTATAAACACATCAGTCGGTTTCTTGAATTTATTGATAATTCGATTGAAGGCTCGGGGGCAATCGGTAGAAAACTTATCAAGACGAAGCATCCATTTGAACTGGAGCAGGCGGCTGCGGAGCTGGAAATATACGTGCATCTTTATGAGCACTTTGGAACTGCGGTTAAAGCGGCCGAATCCGCAGGGGCTCCTGTGTCTCCAGACATTGAAGTACAATTTGATCAATGGGAACTCAAAATTGAAATTTACACTCCCGTTGATTTTATGGGATTTCAACTTTTCAAACGATATATCCCCATGGTACTAAAATACCTGGATGTTTCTTGCGGTTACGACCTAAAGGTAAAGACACAACCACGTCAGGAAACGACTGGCTATGACCCAGCAATTCCCTACCACCCTTATACCTTTCCTGGTGAAAATGAAACTCATGATTGGTTAACGGAATTTTCAGAACAAGCCCGGCAATGGTTGGGCAAGGAGTCTCCAACAAAAACATTGTGTATGCCTACTCCAAGT
>NZ_BBCC01000494.1 GCF_001311845.1 Desulfosarcina cetonica JCM 12296 | reverse complement strand
AACCCCTTCCGTTAAGGTTTCGGGAGGGCTGGCCACCTCCCCTTCTTGTATAATCCATCCTATCAAAGCGTATTACGTTTGTCAAGTTATTTATGTAATAAAAATGTGTTTCACGTGAAACAAATAATACACATCCCCTTTTCCCTTCCTGCCCCGTCAGGTTTTGGTGTGTCATCTTCTGGAAGGCCCCTTTTTCGGGCGTTGTGCCAAAAAAACCATCTTCTTTACCCCGGTCGGTTCTTCTCCCCCGGTTTTCTCAATTCCACAAACACCTACCCTTGTAGAGAACGGTTTCAACACACCAACAAAAAAGCGCCAGGTCCGGACAGCTTTCAGAACCTGGCACTCTTATTTAATCGACTTCAGCCTTCCGTGCGCTCAGTTAGAGCGCAATACCATGTCCACCGGCCGTCACCGTCGCCGGGCGGCAATACAATCGATTGGGATTCTTTCGCCCGCTGAAGTGACGGCCGGGAACGGCGATCTCCTGGATGGCGAGTGAAGTCCGCGACGCGGATTAAATGGATCGGATCGCACCCGTCATCCAGGGGATCACCTTTCAAGCCCTTCGCCCTTGGGTCTTTCGCCCTTTAAAATCAGATCGAGGAATAGGCCGCATGAGGTTGGCATCGGGGCCATGGTCGCCCCTGGACGCGGGCGGAGGAACGGAGCTGGCGGCCAGGGATAGCGAACATGAGCCCGATGCCGTCCGAGTAGGCCTCCGAGTCCCTAACAAAGGTCCACCCTTATGAAATCAAATTGAATTTATAGAAAAATTTTAAACGGCACACCGGCGCTGACGGGGCAGGAAGGGAAATACGACCTTTTATCACCCTGATAATGTTCTGATAAAGTTCTGATGGTGATATGATACTGATATGATATTGTTATATAATAATTTATCTAATAATTACAGCATTTTTATAATGCAAAATCCAAATACATTTATAGTAGTGGAGCTGATTCCATAAACAAAGCCGAC
>NZ_BBCC01000493.1 GCF_001311845.1 Desulfosarcina cetonica JCM 12296 | reverse complement strand
CTGAACAAATCTAAATTAAACAGATCTTTTTCTGAAAATGGAATATGATGCTGGCTAAAATTTATGAATTGCCTATGGTCAATTCTCATCTGGAAGTGATAATGTGGATAGTTAGAATTACCTCCATCATGTCCCTCATAATCATTTCTCGAACAATTAAATGTCCATTCGATATTTTTCCATTTTATAGTTGTTTCAAACAGTTTATTCTCATCTTTTTCCTCAAAAAGGTCATTAATATTCCCTTGGAATCGTTCTTGATTTGCAACCCATCTAAGATAGGATGATATTTGATGATAATCATATTGCCGATATACCTTTGAAAAATCCTTCGCTTTAAATTTACATCGCCTTAACAACCAATGGATGCACGGATTGCTTTTGCTTATTGTCTTAAATGGTTTCCCGCACAAATAACATTCACCTTTTAGATAATGCTCTTTGAATCTTTTGTGTTCTTCGACAGCTTGCTCATGCTGAAGTCGGTTCAACCTATCCAACTCACCATCAGGAAGATTATCTATTATTTTTTTAAACGAATCAGCATCTACTCTTCTATGCTCACTCATCAATGACTCCTACGAAATATCTCGTGGTAGGAACGCCGGTCACCCGACGCCCCCCACACAGACCCGAACGTGCGGTTTTCTCGCATCTTATGTGGTTAACCACATAAGATGCGTTATGTTGCGAACTTGTTTATGTGGCGAAGTATCCATATCAGACTGATATTGTAGAATACAGTCCCTTATTTTCACAACATAATACGACTCAACCGGTATTTTACAACGTCTCGAAAAAGGCCATAAAATTGCTATCGGCGTGCAATCTTAGCAGATAATTGATTACAGACTCCTGTTGGGTGAGCGACCAGGTTTCCAAAGCCTCACCAAGACGACTTAAATTATGTTGTGAAGTTTAACAAACTATATTGTGATATCGAGAACTTAGAATGATTTCACAACATAACCAAGTTCGCAACATAA
>NZ_BBCC01000492.1 GCF_001311845.1 Desulfosarcina cetonica JCM 12296 | reverse complement strand
ACCCTCGCTGATGCGGGCACGCAGTTCCCGCAGCATGCGCGGCAGGTCGATGTTGACCGGGCAGGCATCCTTGCAGGCCCCGCACAGGCTCTCGCCCATGCACAGGTCCTTGGCCTTATTCAGGCCGATCAAGAGCGGTGTGACCACGGCGCCCACCGGTCCCGAATAGGGGCTGCCATAGGCATGACCGCCGATCTTGCCATACACCGGACAGACATTCAGGCAGGCCGAGCAGCGGATGCAGCAGAGCATTTCGCGAAAGGCCGGGTCGGCCAGGATCCGGCTGCGACCGTTATCGATGATGATCAGGTGGAATTCCCCGGGGCCCGTCGGGATGGGTGTCGCCGCCGGGTCCGCCCACGTAGCTCACGTATCCGCCCAGTCGCTGGGCCGCCGCGCCGCGGGAGAGCAGGCGGAAGAGAATGTCGTGATCCTCCAGCCGGGCGACCACGCGTTCCATGCCCATGAAGGCCACATGCACGCGGGGCAGGGTGCTGGACATGCGGATATTGCCTTCGTTGGAGACGGTGGTGATATGACCGGTCTCGGCGCAGGCCAGGTTGCAGCCGGTAACCCCCATGTCGGCGGTGAGAAATTTCTCGCGCAGGGCTTTCCTGGCTGCCTGGGTCAGGGACGGCGGATCGTCGGTATAGGCGATGCCCAGTTTGTCGGCGAAAAGACGCCCCACCTGTTCACGGGTTTTGTGGATCGCCGGGGCAATGATGTGAGAGGGGCGTTCCCCGGCCAGCTGGATGATGTATTCGCCCAGGTCGGTTTCGTTGACTTCGATGCCTTCGGCGGCCAGGGCTTCGTTCAGCCCGACTTCCTCGGTGACCATGGATTTCCCCTTGACCACCCGTTTGACCTCGTGACGGCGGGCCACGGCCAGGCAGTAGGCCACGGCTTCCTCGGCCGAAGCGGCGAAAAAGACCTGGCCGCCCTGCCGGCGCACGTTGTCGGCCAGGGTTTCCAGCAGGATGTCGAGGTTGTCG
>NZ_BBCC01000491.1 GCF_001311845.1 Desulfosarcina cetonica JCM 12296 | reverse complement strand
ATCGCGGTGTGGGCCGGCTCTAAGGCCGGTGAGCAAGACCGGGAATCACTCAACCTATTGGTGTATCATTTACTTGAAATCCTCAAAGTCTGTGATCAAGTTTGCCCGGCTTCAAAAAAAACTTGTCATACAGTTAATTAATTGATATAATTTATAATTATAAACAGTCTGGAAGTAAACCAGGCCTTTTTCGTCCGGCGGCGGGATGCTGCCGGGCAACCAAAATCCACTACCCATGATGGCGGGATGCCTCCAGGGTGGCGCCGGGCGGGATGCCAGGCAGGAAAAAGTTTTTTTTGGAAGTAAAAATGGGAAATGAAATTTTTTACAGAACGTACGATCTTGACCGCCGGAAAATCGATGAGAAGCGGCGCACCGTTCCTCTCGCGTTTTCATCCGAAGAGCCGTGTCGACGCTGGTTTGGCGATGAAATTTTAAGCCATGATCCGGCGGACGTAGACATGTCTTTTTTGTCTGCCGGGAAAGCGCCGCTGTTGAAGGACCACGACGCAGATTGTCAGATTGGGGTGGTTCAGTCGGCCAGGCTGGAAGGCGACAAGGGCCGAGCCGTGGTCCGGTTTTCGAAACGGCCCGAAGCCGAAGACGAATTCCAAGACGTCATTGACGGCATTCGAACTTGTGTATCGGTTGGCTATTATGTGACCGAACGTAAGCTTGTCCGAGAACAGGACGGTGTTAAAACCTACCGTTGCAAGTGGTGCCCGGTTGAAATTTCGACTACATCAATTCCGGCCGACCAAACCGTTGGCGTTGGCCGATCAAAAGGAAATAAAAAAATGACCATTGAAGTAAATGATCCCGGAAAACGGGAAGAAAATATTTTAAACAAATGGAATCAGAGCGATGCTGACAAGCTTGAGATGCTTGAAATCGGCAAGCGCGTTGGCCTCATGGACGAAGCGATTGCTTTTGTCCGGGACCGCCGGCCGCTTGAGGCTTTCAGGGAACTCGCCATGAACAAGCTTGCGGAGC
>NZ_BBCC01000490.1 GCF_001311845.1 Desulfosarcina cetonica JCM 12296 | reverse complement strand
TCAACTTCCTTTTTCCATTGATAGTTTCCGGTCGTTTGGCCGCCGCAAGTTAGCTCGTCGTTAGCACTAACAAGTGGGACTATTGATGATATATTGAATTTATTAGACCTCAACATTTAAGCGGGTTCTGGGCATTTCCATTAACTTATGGAAGACGATCAAATCGCCATTTATTCATTTGGATATTATGATCATGACAACAACCAAGTTGGTATTCTTGATTTGGTTTTGCGGTTGGCTTTTTTGTTCACTCTCGTATCTGATATCAGCAGTCTTTAAAGGAAAGCTTATAGCAACTCACTGGCATCAGCTTGTCTCCTGGTCTTGTATTCTGTTGTTTGGACTCGCGTGGCCCATTGTTGTCATCGTTTATTTATGTTTAAATATTCTCGCAATTTTAGGCTTTCCCTTACCTGTAAGGGCTAAATCTGGAATGGCATTCAGACAGAAACAATACAAAGATGACGATGTACGCTAACCACCTAGTGGAGGGGACGCGGTGAAGCTCGGCATTTTTTCTGGTAATATCGTTGGCGCACCCCTCACCACCACGTTATAAGCAAAGCATTGTATGATAGAACCTTCGAGATTTGAAAAAACTTATTGGTCTCTTTTCAACTTTGTATCAAGAAAAGTAATGGGAATATTATTCATTTTAATACCTTCTATTTTCCTAGTAACATTACTACTTGATGATAATAAAGAATGGTACAGTTCGGATACAAGAGTTCTTATTTATATTTTAGTCGCAATATTTATTATTCTTGGTTTTTTACTATTGAAAATAAAACCATATTATCCAAAGAAATATCAGAACTACTATTTTAGCATTGGTAAAATTAAATAGAGTAAATACCGAAAACAGCTTATAACATCAAAATTAACTCAGACCGGGCTACTCTCTTGCCAGATCTGGGTTGAGTAAAACATAGAAACAATTGAGGTTGGCAAACATTTAATATTCTAAACCGCCCGGCAGGTTATTTAGCGCGTT
>NZ_BBCC01000489.1 GCF_001311845.1 Desulfosarcina cetonica JCM 12296 | reverse complement strand
CCCGGGCCTGGCGCACCGCTGCCGCGGCCCCCTCGACGGCAAAGCGGTAATCCGACGGGTCCAGGTCGGCCATCAATTCGCCCTTTTGCACATACGCCCCCTCCCGGAAAAGGGCATCGCGCACCTTTCCCGCCACCAGAAAGGCGATGCGGGTCGGTTCATAGGGGGAGACCACCGTGCCGCTGACCGGAACTCTCGGAAGGGTTTTGACATGCCGGACACTGCCGATGGCAATCGGCACCGGCGCGGGGGGCTCAACGGTCGAGGCGTCACCGGAACAGCCCGTGATCGCCAGCACGAAACAAAAGGTCGAGGCCAGCAGCCGGAAACGGCTCACCCGTGCCCGGCCGGATTGTCGGCCGGCATTGGAAACAAAAGATCGCCGCATGGATTTTCTCCCATTCGCACTTAGAGGGTCCGTCATTGCCGCTTTCGTTAAAAATGGTCATGGCTTATGAATCCGTCAGACTAATGGCGGCCACCACGCCTGTCAATAGACAGGGCGCTTTTGGGATGGGGCATATCCGCACAGCCACAACATGGTGCTGGCGGTCGTCTCTTAAAGGATGCCGGTGAATTTTGGTTGCTTTTTATGTTCTAATTTTTCATGAACGCGTAAAAGGTCACTGTTCCGACGGATTCGCAAAAAGCCCGAGATCAAGGCTTGCGAATCCTTAAGGAGGGAGGCGTACCTGGCGTACGCCGCAGTGACGAAGGATGAGCGTAACGCCGATATCGGGCTTTTTCCGAATCCGCCAATCTGGAGAAACAACCATGTTGCGTGACAATACAGCCGCCGAACTCAAGGCCATCGTGGGCGCCGGACGCTATATCGATACCCCGGAGGCACTTTTGGCCTACTCCTACGACGCCTTCGTGCAGGAGGCCATGCCCGAGGCGGTGATCCTGCCCGAAACTACCGCCGAGTGGCGGCCATCATGACCATCGCCCACCGCGAAGGCATCCCGGTCACGGCGCGCGGCGCCGGCACCAGCA
>NZ_BBCC01000488.1 GCF_001311845.1 Desulfosarcina cetonica JCM 12296 | reverse complement strand
GGCGGATCATTTCGTAAAGCAGGGTGACCAGCACCCGGCAGCCACTGCCGCCGATGGGGTGCCCCAGGGCCACGGCGCCGCCGTTGACGTTGGTCTTGTCGGCGGAGAGTCCCAGCTCTTTCATGATCGCCACGGTGGAGCCGGAGAAGGCCTCGTTGACCTCGAAAAGATCCACGTCGTCAAGGGTGATACCCTCTTTCTTCAGACATTTGGGAATCGCCCAGATGGGGCGCCACGAGGACGTACTTCATGTCGATGCCGTAGGATGCCTGGGCGCCGATGCTTGCCATGACCGTGCATCCCAACGCCTCGGCCTTTTCCCGCGACATCAATACCACGGCTGCGGCCCCGTCGCTGATGATGGACGCATTGCCGGCGGTGCCGACCCCATCCTTTTTAAATGCCGGTTTCATCTTGGCCATGGCGTCGTAGGGCGTCTCACGAGGGCATTCGTCGCGGCTGAACAATTTGGGCTCCCCTTTTCGCTGGGGGATCGGCACGGGAACGATTTCCGCATCGAAGCGGCCGCTTTGGATGGATTCCATGGCCCGGCGGTAGGATTCGGCCGCATAGCGGTCCTGGTCTTCCCGGCTGACGGCATAGCGTTCGGAGCAAAGCTCATTGGACATGCCCATGTGGAAATCATTGACGATATCCCACAGACCGTCGTGGATCATGGAATCCTGCAACTGGCCGGGGCCCATGCGATAGCCGAAACGGGCCTTTTCCAGGTAGTAGGGCGCCATGCTCATGTTCTCCATGCCGCCGGCCACGACCACATCGGCATCGCCCAATTGGATGGCCTGGGCGCCGAGCATGACGGTCTTGAGGGCCGAGCCGCAGACCTTGTTGACCGTGATGGCCTCCGCTTCCCAGGGCATGCCGGCCTTGACCGCCGCCTGTTTGGCCGGGTTCTGGCCATACCCGCAGGGCAGCACCTGGCCCATGAGAACTTCATTCACCTGGCTTTTCTCAATCCCCGCGCGTTTTATCGCTTCCTTGATGAC
>NZ_BBCC01000487.1 GCF_001311845.1 Desulfosarcina cetonica JCM 12296 | reverse complement strand
TTGACCGATCGAAACATTAGCCGACGGCAAGGGCAGCCTCGCGAGAGTCTGTCTGGAGGAAGCCCGAGTGCAAAGCTGTGAGCCGACGAACAGAAATGGCATATAAGGCCCAGTCCGCGGGTAAGTTAGCACAACATAACGAAGCCCCGGGTTCAGTGGATAGGGTAAATGCCGCGGTTGTGCAGCGACAGTTCACGTTCTTATCCGGGGAGATCTGACCGACATGTGGCTATCAGCAACATCCTCATCCACCCGCAGAAACTACCGGAAGGGGCAACCGGTTGACCAAGTCCCAACGGCATCGGGAATGCAGCCGCCCGAAGCCGTGCCAAGAACCAAAGGGCGCAACCAGGGGGATGCCGGCTGCCTGCTGATGAGCAACGCTCTGGCGGGTAACCGCCCGGGTGATCGGTCAGAAGTCAGCAGAGGCCATAGTAGCCCAACGCCCGGCGTAATGGTCGGGACATGGCGAAGGGCCGAACATCAAGCAGGGAAGGAGCCTCTTTGAGCTCGCACAACACAATGAAACCGAATGGCGGAGTGCATGTGCGGCGCGTCATGGAACCGCCCGACCCAGATGATCGCCTGCTCGAGTGGATCTTATTCCGCCCTAATCTGCAACAGGCCTGGGGACAGGTCAAAGCCAACAACGGCGCTCCTGGTGTCGATCACATGGCTGTCGACCAGTTTGCCGAATCTGTCCGCGATAAATGGCCCAAGATCCGCCAGTCGCTCTTGGCAGGCACCTATCAGCCACTACCGGTCAAACGCGTGCTCATCCCCAAATCATCGGGAGGGAAACGCCCATTGGGTATTCCAAGTGTGCTGGACCGGGTGACCCAACAGGCCATTGCCCAGGTACTGGGGCCGATCTTCGATCCGGGGTTTTCTGATTACAGCTATGGGTTCCGGCCTGGTCGGTCTGCCCATGATGCTGTGTATCAGGCCCGCGAATACATCAAAGCGGGGTATCGCTGGGTCGTGGACATGGACCTTGAAAAGTTTTTT
>NZ_BBCC01000486.1 GCF_001311845.1 Desulfosarcina cetonica JCM 12296 | reverse complement strand
GCAAAAGGCCGTCCGCGATTTCTGTAAAAAACAGATCGCCCCCAACGTGGAAGAGTGGGACAAGAACCACTACTTCCCCTACGAGGAAGTCATGAAGCCCATGGGCGAGTTGGGATTCTGGGGGACCGTGATCCCCGAGGAATACGGCGGAGAGGACATGGGCTTTCTCGCGGCCATGATCGTGACCGAGGAACTCGCCCGGGTCTGCAGCTCGCTGCGCGTGCAGGTGAACATGCAGGTATTGGGGTGCGCCTTCACCATTTTCCGGTATGGCACCGAGGAAGTGAAGAAGAAATACATCGAAGGGCTGTGCGCGGGCGAATTGATCGGCGGGTTCGGGATCACCGAGCCGGATGCCGGCTCCGACGTCATGGCCATGTCCAGCACGGCGGAAGACAAGGGCGATCATTGGCTGCTCAACGGCAACAAGACCTGGATCTCCAATGCCCAGGTGGCCGACGTGTTGATTTACTACGCCTACACGGACCCCGATGCCGGCTCCAAGGGGCTGTCGGCCTTTGTCATCGAACCCAAGAACTACAACGGGGTCAAGACCACCGCGTTGGACAAACTGCTCGTGGAGTTCGCCCACGGGCGAGGTCTTCCTGGACAATACCAAGGTGCCCAAGGAAAACATCCTGGGCAAACCCGGGGATGGCGCCAAGATCGTCTTCGGCTCCCTGAACCAGACCCGGCTGTCGGCCGCCGCCGGTGGCGTGGGCGTGGCCCAGGCCTGCCTGGACGAGGTCACCAAATACTGCAACGATCGCAAGCAGTTCGGCAAACCCATCGGCCAGTTCCAGATGAACCAGGACATGGTCGCCCAGATGGCCACCGAAATCGACTGCGCCCGGTATCTGGTTTACCGCGCGGCGGTGGAGAAGGATAACGGCAAGCTCAACAACGGCCTGGACGTGGCCAAGGCCAAATACTTCGTCGGCGAAACGGTCAACAAATGTTCCAACTACGCCATGCGCATCCTGGGTGCCTACGGCTATTCCACCGAGTA
>NZ_BBCC01000485.1 GCF_001311845.1 Desulfosarcina cetonica JCM 12296 | reverse complement strand
GCTTGCCGAAATCCGGACCCTGGCGGCGGCCGGCGGCATCGCCGTGGAGGCATTCGTCCACGGCGCCATGTGCATGGCCTACTCGGGCCGCTGCCTCATGTCGGGTTTCATGGCCCGGCGGGAAAGCAATCGCGGCCTGTGCTGCCAACCCTGCCGCTTCAACTACGCGGTGGTGGAAGAGACCCGCCCCGGGCAGTACTTTCCCATTGCCGAGGATGAACGCGGCAGCTATATTTTCAATTCTCGGGATCTTTGCATGATCGAGCACCTGCCGGAGATGATCGCCGCCGGCATCGCTTCCTTTAAAATCGAAGGCCGCATGAAAAGCATTCACTACCTGGCCGGCGTGGTCAAGATCTATCGGGAAGCCATCGACGCCTGGTATCGCGATCCGGAAGGCTACACGGTCCGGCCGTACTGGTTGAGCGAACTGGCCGCCATCAGCCACCGGGGTTACTGCACCGGGTTCTACTTCGGCGATCCTCGCCAGACCGAGGCCAATACGGCCAACCGGATCCATCCCGGGTACCGGTTCGTGGCCAAAGTCACCGGCCTGACCGCGGACGGCGGCGCCGAGGTATTGGTCAAGAACCGCATTTTCGAAAACGCGGCCGTGGACGTGCTCTCCCCGGGCGTGCCGACACGGCCGGACCGCATCCGGAAAATCATCGATAAACACGGCGCCCGCCGTTCACCGGCCCAACCCGGCAGCCGGGTGACCCTGTATCTGAACACGCCGCCGCAGCGCCTCGACCTGATCCGCTGCCCGATGGACGAATCCGGGAGAAAACCAGCATGATCATCGTTGCCGACAACCTGCGCATCACCCGTCCCATCATCGCCCAGGCCGTGGAGCGGCTCGATCCCGCGCCCATCCGGGACATGGCCCTGCGCTGCAAGAACGCCGGTGCCGATGCCATCGACATCAACAGCGGGCCCCTTTCGCGTCGGCCGGCCGAACGGATGACCTTTTGGTCGAAACGGTCCAGGCGGCGGTCGATCCGCCCCTGG
>NZ_BBCC01000484.1 GCF_001311845.1 Desulfosarcina cetonica JCM 12296 | reverse complement strand
CAATTTGGGTTGATGACCTGCAAGGAAATCTCTGCGAACTTTGCGACTCTGCGGTGAATCAAACAGAAATGGATTTGAACCAATTATCAAGTGAGGTCATCGGCGCAGCAATCGAAGTCCATAGAATACTCGGACCTGGGTTGCTTGAATCAACATATGAAGAGTGCCTGTGTCATGAACTGAGATTAGAGCATTTAAACTATGATCGACAGGTTGGACTTCCGGTTTCATATAAGGGAAATTATCTCGACTGCGGCTACCGAATCGATATACTGGTTGAAAAGTCCATCATTCTCGAACTGAAATCCGTTGATACGATACTCGGCATTCACAAAGCTCAACTACTGACGTATCTCAAGCTGGCAGATATTCATTTAGGCTTACTGATGAACTTCAACGTACCTCTGATGCGAGACGGCATCCACAGAATTGTAAACAACTTCGTTTAAATCTATTTTTACTTTTTATCGATAAAGAAAAACAAAACACCTCATCGAACTTTGCGTCTTTGCGGTAGTAAGTTTTTCACCGCCCGCTTCGCTCGAGTCGCAGAGGTCACAAAGGTTATTTTTTTCCTATCGGGAAAAGAATCAATAAATGGTAGCATCTCCGTTTTTGTAGGACTTTTTGGGCGAAGCCCACTTAAACATTCTTTCTCTGCGAACTCTGCGACTCTGCGGTAAAAAATTAAAAAGGAGCAATACGATCGACATGAGTGAAATGAAATCGAAAATCAGAGACTTTATTATTGAAAACTTTCTTTTCGGCAACGCTGATGGGCTGCAGGACGACACCTCTTTCCTCGAAGAGGGCATCATTGATTCCACGGGCGTCCTCGAACTGGTCACTTTTCTTGAAGAAACTTTCGAAATTCAGGTTGATGATGAGGAATTGATCCCGGAAAACCTCGATTCCATCAACAATGTCACCGCCTATCTGGACCGAAAAACAGCATGATACTTCGCCGCCCGCTCCGCTTGAGGCGCAGAGACCGTAAAGGTTTGGTTCCTTCGGCC
>NZ_BBCC01000483.1 GCF_001311845.1 Desulfosarcina cetonica JCM 12296 | reverse complement strand
TGCTAACTCTCTGAATAATTGGAGTAAAGAGTCTCAGAATAAGCTACCCAGCAACCCCGCCCGACAGCTATCCCGCAAGGTTTTGCTACCCCGCCAGTTCAGTTTTGTGATTTGGGACGATAGTCCAGACTACCCCGCCAATTGAAATGGGGTATCCCCCCTGGTAAATGGGAAGGTCACCACAACCCCCAACCACCAAAAAAGGATACCCCCATGCCGCCAACAGCGACACGTGAAGACATTACAACATATCTGGAGCACGTCGAAAAGGACCAAATCAAACCCCATCGTCTGCCCGACTGTACCCAATGCGGTCTTGCGGCATGCTACTTTAAGATCCACGCCTATCGGGAACGCCGTTTCCTGATTATCGTCGACATGACCGTACATCCCGAATATGCGCCGTTGGTCCGTTTCCGTTGCCCGGCCTGCAAGAAGACGGTTTCCTATTATCCCGATTTTGCCCTCCCGCATAAACACTACACCCGTCAATCCATCATGGGCTTTACCGAAAACTATTTCACATCCGATACAACCACCTATCAACAGGCGGTCATGGACATGGAGCAGTTCAGTGTCGCGGGATATCCCGATGGAGAAAAAAGCCTTGCGCCATCAACGGTTCACCGGTGGGTGACAACGCTGTCGGGGCTGGTCCACACCACGCAAACGGCCTTGAATCTGATCGGCCAGGAAAACCCGGCCACACGGGCATACCGCGATTTGGCCCAACTGACGATTGCGAATGGCAAATACAAACATCCGTCCCGTAAAAAGCAGCTGCTCAGTTACTTGCGGCTGATCGTCACCGAGGCTTTTTTTAAGGCCACCTTCAACCTGTCGATTTTCACCAACCTGGCAATACGTTGCGCGTTCACCTGAGGTAACGTCACCTCCAAAAGCCATCAAGGGAGGTGATGCAATGGACAAAGAACAAGAAAAATGGGCCATCTTCTGGTGCGATCTCTTAAGTCCGGTAATTTTCGGAGAAATCGACGAGAATACGACGAACCGGTTTCTCAAGGAA
>NZ_BBCC01000482.1 GCF_001311845.1 Desulfosarcina cetonica JCM 12296 | reverse complement strand
GGTGGCTAACCCTTACAGAAAGCCATTACTGACTTCCTCCCGACAGGGACTTGCACCCTGCAAGATGCGCCGAGCTTTGCTCGGCGCGATAACGCCGAAGTAAGGAGCAGCCAGGGCTTCCACTGAAATTATAAACAACTGCTGGCTTTCAGCTTGAAACAATTTTCCAAGCGCGCCCGGCCCTGGCTGTCGCCTTGACTGCCTTGTTATGTTTTATGTAGTGATTTTCGCAACCTCTTAACCAAACGTCTTGATTCCGCTACAATAATTTTGTAAGCACCTTCAAGGTGTTCTTCTGCTTTTTTTGTGGGGTCATCGTTAGATTTAACGGCTTCATCAAAAAGATTAGAAACCTTTGTGAAAAATTCTTCAATATCTGACGCAAGTTCATCATCATCAGACAGTAAAATGGCCTCTGCAGCAAATGAATATCCTGAAAACGCATCTTCTCTAGTGTTGAATGTTTTACCCAACGAAAGCATCTCTTCTGCAAGTTTGGAATATACTCTCAGCCTTTGATCGCGTAGCCATTTCTTTTTCTCTGTTTCCCTGATGGAGCGCTGAAGCCATATAATATCGAGCAGTTTGGTCAATAAAGCACCGATACCAACAGCACTAATTATTTGCAACCAATCCATTCAATTCTCCAAAACATAGTTTAGACGCCCTAATAGCCGTCTTATAATACGCCCATTTTGCAGACGAAATCGGTTTAGAAGCCTGATTAGGCTTCTATTTCCAGCGCATGTCGGATTAGAAGCCCAATTGGGCTTCTAATAATTTGACTATTGGGGCCATTTGGTCTATTATTGTGAACAAATGTTATCATTTGATCTTTACAAGACTAAATTATTGGAACAAATCGGGCATATGTAAAATACAATTATACCAAATTCCCCTATAATTCAAAAATATTATAGCCATTATACAGATCTCGAAGGCGCCACGAATTTGATTTTAACGATGGATGCCATCTTAATCAAAACCAGAACATTTCATACTCATGGGTTGATCGTTATTCATATCCA
>NZ_BBCC01000481.1 GCF_001311845.1 Desulfosarcina cetonica JCM 12296 | reverse complement strand
CTCCTTGAGAAACCGGTTCGTCGCATTCTCGTCGATTTCTCCGAAAATTACCGGACTTAAGAGATCGCACCAAAAGATGGCCCATTTTTCTTGTTTTTTGTCCACTGCTCACCTCCTTTGATGTCTTGGAGGTGATCCTACCTCAGGTGAACGCGCAGCGTATTGCCAGGTTGGTGAAAATCGACAGGTTGAAGGTGGCCTTAAAAAAAGCCTCGACGGTGATCAGCCGCAAGCAACTGAGCAGCTGCTTTTTACGGGACGGATGTTTGTATTTGCCATTCGCAATCGTCAGTTGGGCCAAATCGCGGTATGCCCGTGTGGCCGGGTTTTCCTGGCCGATCAGGTTCAAGGCCGTTTGCGTGGTGTGGACCAGCTTTGAGAGCGCCGTCACCCACCGGTGCACCGTTGATGGTGCAAGACTTTTTTCTCCACCGGGATATCCTGCGACACTGAACTGCTCCATGTCCATGACCGCCTGTTGATAAGTGATTGTATCGGATGCGAAATAGTTTCCGGTAAATCCCATGATCGATTGACGGGTGTAGTGCTTATGCGGAAGGGCAAAATCGGGATAATAGGGAACCGTCTTCTTGCAGGCCGGACAACGGAAACGGACCAACGGCGCATATTCGGGTTGAACGGTCATGTCGACGATAATCAAAAAACGGCGTTCCCGATAGGCGTGGATCTTAAAGTAGCATGCGGCAAGACCGCATTGGGTACAGTCGGGCAAGCGATGGGGTTTGATTTGGTTCTTTTCGACGAGCTTCAGATATGCTGTAATGTCTTCACGTGTCGCTGTTGGCGGCATAGGGGGTATCCTTTTTTGGTGGTTGGGGGTTGTGGTGACCTTCCCATTTACCAAAGGGGATGCCCCATTTCAATTGGCGGGGTAGCCTGGACTATCGTCCCAATTCATAAAACCGAACTGATCTGGCGGGGTACCAAGACCTTGCGGGATAGCTATCTGGCGGGGTTGCTGGGTATATCATTTTGGGACTTCCAGAATCAGATATTCTGAGAGGTAGCA
>NZ_BBCC01000480.1 GCF_001311845.1 Desulfosarcina cetonica JCM 12296 | reverse complement strand
GTGGTGTGTGCCGGCACGTCGGACGTCCCTGTGGCCGAAGAGGCCGCGGTGACCGCGGCCACCCTGGGCAACCGGGTCGACCGGCTTTACGATGTCGGCGTGGCCGGCATCCACCGCTTGCTCAACCGCTGTGAGGATTTGTTCAAGGCCAACGTGGCCATCGTCATCGCCGGCATGGAAGGCGCCCTGGCCAGCGTGGTGGGCGGCTTGGTCGCCTGTCCGGTGATCGGCGTGCCCACCAGCGTGGGCTACGGCGCCAGTTTCGGTGGCCTGGCGGCGCTTTTAAGCATGCTTAACAGTTGCGCCTCGGGAGTGTCCGTGGTGAACATTGATAATGGTTTCGGCGCCGCCTACCAGGCCAGCCTGATCAACCGGCTGGCCGCCGGCGGTACCGCCGAAGCAGCCTGCCCTTCGGCCAAGGACGAAGCCGATCCGTCCACCATGCCCACGACCGGTTGAGCGCCAGCCCCGCGAAGGCTTCTCTCCGTCCATGCTTCTTCTCCAACGAAAGCGAAACGATCACGATGAAAACGGCTTATTTTGACTGCTTTTCGGGTGCCAGCGGCGACATGATTCTGGGCGCGCTCCTGGATGCCGGCCTGGAGCTGGATGTGTTGAAGGCCGAGCTGGACAAACTCGGGTTGAGCCATTTTGCGGTGGACCGGCGCCGCGTGGTCAAGCGCGGCATCGGCGGCAGCCAGGCCCTGGTGACGGTGGACGCCCGGCATCATCGTCAGCATCACCGCCGTCTCGTCGATATCACCGCCCTGATCGACGGTAGCACCCTGGATCCGGCCGTCAAACGCGACAGCCTGCGGATTTTTCGGCGGCTGGCCGAAGCCGAAGCCAAGGTGCATGACACTACCGTGGAACGCATCCATTTTCACGAGGTGGGCGCCATGGATGCCATCATCGATGTCGTTGGCGGCGTGGTCGGGCTGCATGCCCTGGGGATCGCACGTATCGTCTGCTCGCCCCTGCATGTGGGCAGCGGGACCGTCGACTGCGCCCATGGCACCCTGCCGGTGCCCGCCCCGGCCACGGCCGA
>NZ_BBCC01000479.1 GCF_001311845.1 Desulfosarcina cetonica JCM 12296 | reverse complement strand
GAAAGCGAACGAAACCGGGTGGCGAACAGCGATATCACACGACTGATGCGCCACGATTCGAACGGTGCCGGACAGGCTGTTGGTGTACGGGTCGACCAAAATATCCAAGCCACCCCAGAACCCAATGACCAAATCTTGCCACGCGCCGAAAAATACATCGCCGGAATTTACCTGATTGGTCACATTGCACTTGTAACCATTCAGCCGATCATTATTATCCATGATAAAGGTCGGGTATCCGGTGATTTTCGGCGAGGTTTTGAGCGAACCACACATGGCCGGAGGAATGATGTAGCCAAGGCTGCCGCGCAGGGCGTTGTCGACTGCAACGGAGCTTTCCATGCCCACTACCTCGGCCCATGTCGGCGTGGCCGCTGCAAAGGCCGTGGGCGCATTGATGCCGGTCTGGTTTGCAATTCCGAGTGGCTGCCCACTGGCGCCGGATCCATACAGCGCCGCGCAATCGATGGTCGTCACCATGCCTATAGCGATGTCATTCATGACGATTTGTTGTATCGACGGCGTACCCTGCAAAAGCAACTGGCGCGTAATATCCGAATAAACCCCGGACGTCTTCGGAACCAGGCTGATTTGGTCAAACTGCGCCTCGCTGTTCGCCGCGTCGCCGCCTTCGGTGCCGATCCATGCAGCGGTTGCCCCACTGGTTTTACGTGGTATCTTGACGTCACCAACCAGTCCGTTAAGCATCGTTGCTCCCATGGAAAGGGTTGCCGACTGGTTGCGAAGAACATCAACAAAACTGCCGGCCAGCAAATTCTCGGCCACAAGCTCGGCACCATCGGTGGCGGTACCGGCGGTCAATGTACGTTGCACCAGCATGTCGTGTGGAAGTAGGATTCCACGTGCTGCACGCCCTTCGCGCTTTTCTGCCGCTTCGGAACATTCAAGCTCGAAAGCGGCTTCGCGAATATACTTGGGATCTTTGGGGCCAAAGGCAACAGCCCGAAGCGCCTTGCCCAGGTCATAATTTGCCATGTCCCGCTGGCTCATGCCGATGACGGCCGCCCGCTGATTCGGCGGCTGGGCGTTGC
>NZ_BBCC01000478.1 GCF_001311845.1 Desulfosarcina cetonica JCM 12296 | reverse complement strand
GCCTCTGCTGTTTCTTTCAACCAATATATGGAAGCACCCTTCATGCGAAGGTTCACCACTCGGCGTATTGCGCTTTCCATGGCACCGCTTCCAATCGGGAGGTTGAGGCTCGCCACTTTTTGGTAGTCCATGCGGTGTTGATTGCGAATAAAGTAATTGCGCTCGGTTGCGATATTCTTGCTTTTTCTTCCCCGGCAAAAAGTCTTTATCGCGGCGATTACCTGGTCTGTTTGCCCTTTGAGCAACATGCGCCGATGCTTTTGGATCCATTTCTTTTTCTCTGACGGCTTCCAGTTCTTTTTAAAATCAGCGACCTTGGCCAGATGCTCAACAGCGTGGTAAAAATCGACCAGTTCATAAACCTTTGAGGCAGCTATGCCCAATGAAGCGACCAATTCGGAAATTCGATTCCAGATCCACCGAGCACCGTCGGCAACAAACAGGAGCTGCTTGGCAGCGTGAACGCCAAGTTGTTGCAAATGATAGCGAAGCAATCCAAAGGCGGTGTCAGGACCTTTGAGTGTCCCCTCGATGACTGGGATGAAACGATGATCCATTTTGCCCTGGTCATCAACCGTATAGATAAGGACCAGCTTAGGTTCCTTCCAGTGGGTGTGATAACGTTTGCGTCCCTTTTTCGTTCGGGGACCGCGTTTGTTTCTACGGATGCGCACTCTACCACCATCGGAGGAGACCACCACACGGCGCTGCCCTAAGGAATCGGTCAACGCGATGGTTTCCAGCCGCTGTGCGATTTTTGCCCGACCGGCGAAACGCTGAGCAATGCATCGGATTGTGTTAATGCCGAGGCTCACGCCCTTATCCTCGAAAACACGGCTGACTTCATCGAAGGAACTGAGCATCGCTGCCAGGATACTGATTTCCGAAGAGAGCAATGGGGTGCATCGATCATATACGCCCAACAACAAAACCGCTGGATGAAAGCTTGTGGCGCAGTAAGCTATTTTTTTTTCTTCTTTCTGCGTTTGTCCTTTTTCTTTTTTCGGCTAAAATAGGGTGCAGTCACTGTTATCGCTGCCCCGCGGCTGGTTCGGA
>NZ_BBCC01000477.1 GCF_001311845.1 Desulfosarcina cetonica JCM 12296 | reverse complement strand
CGGCAGCCATGTCCGTGCCGTCCAGGTAGCACTCGATGGACTCGGCTGCCTCCTTGCCCGCCGCGATGGCGCCGATGGCCACCCAGGGGCCGCTTTGCAGGTCGCCGCCGGCAAATACGCCCGGTCGACCGGTGGCGTAGGTTACCGGATCCACTTCCGTGGTGCTCCAGCGCGTGAATTCGACGCCCTCGACATCCTCGATGGCCGACAGGTCCGGGCGCTGGCCGATGGCCGGGATGATCTGGTCCACGTCAAGGTCGTACTCGCTGCCCGGCACCGGTACCGGACGACGTCGGCCGGAGGAATCCGGCTCGCCCAGTTCCATGCGGATGCAGCGCAGGCCGCTTACCTTACCGCCCTCGGTCAGGATCTCCTGGGGCGCGGCCAGATAGGTGATCGCGGTTCCTTCGGTCTCGGCGGCCTGGATCTCCTCTTCCCAGGCCGGCATCTCGGCGCGGGTGCGGCGGTAGATGATCTGCACCGTCTCGGCGCCCAAACGCACCGCCGAGCGGGCCACGTCGATGGCCACGTTGCCGCCGCCGATGATGGCCACATGCTTGCCCACGGGCGCCTTGCCGGTGAGGTTGACCTCACGCAGAAAGTCCACGCCCTGGCGCACGCCCGCGGCCTTTTTCGCCGGGAACGCCCAAGGTGATGCCCTTGTGGGCCCCCAGGGCCAGGTAGACCGCCTTGAACCCCTGATCCAACAGGCTGTCCACGGTCAGATCGCCGCCCAGGGGCGTATTGGTTTTCAGTTCCACGCCCATGTTGGTGATGATCTCGATCTCCTGGTCCAGGATCTCGGGCGCAGCCGGTGATCGGGAATACCCACGCGCAGCATGCCGCCGGCCTTGGGCAACGCTTCGTAAATCGTGCTCAGGATGCCCCGGCGGGCCAGATGATAGGCCGCGGAGAGACCGGCCGGGCCGCTGCCGATGATGGCCACGCGCTCCTGGCGCTGTTCGGCCATGGGGATCTCGATCGTGCGCGGATCGACCTGATCGGCGGCCAGGCGCTTGAGTTCACGGATGGCCACCGGCTGATCCACCTCGCAGCG
>NZ_BBCC01000476.1 GCF_001311845.1 Desulfosarcina cetonica JCM 12296 | reverse complement strand
GGCGCTGACCGCCATGCAGGCCGCCCTTTGCGACGCCGGCCTGCCGCCGGAAACCATCGACTACATCAACCTGCACGGCACCGGCACGCCGGACAACGACCGCTCCGAAGCCCTGGCCGTTAACCGGCTGTTCAACGGATCGCCGCCACCACTCTCTTCCACCAAGGGCTCCACCGGCCACACCCTGGGGGCTGCCGGCGCCCTTGAAGCCGGCATCGCCGCCCTGTCCATCCAGCATGGATTCGCCCCGGCCAACAGCGGGGTCGACCACGTGGATGCGGATCTGGCACTGACACCCCTTTTGGCGGCCACGCCCCTTTCCCTGCAGCGGGTGCTTTCCAACAGTTTCGGATTCGGCGGCAACAATGCCGCCTGGTCATCGGCAAGGGATCAGGCCATGAAGCGAAACCGGCCCGCGCTACGGAGAAGCCACTGGTGGTCTCCGCCTACGCTTGCCTGAGCGGACGCGGACGATCCACAGCCACCCTGGCCGCCTTGTCCGATCAAGCCAGTTGCCAGGGCTGCCTGGCAGATAGCGTCGTCTGCCAGGATCTTGCCCCCCGTACGGTGCGCCGTCTGAAGCGCTACCCAAAATCGCCCTGGCCCTGGCCGAGGAGCTGCGCCAGACGATCGATGCAAAGGTCTGGCCCCAAGTCGTCAGCCTGGGCACCGGCTGGGGCGCCTGTCCGAGACCCACGACTTTCTCTCCCGGCTGCAGACAAGCGACTACCAGTTCCCCTCGCCCATGGATTTCATCGGCTCGGTGCACAACGCCCCTGCCGGCCAGGTGGCCATGTTGTTCGCGGCCAAGGGCGCCAACCTTACCGTCAGCGGCGGCGATTATTCCTTTGAAGAGGCCCTTTTGGCCGCCGATGGGGTCACCCGGACATCAGCCGATCCGATTCTCGTCATGGGCGCCGATGAAGCCCACCCCCAGCTATCGCCGCTGTTCGATCCATCGGTATCCGCCGAGGCGGCGCTTTCCGACGGCGGTGGCGCGATTCTCTTGCGCCGCGACGACTCCAGCGCAGGCATCTGCCTCGCCGTGGCCGACTATC
>NZ_BBCC01000475.1 GCF_001311845.1 Desulfosarcina cetonica JCM 12296 | reverse complement strand
CCGCCCAGTTGATTGTCGACATCTGGATCCTGGACGGGGCGGGCAACCTGTGCGAAGCCGCATTGGGGGTGGCCATGCGCGATGTGAGCCGGGGCGCGTGGCAGCCGCCCGACTGGATCGTCGAAAACCAGCCGGACGTCGACCCCGGCGCATGGACCGGCAACTGCCGGGGTATCGTAATCATGGAACGCGATCACCTGGCCGACTTTGCCGCCGTCGCGCTTACATCCGCCGAAACCCAGCGCCTGGCCGGCATGGGCAACAAGCGGAAGACCGGTTACATCGCCGGCCGCTTGGCCCTCAAGCGGTTATGGCGCAAATTGGCCGACAACGGCCACCAGCGGCCCTCAACAACCATTGAAACAGTCGTCGATGATGCATCAAGGCCCTGCCTGCCGGCGGCCGACAATGCCCCGCCCATGTATGCGGCCCTATCCCATGACGATCGGTTCTGCGTGGCCGTGGCCCACGACACCCCCGTGGGCATCGATGTGGAACCGATCTGCGCACGCGCCTGCGCGCACAGCATCTGTTCATGGATGCATCCGAGCAGGCCCGCGTCAAGGTGGCCGCCATGGACAACGCCGCGGCGGCCTGCGGGTCTGGTCCATCAAGGAAGCGGCCGCCAAGACGCTGGACATGGCCCTGGTGGATGCCTGGGAGCGTATCCGGGTGATCCGGATCGGGGATGAGGAAAGCCGATTTGAAAACAATGGCGGGAAAGTCACCACGGCCCGCCACACGACCGTGGAAGGCCACCTGATCACCCTGGTGACGGATGTCGGATCAGGTTAGCTCCGAAGGGACGAACAAGAAAATGGCACAAAACCATGGTACGCGATTATCGATGATGCTATGTAGGCCGACCCAGAAAGCGGAGAGATGACCCATGCCTGAACACGCCATTGAAAATGATCTTGTGGATCTGATCGGCCGCCTGGTCGCCGGACCGGCACAACCTGAAAAGGCGTTCATCCGTTCCGGCATGAACCATGCCGATCTGTATTGCATGGCGGCCCATATCCTCGCCGAGTTTGCGGGCGAGACGGCCGTCTGCCTGGCCACCGA
>NZ_BBCC01000474.1 GCF_001311845.1 Desulfosarcina cetonica JCM 12296 | reverse complement strand
GGAACGCACAGCCGCCGAATCAGCGCGGATGGGAACCGGGCATGGGTTCCCTGATTGGCATGAGCCAGCGTGACAAGGGAAAATACTCTTTGAATCGCGCACTGTGCGCACAGGCGTTCGGTGCCAAAGATCCCAAATTCGTTCGTGACGCGGCTTTTGAGCTTGAATGCTCCGAAGCGGCTGCAAAACTTCAGGGCAGAGCGGCCAAAGGAATTGTCATTCCCCACGACATGCTCACCTTCAGGGCTGGCCCCGAACTTTCCACCCGTGTGCTGACCGCCGGCACGGCAACCGATGGCGCCGAACTGGTTGCAGACAATCTGATGGCGGGATCGTTCGTGGACGTGCTGCGCAACCTGTCCATTTGCCTGTTGCTGGGTGCACGGACCATGCACGGCCTTGTTGGTGATGTGCTGGTGCCCCGCAAAACGTCCGGGGCCGCTGCCGGGTGGATAGCTACAGAAGGCGGCGACGTTTCCGCCAGTGAGGCACAGTTCGACCAGATCAGCCTCACCCCGAAGACGCTTGGCTGTTATAGCCAAATCACAAGAAATCTTATGTTGCAGTCTACGCCGGACGCGGAACAGTTGATCAAAATCGACCTGGCGGCAGCCGTGGCAACGGCCATCGACGCGGCGGCTCTCTATGGCACCGGTGCCAGCGGCCAACCCACCGGTATTTCAAATGTGACCGGCATTAACGCGCCAACGGCCTTTGCAGCGGCTGTTCCGACGTTTGCCGAAGTGGTCGCACTTGAATCTGCTGTTGCGGTGGATAATGCCAATATCGGCAGCCTGGGATATGCCATCAACCCCGCCTTGGCTGGCAGCTTGAAGACCACGCCGAAGGTTTCCGGTTTTCCCATGTATGTCCTCGAAGATGGGCGCATGAACGGACATCGCGTGGCAATCTCTTCGCAGGTTACAGACGGCGACATGTTCTATGGTAACTGGTCGGACTTGCTGTTCGGCTTTTGGGGCGGTTTGGACATTTTGGTTGATCCGTACACGAACGCATTGAGCGGCACCGTCCGGGTGATTTGCCATCAGAGCGTTGACGTCGGTGTCCGGCATCCGGTTTCGTTCGCGTTT
>NZ_BBCC01000473.1 GCF_001311845.1 Desulfosarcina cetonica JCM 12296 | reverse complement strand
GGGCGATACCGTGTATTGCGAGGCTTGATGGTGATGTCTTGAACGACGAAGTCTTATAATACCTGAACACGGGCCCTGCGGGTATCGATTCCGGTTCAATGGGTTCGGTATGGTGAATTTCAAGCTGGGCTGTCTTGGCGCGTTTTTTTGACCCGGGCCGTTTTTTGTTCGGCGACGCTGAGGATTTTGTTTCTTTCTTTCCCAAACTGCTGGGTTTGATCTTTGGCCGGGGAGGTTGATTTTTGAGTCGGGCAATCTCATCCTTGAGCTGCTGAATCTTTTCGGCTTGCTGGAGGATCAAGGCGTTTTGTTGTTCGATAAAGTCCAACAGCAACTTGACCGTCGATGACATGTCCTTGTCTGGACATATCCGGAATTTTGCTCGGCCCTTTCATACATTATGCACATATCATAATGCGGCGAGCTTGTCCAGATTTTTGTAGTACTACCATAACTTTTTGAGATGTTACCCTATCATCGATAATACCCAAAAGTTATCACTTCATCCACTCAGCGAACCACCTATTCAGATTATGCCTTTTCTATGCTCTTCACCAATTCGTTCGCGATATTGGCACTTTCTATTCGCATGATGCTTTCCTGGGCACTCCCATAGCTCAACAGATTGATGCTACCGTACCACACGACCTTTTGATCCATAACCGCAAATTTTTGGTGGATATTGGATTTGAAAACGACATTGGCTCCGCAATCTGTTAACAGGTTCAATGTCCGTTGGATGGTGGAGTGATCTTTCGGTTTAAAATCTTCTTTAGGACGGGTAACAACTAATATACGGACATTCTTTTCCAATACCACTTTCAGGTGTTTCATCATTTGAAGCGTGCGCATTTTTCTGACAAACGGACTTACAATTAAAATCTCTTTCTCTGCGGTGTTGATATCCTGATTGAAAACAGGCAGAAAATTATCTTTATCAAAGATGATATCCAAAGGTGTGTCATCTATTTCCTCGCCTTTAGCCTTGTATCCCATGGAAGCGTATCCATTGAGCCGTTTTTGATACATCTTTTCCAGCATCTTTACCTGGAGATCCACATAATCGTAAATTTTGACCTCTTTTTTTGACTT
>NZ_BBCC01000472.1 GCF_001311845.1 Desulfosarcina cetonica JCM 12296 | reverse complement strand
CCGCTGGCCGGGTCCGCGGCCGCCCGGGCCAGCACATCGGCAAACTGTGCGTTCCATTCGTTTTCCACGTCCAGGGCCATGGCATAGGGCAGCAAGGCCTCGAAATGGGCGGGCGTTCGATCCGGCGGGTTAAGCAGGTTGAGGCGGTCCTTTTCGGCCACCTGCATGTAGAGCCGCAGGCCCTCGATTTCGTCCAGCAAGCGTCGGCCGGCCAGGGTCGGTGCCTTGAGCAAATGGTAAAAGACCATATTGGTGACCAGAATTCCTAGGAACAAGACCATGCCCGAAACGGAAATCGCCGCGGCCAGGGCCCCGATACCGGCCAGTTCACCGATAAAAAACGGGATGGCGAAAAGGGTGATACCGACGGTCCCCGCGGTCTTGCGGCTTCGCCAGGCCGCGACGACCATGCTGCCCAGCAGATAAACGCCGACGCTCCAACCGGAAAGCCACACCATCATGAACAAAGCCACCGGCATCTGGGCGGAGGAAAGGATGATGCCGCCCAGGGCAAAGAACGAAAGCACGATCCCAGGCACGAAATAGGCCGTGTTGCGCAGGAAATAACCCTTTTCGTATTCGGCACTCAAACGGGTGCGCAAGGCCTTGACCGCCCCGCCGACGCGTTTGTGCTCGCTTTTCTTCAAGGCAAGGGTCGTTTGGCCTGGCGGGAAGAGACGTTTGGCCACGGCGGCTTCGCCAAGAGAAAGCGGCTCGCTTTTGCCGCCGGTGAGATCAAGGGTATAAGCACCGCCCTGATCCTCGTGGATGGTCAAAAAGCCTTTTACCGCCATGCTCACCACGGCCACGGCCAGGGCCTTTTTGTCAAAGCCCATGCGCCGGATGAACCGCATGCCTGCCGGGGAGAGCCCCTTGGCCGGGACATAGCGGGGAATGATGGCGCCGGCCGACGGATCCCGCCCGACCTTCCACCAGGCCGCCAGGTAGTAAACCAGCAAAACCATCAACCCCGCCAGGGCCACCAGGCCGCCGCGATAATCATCGAGCAGATAACCGATCCGCTCGGCCGTGTCCGGCGGCGCCACGATGCCCTTGGGCCAGGCAACGGCAATGGTCAACCCCTCGTGGGGCGCCAGCGGCCGG
>NZ_BBCC01000471.1 GCF_001311845.1 Desulfosarcina cetonica JCM 12296 | reverse complement strand
GCAAACAATCCGGAGAGCTCATCACTTGCCGTTCCCAGGGAGGTCGCCAGGGAGATACGGGGGAAGAAGGCGGCTCGTGCAGCGCCGATATAGGCATAAGCTCCCTTGAGGCGGTGTTCCGCCGCCACTATATCGGGTCGGTTCAAAAGCGCTTCAGAAGAAAGCCCCGAAGAGATTTCCTGGGCTGGCGCAACACTGCTGAGGTCATCCGGCAACATTTCTTCGGGTACTGGTGCGCCAGCCAGAAGGTTCAACGCATTTTGGTCCTGTGCCTCTAGTTGCGTATAGCGGTGAACATCCCTTCGCGCCGCGTCCACCTGGGTTTGTGCACGGCGCAAATCAATTTCGGTCGATAGCCCGAATTGACAGCTTTTTAGAATGAGATCATAGGAGGTCTGCTGGCTTTCAAGGGTGGACCGGGCCAGCTTGAGGTTTTCCCTGTCAGCGGCAAGCGTCAGCCAGGCCCTGGCAACTTCGGATATCAGCATGATCTGTGCGCTGCGGCGAGCCTCCTCCGTAGCCATGTATTCTTCCAGTGCCTGGTCTTTCAGGCTTCGTAAACGCCCGAAAAATCGACCTCCCAGGAAGCGATGCCCAGATCGGCGCTGTACTGCTCCACGGTTCTCGGGTCCCCGGGCTCGATGAGATCGTTTGAACGGCGTTGTTTGGTCCATGCTCCGGATGCGTCAAGCGCCGGCAGCAGTTCCGCCCGTTGAATACCGTACTGGGCACGCGCTTTTTCCACGCTCAAAGCGGCTATTCTCAGATCACGGTTATTGTTCAAGGCCGTTTCAACAATTTTTTTGAGCTTTTGGTCAGTAAAAAAGTCCTGCCAGTTCAACTCCCGGGCTGTCGGTACGCCGGACAGGGCTTGTGTGTTCTTATAGGCCTCACCCTGTGGCCACTTATCTGGGATTGGCGCCTGGGGTTGTTGGTATTTTGGCGCCAGGGAACAGCCGCCCAGGAAAACGAAGACACCCATAACAAGCAGTATTTTTTTTATCATCTTATCAGACCTCCTGGGACGCGGTGGAGTCCATATGCTGCTCGGAAACGTTTTTTTTTTCCTTCCCCTTGAACCGTCGTGACACAAAGACAAAAAAGATGGGG
>NZ_BBCC01000470.1 GCF_001311845.1 Desulfosarcina cetonica JCM 12296 | reverse complement strand
CCAAACAATCCGGAGAGCTCATCACTTGCCGTTCCCAGGGAGGTCGCCAGGGAGATACGGGGGAAGAAGGCGGCTCGTGCCGCGCCGATATAGGCATAAGCTCCCTTGAGGCGATGTTCCGCCGCCACAATATCGGGCCGGTTCAAAAGCGTTTCAGAAGATAGCCCCGAAGAGATTTCCTGGGCTGGCGCAACACTGCTGAGGTCATCCGGCAACATCTCTTCGGGCACTGGTGCGCCAGCCAGAAGGTTCAACGCATTTTGGTCCTGTGCCTCTATTTGCGTATAGTGGTGAACATCCCTTCGAGCCGCGTCCACCTGGGTTTGTGCACGGCGCAAATCAATTTCGGTCGACAGCCCGAATTGACAGCTTTTTAGAATGAGATCATAGGAGGTCTGCTGGCTTTCAAGGGTGGACCGGGCCAGCTTGAGATTTTCCCTGTCCGCAGCAAGCGTCAGCCAGGCCCTGGCAACTTCGGATATCAGCATGATCTGTGCGCTGCGGCGAGCTTCCTCCGTAGCCATGTATTCTTCCAATGCCTGATCTTTCAGGCTTCGTAAACGCCCGAAAAAATCGACCTCCCAGGAAGCGATGCCCAGATCGGCGCTGTACTGCTCCACGGTTCTCGGATCCCCGGGCTCGATGAGATCGTTTGAACGGCGTTGTTTGGTCCATGCTCCGGATGCATCGAGCGCCGGCAGCAATTCCGCCCGTTGAATACCGTACTGGGCACGCGCTTTTTCCACGTTCAAAGCGGCTATTCTCAGATCACGGTTATTGTTCAAGGCCGTTTCAACAATTTTTTTGAGCTTTTGGTCAGTAAAAAAGTCCTGCCAGTTCAACTCCCGGGCTGTCGGTACGCCGGACAGGGCTTGTGTGTTCTTGTAGGCTTCGCCCTGTGGCCATGCATCTGGGATTGGCGCCTGGGGTTGTTGATATTTTGGCGCCAGGGAACAGCCGCCCAGGAAAACGAAGACACCCATAGCAAACAGTATTTTTCTTATCATCTTAACGAACCTCTTGGGGTGCGGTGGAATCCATATGCTGTTCGGAAACGTTTTTCTTTTCTTTCCCCTTGAACCGTCGTGACACAAAGACAAAAAAGAGGGGG
>NZ_BBCC01000469.1 GCF_001311845.1 Desulfosarcina cetonica JCM 12296 | reverse complement strand
CGACGCCATCGCCCGCGGCCGCGAGCGGCGCGAAGACAAGGTCCGTGAGCGCCTGGACCTGACGATGGAACTGGAACGGCTGACCGGCACCGAAACCCTGACCGCCGATGACCAGACCCGCCGGCTGATCGCCCACTACCACGAAAGCGGCATCTCTCGTGGCGAATTGAAAGCCTTCCCCGAGTATTTGGCCGGGCTGTATGCAGCGCCCGAGGAGATCGCCCGCTTCATCGAGAGCGATCCCGGACGCTTCACCGGCATCATGGCCGCCACCGAGGATGTCGTCGAGGCCGTGCAGGGCCTGCCCGTGCCCGAGTGGCTCCACCGGCCCGTTATCGTCTCCACCCCCTGCCCACCCGATGCACTGACGGCCATCGAACCGGTGGTGATCTGCCCCAGTGACCCGGGCGTCTACTCAAAAGACCACCGGGAAAAAACCCTCGCGCAGCTCCGCGAGCGGCGCGATACCATCGCAAAAGCGATCGACGAAAAGACCGGCGAACTGCGGGAAATGGAAGCGGACAGCCGGGATCTGCACGCCTACCGGGAGCAGTTTCCGGACGCAGCCGCGGTGAGCACCCTCACCGAGCGCATGCGGGAACTGGACCAGACCCTGGCGGCTCTGGCAGCGGAGATTTTAGACGCGGAAACGCTTTCGGAGACGCTGCGCGATCGCAAGGCCGAACAGGAGCGGTCCATCCAGTCCCTTGCCGCCGACGTGGCCGGCCTGGCCGAACGCCGCAAACAGGTGGAGACCTGGCTACAGAAGTACGCACCGCTTGAAGACTGGAAACGGGAAGCGGAAGAGATGATCTCCACAAAGGACGCCCTGGCGGCCCGGATCGACGCCGAAAACCGTTCGCTCGAGCGGATCCGCGAGGAGAAATCCGGCCTGCAGAACGACATTCTGGAACGACGCACCCTGATGAAAGGGCTGGACGATCGCGCCGGCGATGTCGCCAAACCCGAAGGCGCCGTCCTCTCCGACGAAGACCGCGACGCGGCCATGGCCATGGACCTGCGGACCTTGAAGACGCTTTTCGAGGAGGCCCGCGAAGGCCAGCGCCGCAAGGCCGACGAACTGGGCATCGACGCCCTGCAACGGGAGCTGGAAGCGCTTCAGACCGCCATCGG
>NZ_BBCC01000468.1 GCF_001311845.1 Desulfosarcina cetonica JCM 12296 | reverse complement strand
AAAGATGAAGGGAAGAGCGCAAGCACACGCAATGTTATCATTTCCGGGATGAAGTTTTTCTACCAGCATACACTGGTAAACAGCGAAATCGCATTGAATATGCCAAGTCGTCGTAAACCTAAAATCCTACCTGAAGTTCTCAGCAGAGAGCAGGTTCGCATGATCATCGACACTCCGGCGGATCTCAAGCATCGGCTGATATTGATGACGGCTTATTCTGGAGGGCTTCGGGTCAGCGAAGTGGCGGCACTGAAAGTCAGTAGCATCGACAGTGCGCGGATGGTGATCCGGGTTTATCAGGGTAAAGGCATGAAAGACCGCGATACGCTGCTTTCAACAAAACTGCTGGAGGAACTACGGGCCTATTGGAAGGTCTACCGCCCGACAGATTGGCTGTTTTACGGTAAACGCCCAGACACTCCCATGAGCATCACATCGATTCAGAGAATGTACCGCCGTGCCAAGAGCGATGCCGGCATCACCAAGGGCAAGGGTATTCATTGCCTTCGTCACTGCTTTGCCACTCATCTGCTGGAAGCCGGCTATGATGTGCGCAAGATACAGCTTCTCATGGGGCATCGCTCGTTGTCCACCACCATGGTCTATCTTCACGTTTCCAGAAACGGGCTGGCAAAGGTCCAGAGCCCTCTGGATTTTATCGAAGAGCCGGAACAACAGGCGCCGCCGTGGGAGGATGACGATGAATTCAATCAATAATTATCCTCAACCGGCAAACCGACAGGTGGAGGTGGCGGATATTTTGCGCTGCCACATCGGTGACTATCTCAAAAAATACAATATGCCGCCGGAGCATTACAGGGTCGTATATGACATTTTAAATTGCCGGACCGCTTATCTTGGCGGGCACGTTGAAATGTGCGATCAATGCGCAGCCGAACGCATCCTTTACAACTCGTGCCGCAACCGGCATTGCCCGAAATGCCAGACCATCACCAAGCAGCGCTGGTTGTCCGCCCGGCAGGCCGAACTTTTGCCGGTCAACTATTTTCACAATGTTTTCACCCTTCCCCATGAATTGAATCCTTTGATTTTGTGCAACAAACCACTCATGCTGGGATTCCTGTTTCAGGCCGCCAGCCAGACGTTGCTCGATTTCGGCAAGAATCCGAAGAACG
>NZ_BBCC01000467.1 GCF_001311845.1 Desulfosarcina cetonica JCM 12296 | reverse complement strand
ATCCCGGGCCGCCATACCGAGGAGCTGGTTGCGTGCCGCCATCAGTTTTGCGTGACCCAGGCCACCGCGGTCCTGCAACTGAAAATCAAATCCGGTGGCATTGCCCAGTTCGATCACTGCCGGTGGAGAAAAAGCGAATACCGCCGCTTCTTTGATCTGTGAAAAGGCACCCATGGCCCTGCCGGCAATGGCCTTGACTTTAAGGTCCGGCCGTTTGCGCAGTTCCCAGTCCCTGAGTTTGGCAAATCCCAGGCCCACATTCTGCGCCTGACCGGAAAAGCTGACACCAGCCACCGACATAAAGGACTCCACACCTTCTTTTTCATGTGCCAGAAAATAATCCTTGATTTTATCCATGACCTTCCGGGTCTGCTCCACGGTCGAGCCCGATGGAAGTGATGCCTGAATCAACAGAATTCCCTGATCTTCATCCGGGAGATAGGAGGTCGTCATCCGTTGAAACAGGAATCCGACCGTCGCTACTAACAAGATGTAGATCATCAGGTAGCGCGATGTTTTTGAAAATGACCGACCGACGATTCCCACATAAAAACTCCTGACTTTTAGAAAACTCCTATCGAACCACCTGAAAAATGGGCGCAGAAACAAGACCGCATTGTCTGAAGCATGATGTCCGGGCGGTATCGGTTTAAGAAACGAGGCACAGAGCACCGGGGTCAGAATCAGGGCCACAACTACCGAAAGCAACATGGATGCGATGATGGTGACGGAAAACTGGCGGTAGAGGACCCCGGTGGAGCCTTGAAAAAAAGCCATGGGGCCGAAGACCGCCGAAAGCACAAGCCCGATGCCGATCAGCGCGCTGGTGATTTCGTCCATGGACTTGGCCGTGGCCTCCCTTGGAGGGAGCCCCTCCTCGGCCATGATCCGCTCCACGTTTTCCACCACCACGATGGCGTCGTCCACCAGCAGGCCGATGGACAGCACCATGGCGAACATGGTCAGCATGTTGATGGAAAATCCGAAAAATCCCAGAACCGCAAAGGTTCCCAGCAGCACCACCGGCACCGCAATGGTTGGGATGAGGGTGGCCCGGATGTTGCCCATGAAAAGATACATGATGATAAAGACCAGCAGGATCGCCTCGAACAGGGTCTTGACGACCTCGTCAATGGCCACCAC
>NZ_BBCC01000466.1 GCF_001311845.1 Desulfosarcina cetonica JCM 12296 | reverse complement strand
CGGCCGACCACGGCACCGGTGCGCGGGTGGATCAGCGGATAGTCGCGCCCCTCCCGCACGCAGGCGATGAATTCATCATCCACAGCCACGGAAAGGTTGAAGTTACAGAGCAGTCCATGGTCCAGCTTGGCCTTGATGAAGGCCTCGACGTCCGGATGATTGACGGGCAAAACGCCCATGTTGGCGCCGGGGCGGACCCGGTTGCGGTCGATCAGATGGGTGGCCGAATCAAACAGGCGGATGAAGGCCACCGGCCCGCCGGTCACCCCGGAGGCGGGGAAAATCGTATCGCCGGTGGGCCGCAGACGACCGAAGGAGAATCCCGTGCCGCCGCCGGTGCGGTGGATCAGGGCGGCATCCTTGAGGCTCTGGAAAATCGACTCCAGGTTGTCCTCCACCGGCAGCACAAAACAGGCCGCCAGCTGCCCCAGGGGACGGCCGGCGTTCATCAGGCAAGGCGAATTGGGCAAAAACTCCAGGGAAGTCATGGCCGCCTCGAAGCGCGCGGCGGTCTCCCCTACCGCCGCCCCGGCATCGAACAACCGGTCGGCCTCGGCCACCACCCAGGCCACACGCGAGAAGACATCGGCCGGGGTTTCAATCGTTTCGCCACGGTAGTTGCGCGCCAGGTACCGCTTGGCCATGATTTCCCCGGCCAGCGGCGTGAGAAGGGGCTTGTGCATGAAATCGCCTTTCGACATCGGTGCTGAAGAATTCATCGGAAACCACGCATAGGAAAGGATTATGCCAGAAAGCCTAGGCATCAGGCAACGCCCTTTCGTCAATGCTTATTTTTCGCGGTCAAGGCCCGTGCCTGACGCCTTGTGATGTCGTCCTCTATCGGTTTTTGACGTAGGCACCGGCCATGCCTGCGACAACCCGTGGGTCATATGAATCGGCGGGCGAAAGCGGGCGAGAAGAGCGGTGCGAGCCGGTAGCAGGTAGAGGAGATAGAGCAGGAGGGCCAGTCCCCCCTCCCGGCGCCCCATGACCCCCATCCGGCCGCTGAACAGAAAAACGAACGGCAGGACGCTGGCAGCGGTCAGCATGCCCAGATCCATGTACCATACCGGATCGATGGGCAGCGGCTGGATCACGGCACCGGCGCCCAGCACGAAGAAGAGACGGAAAAGGTTCGCACCGACCACGTCCC
>NZ_BBCC01000465.1 GCF_001311845.1 Desulfosarcina cetonica JCM 12296 | reverse complement strand
ATCGGCCGTCGACGCCGCATCGCCGGCGTGTCCATCCGGCGTTCCGGAAGCGTGCCCCTCGGTGATCCCCGTGATGCCCGCGGCCCCCGAAGCCATGACTGAAGCCATGACGGGCATGGGCTGCGAGGCGCTCGGCACCATGGGTTCAACACCCGGTTGAGGGACTGTGGGTGACGGCCGGTCAGTGGATCCAGACAACGGCAGTGCGTCCATCGGCCTTGCGGATCGAACCGGCGTAACCGCCGGTCCGTCCGAAAAATTGGGATCGGGAGGGGTGGTGGCGCCCGCACGGGTCTGACCCGCTTGCCGGCTCCTAGGTATCGCTTCCACTGACTTTCCACGTTCATGCCGTTCCGAACGTTTCGTTACCGGCTCCACACCAAACGCGTCTTCCGAGCGGGAAACAACACCGTCAGTTGACACAAGGTCATGAAGGTTCGGGTCTCGATTCATCCAGGGACGAACGACTGCATCGCGGCGGTTGTTGAGACCGGTCTGCTTCGGCTTCCCAATAACGGGAGAACTGCATTTACTTTCCGGCGCCTTCGCAAGCTCCGAAGCTCGGTGTGTTCCGAAGGCGAAGGGCCCACCACCTGGCGGACCTCGGACGCCAACGGCGGCTGCGCAACGCTGCGCGCAATGCCGCGTTGTCCGAGGCCCTCCTCCCAAAACGGTCGAGGTGGGGCGTGATTGTGGGACAGGCCGTCGCCGGGCTCCATCGGCCCGGCCGATTCACCCGCTGCGGCTGGCAGACCGTCCGGGGCAACCGTGAGCCGCGGCGTGCCGTCCGAAGTCGCCTGTCCCAGCGGTCGCTGACTCATGCGGATGATGTCGGAAAAGAATCCCACCGCCTGAACACCTCATCTTGGATTATTCGGTTCTCCAAAAACGTTGTGGATTAAACCGCCATTCCCCGCGCCCGGTCGATCAACTCGAGATAGCGCAGGCGGCGCTGCCGGGGCAGGGACAGAATTTCCGCCTCGCTCCAGTGATACGTGGAGGCGATCCGATGGATATCCACGTTCACATCGCGCAGCAGCCGCTTCAGATGCAGAAGCGGATCGATATCGATGACATTGACCCGGCCGCACCCCGTACAGGTTGCCTGCACCTGGCCGGTCACCTCGGGGGCCTGGGCTTCCATGGCCGCTCGATGCGGGCG
>NZ_BBCC01000464.1 GCF_001311845.1 Desulfosarcina cetonica JCM 12296 | reverse complement strand
GGGATATGAATAACGATCAACCCATGATCATGAAACGTTCTGATTTTGATTAAAGCAGAATCCATCGCTACGATTAAATCCGTAGCACCAACCATTCGCACCGCTACCGGCGTTTCGTTTGGAAAGGTTTTTAGTGAACATCTGTTCATGTTACACCACTGTTTTTACGAAATGTCAATTTGTTATTGGCCTCATGAGGCCAATAACACCGGAAATAAGGGGTATTATTGGACTGATGAGGCCAATAATACGATTTCGTCTGCTAAATAGACGTATTATAAGGCAACTATTGGGTCGTCTAATCCAATGTTGGGCGCATAGGATCGAATATCATGCTAAGTCTTGATAGTCCAAAATGGTCAGAGCTAAAACATGCATATGGATTTGCTTCAGATATACCAGCTCTTTTACGCCAACTTGAAAGCCTGCCTTCATCTGAAGGAAATGATGAACCATGGTTTTCACTATGGAGTGCTTTGGCTCACCAAGGTGACGTCTATCCAGCGTCATTTGCGGCAGTTCCTTATGTGGTAAATGCTATATCCAAATCACCCTTAAAGGCCGGATTCACGTATTTCCAATTTCCAGCTTGGGTTGAAATATGTCGTAAAAAGAACTCTGTGCCAATACCAGAGGAATTAGAAGCTGATTACTTTATTGCTTTAAAGCAACTGCCTCAACTTGTCGCAGAAGCTTCAGGCCGTGAGTGGGATGACACTTTCCTTGCATGCGCTCTTTCCGTTATTGCTGCGGCTAAGGGCTTCCATAATATTGCTGAGGCTGTATTAGAAATTGATTCAGAAGTAGCAGATGGTTTATAGAATGGTTTTTTAATCGATGATTTTACGCCCAACCATGCCTTTCAGTCCGACTCGCTTCGCTCGCGGTTGAAGGCAACGTTGGTGCTCATATTGACTTGTTTTCCGTTCTTTATTTTGCACGTTTTTGGTTTGTGCTTGCTTGAAAGGACTGCACCGAATCTGTAAGTTCATCAAGGCTTATATTTTGCAGTTTTTTTGCTTGTTTGTTTTTTTAAGAGTCCGTTCCATCATAATCGGTTTGTGCTCTTTTTCTTTTCGGACCGGGCTTATTTATTTGTTTTAACCGGGCACCTCGCTTTCTTTTTCATTGAAAGCTCGGTGCACCAACAAAGTGCTAAACTTTGACGGCGGTTACGGTGGCATCTT
>NZ_BBCC01000463.1 GCF_001311845.1 Desulfosarcina cetonica JCM 12296 | reverse complement strand
CACCGACCGGCTGACGCGTGAGGCGCGCCAACTGGGTGGCGGCATTGACCGGAAAGGATGGCGACAGCGGGTCCGCCGCTGCCAGATACACCGGATCGGATATCAGCGTGGGGGCCAGACGGTTTTTCATGGCCAGGCGGGTGGGCACCAGCATGGCGTCGATGCCGGCCTTTTCCATGATCGTGGTCAAAAAGAAGCGGATTGCGGATAATGCGTCCGCATCGTGGTTGCCGATATGAAATGCCTGGGTCATAGTCCCTCCAGAGTTTTCGCGTAACGCCGATATCGGGTCCTGTACGCATCCAGCGCCATTAGATGACCATCCGCAGATCAGGCAGCATGGGACCCAATTCGCGGGTCTGGGCCACCAGTTCCCCCATGATGCCGGCAAATTGGATTCCGTCGCTGGCGCCGATCCAGGTGAGACGCAGGCGCCTGGCGTCGATGCCGAAGCGGGGCAGAATCTCCTTGAGCAGTTTCACCCGTCGCCGCGCCTTGAAGTTGCCGTTGATGTAGTGGCAGTCGCCGGGATGGCAGCCGCTGATCAAAACGCCGTCAGCCCCTTCCAGAAAAGCCTTGATCACGTACTGAGGGTCCACCATGCCCGTGCACATCACCCGGATCAGGCGGATGTTCTTGGGGTAGGTCAGCCGGGAAGTGCCGGCCAGATCGGCGGCGGTGTAGGTGCACCAGTTACACACAAAGGCAATGATGGTGGGTTCGAAAGAGGTCATCATATTCTCCAATAAATAGTGTTAAGTGTTAAGTTTTAAGTGTTAAGGAACGGATCGGGTCCTTTTTTAAATAGACAGAATACCTTAACTTAAAACTTAACACTTTAAACTTAAAACTATCTTAGCCGACAGCTGTGAGCGCTTCCAAAATCCCATCCAGTTCGGCAAACACCTGCTTGCCCCGAAAATGCTTCACCTGAGCCGCATTGGACGGGCAGGCCATCGCGCAGCTGCCGCAGCCCTTGCACAGGGCGCCATTGACCACCGAGATCTGGCGGCGCGCGTCAAAGCTGATGGCGCTGTAGGCGCAAAGATCGATGCAGGTCCGGCATCCCGCGCAGATTTCCGGATCGATCCAACTGATTGCCGAGGGCACCTGGACCTTGCCCCGCGTGGCCAGGGAAAGGGCCTTGGCCGCCGCTCCCGAGGCCTGCGCCACGGTGTCGGGATG
>NZ_BBCC01000462.1 GCF_001311845.1 Desulfosarcina cetonica JCM 12296 | reverse complement strand
ATTCGATAATATCGCTGACGACACCGGCACCCACCGTACGGCCACCTTCACGGATGGCAAACCGCAGTTCCTTCTCCATGGCGATCGGGGTGATCAGCTCCGCCGTGATCGCGACGTTGTCGCCCGGCATCACCATCTCCACGCCCTCGGGAAGATTCAGGATACCCGTCACGTCCGTCGTCCGAAAATAAAACTGCGGACGATATCCATTGAAAAACGGCGTATGACGACCGCCCTCTTCCTTGCTCAGAATGTACGCCTCCGCCTTGAACTTCGTGTGCGGCGTAATCGATCCCGGCGCCGATACCACCTGGCCGCGCTCCACTTCATCGCGTTTGGTCCCGCGCAACAGAACGCCGATGTTGTCCCCCGCCTGACCTTCATCAAGCAGCTTGCGGAACATCTCCACGCCCGTGCACACCGTCTTGGTCGTCTCGCGGATGCCCACGATCTCAACCGTGTCGCTCACATGGATCACGCCGCGTTCCACACGACCCGTCACCACCGTTCCGCGTCCGGAAATACTGAACACGTCTTCAATGGGCATCAGAAACGGCTTGTCGATGTCCCGTTGCGGCTCCGGAATATAACTGTCAATCGCGTCCAGAAGCTCGAAAATGCACTGGGCCTCCGGCGCGTCCACGCTTTCCGCCTCCAGCGCCTTCAGCGCGCTGCCGCGGATGATCGGCGTGTCATCTCCGGGAAATTCGTACTTATCCAGAAGCTCGCGCAGCTCCAGCTCAACCAGTTCGATCAGCTCCTCGTCGTCCACCATGTCGCACTTGTTCAAAAACACCACGATCCGGGGAACACCCACCTGACGGGCCAGGAGAATGTGCTCACGCGTCTGGGGCATCGGGCCGTCATCCGCACCCACCACCAGAATCGCGCCGTCCATCTGCGCCGCCCCGGTGATCATGTTCTTGATGTAGTCCGCATGGCCCGGGCAGTCCACATGCGCGTAATGGCGAGTCGCCGTCTCGTACTCAACGTGCGCCGTCGCAATCGTGATCCCGCGTTCCTTCTCCTCCGGCGCCTTGTCGATCTGATCAAAGGGAATAAAATCCGCCATCCCGCGCATCCCGCTCAATTTCGTGATCGCGGCCGTCAAGGTCGTCTTCCCATGGTCGATGTGCCCAATGGTACCTACGTTTACGTGCGGCTTGGTCCTCTCAAATTTTTCCTTCGCCA
>NZ_BBCC01000461.1 GCF_001311845.1 Desulfosarcina cetonica JCM 12296 | reverse complement strand
CCCCACGGCCGGCCCCCAAGGCACGCAGCAGGCCGATTTCGGCCCGACGCTGGCGCACGGCAATGGTCATGATCGTGGTGATGCCCACGCCGCCCACCAGCAGTGAAATCCCACCGATGGCGCCCACTGCCAGGGTCAGCACACCCAATATCGACCCGAGGACATCCAGCATCTGATCCTGGGTGACGATGGTAAAATCCTCCCTGCCGTGACGGGCGAGCAGGATTTCACGGATTCGCTCGGAAATCCCCTTGGCCTGGCTGCCGCCGGCAAAGAGCACGTCGATCTCCATCAGGCTTTCGCGATTGAACATCGCCAGGGCCCGCTGGGCGGGGATATAGACCGCATCGTCCAGGTCGAACCCCAGCATCTGCCCCTTGGCGGCCATTACGCCGATGGTGCGGTAGCGTTCGCCACCGATGCGGATGCGCCGGCCCAGCGGGTTGGCGTTGCCGAAAAGCTCCTCGGCGACCTTGCTGCCCAGCACGGCAAACGCCCTTGCGTCGACCGCGCGATCGTCCGGCAAAAAGCGTCCCTGGGCTACCGCCAGTTGCCAGACCCGGGGGGTGTCCGCATCCACGCCAAAGACATAGGTCCGTCGGCCGCGCTTTCCGAACTCGACCGCCGCGTTGCCCTGAACCACCGGCACGGTGGCCTCGACCCGCGGAATCCGGTTTAATGCTTCGGCATCGGCGATGGACAGGGGCCGGACATTGCTGATCACCGCGCCGGACATGCCCGTGGTGGAGGTTTTTCCCGGTGTGACCCCGATCAGATTGGTGCCGAACTGGGTGAATTCACCCAACACGAAGCGGTGGATGCCTTCGCCCAGCGAGGTGAGCAGCACCACGGCGCCAATGCCCACGGCAATGCCCAAAACCGTGAGAAAGCTGCGCAGGCGCTGGCTGATCAGGCGTCCAGGGCCCAAATGACGGCGTCACGAAAGGTCATGGCGGCGTTGGCGCTTTGGTATATTGATTATGACAACCCATGCTTTTGGACATCCCCAGCAAATAAAATGTCAAAGGCCCAATGACAAATGTCAATTGGCGGTATCCTACCGATTTATAAGAAACGAAAGGATTCCTTCAATTGACATTTGAACTTTTTCATTTGGCATTCTTTCTTATTTCTCGGCCAGGGCCGCCACCGCATCCAATCGGGCCGCGCGTCTGGCCGGCAGCATGCCGAAAA
>NZ_BBCC01000460.1 GCF_001311845.1 Desulfosarcina cetonica JCM 12296 | reverse complement strand
CCCAGGTCGAGCACGGGCCGCGGGTCGCCGGGGCAGATGAGTTGAAGAGATCGATTCCAAAGGGCATAAGCGTTCTCAGGGTACGGCGTTGGGACCGGGGCGCACGGTCGACAGACGCGTCATCCAGGTCGCGGTTGAGGTAACGCCGTGTCCGCCCGTATCGGCGTTGCCGGTAAAATTGTCGGCAAAGGCATCGCGCGCCCCGAGCGCGTCGATGGCGATCACCCGAAGATCGTAGGTATTGCCGCTGGCCACCAGGCCGTCGGTTCGGGCAAGAGACATATCGATATCGAGGGTGGCCCGCTGGTCGGCGGGATTGGCGTTGATGAAACTGTCGAGCAACACGAAATTGGTCGTTCCGGTGGGCGCGGCTTCGACCTGATACGCAGCGATGGTCGCCATGGCGCCGGCATGGAGTCGGGCGATGTCCACCGGGGCCAGCGTCAGCCGCCAAACTTCATTGCGGGCCGGCGCCGCGCTCTGGGCCTGCTGCTGCGCAATGGCCTGGATGCGACCGCGGCTGAACACCAGGCCGCTCCGTTCGTAAATCTCCCGAATGGCGTTGCGCAACTGTTCAGTGTGATCGTAGGGGCGCTGGAGCGATTCAAGAGAAATCCCCTGCATCAGGCGATAGAGTTCCATGGGAATCTGCCGCGCCGTTTCAAAGGCCAGCGATGTGATCCGGCGCCAGATCAACTCGCAGAAACGGGTGCGGTTGGTGTCGCTCTCGATGGCTGCGGCGTTGCGCGCGACGATCTCTTTATCGATCGACCAGAGCATCTGGGCCACGGCCGTCGGGACGGTTTCGGCATGGGAGTCGGCCCCGTCGTTGTCGCTGCCGCGCCACCCCCTTGCATTGGCGTCGGGCTTTCCCCCGTGGGGAACTTCCAATTGGATCCAGGAAATCTGTACCTGGCGGTTGTGCCCGGCCGTACCGGTGGCGACCACTTTGACACGCAGATTTCCGTAGGCGCCGATCTGATCGGTCTGCAGGGCCGTCAGGGTGTGGGTGGTCGTCTGCCATTCGGTCGAGCCGACCTCCTGGCTCCATGCGGCGATTTCGGTTCCGCCGTCGAAGAGTTTCACGGTCAGTTCCACGCGCCGGCCATCGTCGTTGACCCGATGGCGCACGCGCAACACGTGGCCCGAACTCAGGACCGGGTCGGTCAGAGCCTCGAACCGCAGCTCGGCGGTGTCGCCGGCCG
>NZ_BBCC01000459.1 GCF_001311845.1 Desulfosarcina cetonica JCM 12296 | reverse complement strand
CTTCCCCCCGCACGGCACGCGGCCAGGTGGCGGCCAGGCTGCTGCCCAGGGCGGTGGCGATGTCGTAGCCGACGACATAGACTTTGCGGTTGAGCGGTGCTTTCATATCAACTCACAATCAAACGAGCATAACATCATGACACGGTGGCCAAGTGGCGAATGTCAAATATCCAATGACAAATGTCAAATGGTGGTATTCTGTCCATTCTATAATCGATTCAATCCTTCAATTGACATTTGGGTTTTGGCATTTGACATTCGTTGATTCAAGATATTTGGCCTCTACGCTTTTGGGGTTCCCTGTGTTTTTCCCATGACCATGATTCCCTTCGTTAGATCCGCCGGAAGACGACACAGGCGTTGCAGCCGCCGAAACCGAAGGCGTTTTTCAAAACATGCTCCTGTGCTACCGGGCGGAGTCCCTCGGCCACGCAATCGATGGGTATTTGCGGGTCCGGTTGATGGTTGATCGTGGGTGGCAGCACCCCGTCGCGCAGGCCCAAAAGGGCGAAGATCGTCTCGATGGCGCTGGAGGCGCCCATGGCGTGGCCGATCAGCGATTTGTTGGCCGTTACCGGCGGCAGGTGATCGCCGAAGACATCGCGAAGGGCGTCGAACTCCACCTGATCGCCGGCCCGCGTGGAGGCGGCATGGGCATTGACCGCCTGGATCTGATTCGGCGTTATACCGGCATCGGCGATGCTTTCGGCGATGCAGCGCCGCACCGTGGGAAAATGGGGCGCCACGAAATGGTGGGCGTCCGAAGTCATGCTCCAGCCGGCGATTTCCACATCAAAGGGAAGGCCGCGTTCGCGGGCAAAGCGCTTGCCGGCCAGGAGAATGCAGCCGGCCCCCTCGGAGACCACGAACCCGCGGCGATGCGCGGAAAAGGGGCGGCTGACCGTAGCGGGCGCATCAAACGGGCTGTCCGGTTTGGGCACGAAGGCGGCATTCATGGTGGCGAACCCGGCCAGGATCGGTTCCACCAGGGAAAAATCCACGGCCCCGCAGACCACCACGTCGGCACGGCCCAGTTCGATCAGCATGGCACCGGTGATCATGGAGGTCAGGCCGGTGGCGCAGGCCGTGATGGTGGTGGTGATCGGGCCGGTGGCACCGGTGAGCATGGAAACCTTGCCGGCGATCATGTTGATGCAGGCATTGGGATTGACGCAGGGCAGGGGCAGGCTGCCCTTGGCGATCCACTTGCGGTCGGCGTCCAGGATCGCATCCAGGC
>NZ_BBCC01000458.1 GCF_001311845.1 Desulfosarcina cetonica JCM 12296 | reverse complement strand
GCCGGGCCCCTGGAGGCCCAGTTGGCGGACCTTTCCCGTGCATCCAGCGCCCTGGCCGATGATCTTAAGCGTCGTCTGGCGCGCCAGACGCTCTGGGGCGGTGCGCTGGAAGATCTCGACCGTCTGCCGTTGCCGTCCATGGAGACTCTCGATCGTTTTGAACAACAATTCGCCGCCAGTCTGCGGCGGATCGAAAGTGCCAATGCGGCCCTGGCGACCATCGATGGCGAGATCGATGCCGCCACGGCCGAATTACGGCGTGTCGACCCGGCCCAGATCATTCCCACCGAAGCGGATTTGCAGGCGGCGCGGACCACCCGCGACCGGGGCTGGCAAATGATTCGCCAGACCCTGGCCGGCAACCCGCCGCCAGCGGATGCCAGGGCGGTTTTTGTCGCCAGGCCGGTGTGACGGGCGATCTGCCCGATACCTTCGAGGTCCTCATGCGCCAGGCGGACGGCATTGCCGACCGTCTGCGCCGCGAGGCCGACCAGGTGAGTCGCAAACTTCTCATCGAGGCCCGCCGGAAGCAGTTGGCGAAGCAGCAAAGCACGCTTGCGGCGGAACGGGAAACAGCCCTGGCGGCGGAGGTCGACGTATCGGCCGCATGGCGGCAGCTGTGGGCTTCCCTTGCGATTCTTCCCCTGGGGGCGGCGGAGATGCGCGCCTGGCTGATGGAGATGACCGCCATCCGTGAAAAAGCGGCCCGCTTACGCGACGACCGGCGTCATGTGGAAGTCACCCGGGCGGCGATGACAACCCACCAGGCCGCCTTGCGTCAGGCCCTTTGCGCTGTCGGGGATGAACCGAACCCTGCCGACGACCTAAAAGGGCTGATTCGGGCGGCCCAGGCCATGCTGGCCCGCCAGGCGGAGCTGACCGCGCGCATCCGGTCCATGGAAGGTGAACTCCTCGCCGTCGAGGGGGAACTGGCCGAGGTCGTTGCCGATGGCGAGGCCCAGGCGGCGGCAATGGCGGTTTGGAAAACCGAGTGGCAGCGGCATTTGGATCCGATCGGCCTGCCGGCCGATGCCACCAGCCCCGTTGCCGCCCTGGCTGTGATCGACAGCCTGCGCGAGGCCAGGGGGAAACACCAGGAGGCCGATGTCCTGCAAAAGCGCATCCAGGGCATCGACCGGGATGCGGCGGCGTTTGAGGCGCGGGTGGCGGCATTGGTCGAACGCGCCGCCCCGGATCTGGTTGGCGAAACCTGCGACCGGCCGCCGAAGGCTCTATTC
>NZ_BBCC01000457.1 GCF_001311845.1 Desulfosarcina cetonica JCM 12296 | reverse complement strand
GGCCAACAGGTGGCCCAGCAGTTCCACCCGCTCCCATTCCGGCGTCAGCAGGCCGGCGGCGATGTCTGCGGACGGCGGGTTCATGGCGCCTCCGCGTAAATGGTGACCAGAATCGGATTGCTGCGAACGACGATCGCCTGGCCGTCGACGGCGCGTTGATAGGTCCGCTGGGCAAACAGGACCGCCTGGCCAGTTTCATGGGCGGCGAAGGGCAGATCGAAAGCGGCTGTCACCGCCCCGTCGACCGTGTCGGGGTCGATGGTCGTGGTGGTGGCCACGGTGCCGAGGGTCGTGGGCTGCCGCTCCCATCCCCCGGAGCTGGTCCACTTCTCCCAAACCAGCTCCACCGGCGCGTTCAGCGCGCCGGCCACCCAGATGGACGGCGTGAAAGCGGCCAGTGCCGGGCTGCCGTCCACAAAGGATAGACTCTGGGCGCAGTGGCCGTCGACCACCAGGCAGATCGCCGGCGCCCAATCCTCGCGGGACGCATCCACTACCGTTCGATAAACAGCCGGTCCCGCGGCCACGCCGCCGAAAGGATCGCTACGCGTCGCCATATCACCGCGCAATTGCGAGCCGACCGCACCCACCAGCGGGCTCCCGGGCGTCCGCTCGCGGGGGACCACCGGCGCCAGGGCCATTTCGTAAACCACCGACGGTCGATAGCTGACCTCCCCCTGGGTCGACCAGATATGGTTGAGGTCGTCGGGATTCAGCGGCTGGAAGATCACTTCCAGGCGGAAGGTTTCATCGTCGACGGTAAAGGCCTCGAGCACCGGGGTTTCGTGGAACAGGCGCATCACCTCGCCCAACAGGCGCAGGTCGTTTTCACCGGCGCTGATCTGGTCTTCGGGAATGCCGAAACCGGTCACCAGGCAGTACAACCGCAGCCACCAGGGCTCCCCCGGCAGGCCCCCCGGAAAATACCCCGACGGTTCGATGCGGTAGAAGAAAAGATTGATACGGTGCTGGGTGTCCGACTGGCCGGGCACGGCATCGGCCGGGCTGCCGATCATGACGCGGATCGAATTGGCGCTGGCGTTGAGGCCGTCGCTGATCACGGTGGCGATTTCACGACAGACCTGGGATAGGGATGAGGTTGGTAGAGCCATGGTTTACAGGTTCCGTAAGTAGTTCCGACTGGCAAAATCGTTCCCCTGCCTGAATGTGGTAGGCCTGCCGGTACCGCCGTTTTGCGGTGCCAGGACAACCACTTCCACCAGGCCGATGTGGACCGCCGGCTCGCCCGCTGCGTGTGGGGCGC
>NZ_BBCC01000456.1 GCF_001311845.1 Desulfosarcina cetonica JCM 12296 | reverse complement strand
GGGTAACCGCATTTATAAATTACCCTGTCGCCAGGATCGTCGATAGGTAGTTGTCGTCCCAACCAGCTCTGAGCCGCTTACACTTGATGCTTTTTTTCAGAGAAGTTTCCTTTTTGATCAGGTTTAACGCAATATGCCGCAATACAGCAAAATTATCGGGTGCATTGCCCTTACGAATTCGAGATCCATCTTCATTAAAGGATACATCCAAAACCCAATGAAGGCTGTTTTCGACTCCCCAGTGGCTGCGGGTGGCATTTGAATATTTCTCGGCGTTACTGGCGAGGCTGCCGATGTAATAACTCGTCTCATTCTCGGTTCTGTCGACAAACTGCCTTTCACGCTCTACCATGCAAATCGTCTCCAGATTCCGCCAGTTTTCTTTTCCCTGAAGCCAACTGATATCCGATGATGTCCAGTATTTTCGGATTTCAATTCTACCATGCTCGCCATCAATGGTTTCATGATAATCAAACACGGCGTTTTTAAATTCATTCTGCTTGAAATCTTGAAAATACGCTTGGACATCATCGTGTAAATGGCCATGGTTTCCCTTCAAAGAAAGAACGTAATCTGCTTCTTTTTCAATAATTGTTTCGCAAATTCTTTTCTGGCATCCCATGGCATCGATGGTCACAATGCACCCCTTGATCTCAAGCATTTTCAGAAGTTCCGGGATAGCAGTAATCTCATTGGACTTTTCCTCTGTTTTAACTTGCCCGAGAACAATCCCATTGGCACACGCCCAGGCACTGACCATATGGATGGCCGCTTTTCCGTTGCTTTTGTCATGGGACCGGCGCAACGTTTTTCCGTCAACGGCAATCACCTCGCCTTTTGTTAACTGGCTGATGGCTTTTACCCAATGCATAAAACAGATTTTGAATTCCTTAGGGTCGATTAGGGCAAATACCCGTTCAAAGGTGTCCGTGGATGGAATTCCGTGTGGAAGCTCTAAAAATCTCTTAAACCAGTCATATTTTGCCTGACCAAACTCGGCGATATGCTCAAAACCGTCGGCATTACAAATGACGGCACATATTGCAATGGTGATGATATCGATAAGTTTGTGGCGGCGGTTATACCTCCTCGGGTCAGTAAGATTGGTAAAATACTTTGGGATAGATGGACGTTGATTCATATGCGCTCCTATTAAATTATTAATAATTTCAATAGGTAGCACATTATTAAACAAATGTCTAGATATTTTTAATTATTTCAATGTGTTATATTGGCACGGGGCTTCAGCCTGTTTTTTGCGGCTATGGCCCCGCATGAACAATTATAAATGCGGTTACCCTG
>NZ_BBCC01000455.1 GCF_001311845.1 Desulfosarcina cetonica JCM 12296 | reverse complement strand
CGCCGGTGTGGGAGGCGGCCGCCATGGCGCTTTCCCCATAGCGGCCGGCCTTGACCACGATGACCGGCTTGATGCGGGCCGCCGGCGCGGGCCGCGGACATGAACTTGCGCGCATGGGTGACCGATTCGATGTAGAGCAGGATGGCGCGCGTATGGTTGTCGGCACTCAGGTAGTCCAGCATGTCGCCGAAATCGACATCGGCCATGTCGCCCAGGGAGACCAGATGGGAAAAGCCGATGCGCCGGTGGGTGGACCAGTCGACCACCGTGGAGAGCAGGGCGCCGGATTGGGCCACGAAGGCCAGTCGGCCGGGCAGGGGCTGCATGTGGATGAAGCTGGCGTTGAGATCGATCCGCGGCAGCATTAAACCGAAGCAGTTCGGGCCGACGATGCGCAAGAGATGCGGCCTTGCCGCTGCCAGCATGGCTTCGCACAGGGCCTGACCGCGTTCGCTGCCACCCTCGCCGAAACCGGCGGTGATGACCACCGCTCCCTTGGTGCCACGGGCCCCTAGCTGAGCGATCACCTCCGGGACCGAATCGGGCGGTGTGGCGATCACGGCCAGGTCCGGTGCCTTGGGCAGGCTGGCGATATCGGCATAGCAGGGATGGCCGTCGATCTCCGTGCGCCGGGGATTGACCAGGTAGATCTCCCCCTGGAAGCCGGCCGCGAAGAGATTGCGCGTGGCCACCGCGCCGACGGTCTGCGGTTTGACGCTGGCCCCCACAAGGGCCACCGAGGACGGGTTGAAGAGCGATTTGAGATTACGGATGCTCATCGCCTTTTTCTCCTGTTAGGGGTTGGACGCTTCGGGGGCATTCACCCGCCGGGCGATGCCGGACGTTCGGGGCCGCCGTGGCCGGTCAGTTCCCGCCGCAGAATCTTGCCGGCCGGATTTTTGGGCATCGACCGGATAAAGACGATTTCGCGTGGCGCCAGGGCCGGGCCCAACCGCTGTCGGGCAAAGGCCATGATCCGGTAGCGTAGCGCCTCGTCGACCGGAACCCCCGGAGCGAGCGTGACATAGGCCCTGACCCGCTGACCCAGATGGTCGTCCGGTACGCCGACCACGCCGGCATCGGCGACGCCCGGCGATTCCATCAGCACGCTTTCAACCTCGAAAGGGCTGACCATGTGTCCGCTGCTCTTGATCATGTCGTCGGTGCGCCCCACGAACCAGAAGGTGCCGTCGGCATCAACGCGGGCCAGGTCGCCGGTCAGATACCACCCCCCGGAAAAATAGCGTTCATAGCCGCCGGCCTCCCCGAGCATCCGGCGGAACATGCTCGGCCAGCCGGCGGC
>NZ_BBCC01000454.1 GCF_001311845.1 Desulfosarcina cetonica JCM 12296 | reverse complement strand
GCCGATGCGGCCGGCTGGAACCGGGCCACCCCCGAGGCGGCCGAGGCGTTCATGGCCGGCAAAAAAGCCGCCGAGGAGAAAATCGTCTCCATGGTCAGCACCGACAACTTGGCCGACACCGACCTGCTCGGCCTCCATGGCGCGCCCTTCTGGGACGATGTCGCCTTTGCCTGCCTGAACTGCGGGACCTGCACGTTTGCCTGTCCCACCTGCTGGTGCTTCGACATCCAGGATGAAATGCATGGCAGCTCCGGCGTGCGCATGAAGAACTGGGACAGCTGCATGTTCCCCATCTTCACCGTGCATACCACCGGCCACAATCCCCGGGACACCAAGACCCAGCGGGTGCGCCAGCGCTTCATGCACAAGCTCAAATACTTCGTGGACAAATACCAGACCGGTATCATGTGCGTGGGCTGCGGGCGGTGCGTTCGCCAGTGCCCGGTCAATATCGACATCCGCCGGGTGTGCGAGTTGATGAACAGCTTCAAACCGGCGACGACCACCTGCGCCGTGCAGGGTTGATGGAGGAACGATAAAATGCAAAATCCATATCTACCCTATCCGGTGCGGATTGACGATATCACCGTCGAGGCCGAGGACAAGAGCCTCAAAACCTTCAAATTCGTCTTTCTCAGCGAGGATGACGAAGAGAAGTTTGCGTATCGCGCCGGCCAGTTTGCCGAACTCTCCATCCCCGGCAAGGGCGAGATTCCCATCGGGATCGCCTCGTCGCCGGTGGAAAAGGGCTTCGTCAAGTTCACGGTCAACCGTGCCGGCGTGGTCACCACCCATCTGCACAACATGACGGTCGGCGACATCATGGGCATTCGCGGCCCCCTGGGCAACAGCTATCCCTGGGATCGCCTGGAAGGCAAGAATATTCTCATCGTCGGCGGCGGGTTCGCCTTCACCACCCTGCGTTCGTCCATCGTCTACATGCTCGACCCGGCCAACCGTTCCCGGTTCGGCCAGATCGACGTGGTCTACGGCGCCCGCTCACCGGGCATGCTGCTCTACAAGGACGAGTTGGTGGAATGGGAAAAGCGTGACGACATCAACATGCACATCACCGTGGACGGCACCGACGATCCGGACTGGAAGTACAATGTGGGGTTCGTGCCGCCGATCACCGAACAGAAGGCCCCCCAGGGGGGCGACGACACCTACGCGATTGTCTGCGGCCCGCCGATCATGATCAAATTCACCCAGCCGGTGCTGGAGAAACTGGGCTACGACCATGATCATATCATCATGAGCCTTGAAAACCGCATGAAATGCGGCTTCGGCATGTGCGGCCGCTGCGGCATCGGCAAGGAACTGGTCTGCAAGGACGGTCCCGTGTT
>NZ_BBCC01000453.1 GCF_001311845.1 Desulfosarcina cetonica JCM 12296 | reverse complement strand
GCGGCCGTGCGGCCCACGAAGCCCGGTTTCCCTTACCGCTGAAATTGCCCACCCACACGGCGATTACCGTGTCCGCGCATATCCCGACGGCCCAGGCGTCCCGAAAACCATGGGAGGTACCGGTCTTCCAGGCCACCGCGTTGCCTTGAACGGCGGCGGTCGGTCGGTGGTGGCTCTCCGGCGGTGGATTGTCCTTGAGGATATCCAGGGTGAGGAAGCTGGCCTCCGGACTGAGGAGTTGAATGGCCGGGGACGCCGCCGCTTGATCCGTTGTCATGCGCAGGGGCTGCCAGCGGCCGCCATTGGCCAGCGCCGCGTATAGTTCGCAAAGTTCCAGCATGGTGACCTCGACCCCGCCCAGGGCCAGGGCCAGCCCGTAATGCGCGGCCGGCTTCAGGTCGCCGATCCCCGCCCTTTGGAGAAACCCATGCAAGCCCGGCTCGGCCAGCCGGGTCTGCAGGTGGACCACCGGCAGGTTGCGACTCAGGATCAGGCGTCATGGGCCGACAGCGGGCCGAGGAAACGCTGGTCGAAATTCTCCGGGGTGAATCCGCCATAGCGCCGGGGTGAATCCTTCATCAGGCTCATGGGATGGATCAACCCCTGGTCCATGGCCAGGGCGTAGACGAACGGCTTGAGGGCCGATCCCGGCGACCGGCGGGCCGTGGTGCCGTTGACCTGTCCGGCGATGCGCGGGTTGAAGAAATCCGCCGATCCCACCAGGGCCGTCACCGCCATGGCGTGCGTGTCCAGGGCCAGGGCGGCGGCGTTGGTGATGCCCTGGGTTTTGTTGCGGGCGACATAGCGGCGGATCACGGTTTCCATGGTCCGTTGGCGATCCAGGTCCAGGGTGGTGACGATGCGACCATCCGTGGACGGCGGGGCCGTTGCCTCCAGGTGATCGATCAGGTGCGGGGCGGCAAAGGGCAGCCGGTCAGGGGATCGTACCGCCAGGGGAAGCGCGAAATAGGCGGCCAGTGGCCGGTCCTGGGGATGCCCGGCCAGCCAACGTGCCAGCAGATGGTGGCGCGCGGCGCGCAACTGGTCGAATCCCTTGGGATTGGCCGGATTGCGCCGTACGGGGTTTTGCGGCACCACCGCCAGGGTGAGCGCCTCGGGCAGGGTCAACTGGTCGGCGGGCTTGTCGAAATAGACCAGGCTGGCGGCCTGGATGCCTTCGATATTGCCCCGTAGGTGCCAGATTCAGGTAGGCTTCCAGAATACGCGCCTTGTCGTGGTGGCGGGTCAGCTGCAGGGCGCGCAGGATCTGCCGGAGCTTGCCGCCGATGCTGTCGGTGCGGATGCGCCAGCGCAGGCGGGCCACCTGCATGGTGATGGTCGATGCGC
>NZ_BBCC01000452.1 GCF_001311845.1 Desulfosarcina cetonica JCM 12296 | reverse complement strand
CCGCAGACAACGTGCTCGAATTTTTGAAGCAGATATTCTGCCTTGGGCGTTCGGTAATCCTTTTTATTGGGCATGAAATCATCCAGCCCTTTATCCCGTGCCTGAATATTTTGGCGTGCCGCGCGCTCAATCAAGACGACAATTTGCAGCGCGATCTTGAACAGGAACAGATAGGCTTCAATCCTCTCCGGCGTGTGCAGATAGATCGGCTCGAGGTTATATCCGCTTTTTGAGCGGCGAAAGATGTGCTCGACTTTATACTCATTCTTATGAGCCATCATCGCATCGGTGATCGACAGTTTCGTGACCGGCTGGTTGGTCACCAGAGGATAATAGCCGGCTCGGCTGACGTCCTGGTCGTAGGCCAGTTGGTTAAACTGCAAATCGATACGAAACTGGTCCTGAATGACTTCCACCTTCTCCACGGGACTGTTGGCACTGGGTCTGCCGCGCTTCTTATTTTTATAGGTGACCACCGGATCGTTATGGATGGAGTACGTGAAGTGGTCCTGGGTCTTGTGCTTCTTCAGGATCGACATGCACGCCTTGTCAATGGCGGATTGGCTTTTCAGACGATAGGTATTGAGCTTGGATGACAACTGATCGAATGCCTGTTGAGTTTTCTCGACACGCTGAGATAACGACTTTTGTTTGCGATGGAACAGCCCGTGGTCAAACAGAACGATCATTCTGAAGGGATAGGCTTTCCCATTATGGTCGATCACCAAGGGAACTTCGAACCCGCGATTGAGTTGTCCTTTGTAGGAAATCAGCTCTTCTCGGTCATGTTGGTCCAGGGCGTCCATAAAGGCTTTCTGGTAAGTCGCATACATGGGAAGCGGGCAGATGAAAAACCCGCCATGGTCGTGAATGTGGGCCATGTTTTCACGGCTGGCGACCTTTGAATCACCCACGAACAGAAAGTCCCGTTTACCCAACAGGTCGATCAAATGATGCCATTGCGCCACGTAGGTTTCGACATCGCCGGTGTTGCCACTGTAGGCTTGCTGAAATAATGGAAAGGCGCTATCGGAGCTGACGGATAAAGACCAGACCAGTTGTTTTAAATCCTTGCGGTACTGCTTGCTGTAACCAAACGTGATCGTAATGCCCTTTTCGGACCGGCGGTTGTTTGCATCCCCGAACATTTGGGCGCAGGTGGTATCGTTGTGGCAGATATCGGTTTCGATCTGGAAGCCTTTGATCATGGTCCGGGTGATCATGGTTTCCAGATTGCCAAGCCCAAAATCATATAGCGCATTCAGGGTGTCGGCTAGCCGATCGTCAAAATATTCCTTTGGCGCGATCCCCGGAAGCAAAACATCAAGGACTGTGCTCTCTTTGGCAAACTGGCAGATCCG
>NZ_BBCC01000451.1 GCF_001311845.1 Desulfosarcina cetonica JCM 12296 | reverse complement strand
TGCGCCGGGCGATCACCCGGGACGCGGGCGCGGCCGGCATCCAGGTTCACATTCCGGCCATCGATCTTTGCGGCGACAACGCCGCCATGGTGGCCGTCGTGGGCTATCACCGCCTGGCGGCGGGAGAGCACTCCGGCATGGATGACGATGTTTACTCACGCATAAAATTCAGACCGGCGTGAAAACGGATTTTTAAAAAAAGGTTCAGGCGCTCCGGGACTCCAGCGCCAACATGCGCCGCTTCAGGTCGGTATCGCCGGCGGAACCGCCAAATCCGCCGATGGTGCCGTCGCTCTTGATCACGCGATGGCAGGGAATAAAGACCGGATAACGATTGTTGGCCATGCAGGTCCCCACGAAGCGAGCCGCCCGAGGAAAACCGGCCATCATGGCCACCTGGCCGTAGGCCGCCGTCCGACCGTAGGGGATGGTCGTCACGGCGCGGTAAACGGCCTGTTGTGAGGGGGTGAACACCGAGAGATCCATCACCGGCCACGGGATATCGATGCGTTGGCCGTCAAAGTAGCGCACCAGGCTGGCACCGACGGCCAGTGCCTGGGAATCGGCATTGTCCATCGCGGCGAACTGCTCATCCAGGGGCTGACAGAGCGCATCCAGGTCTGTCCGCGGCAGATGGACCGCCAGCAGCCGGAACGGCTGGGCGCCAAAGACCACCGCGGCATAGCCAAAAGCAGTCTCGACGATATGGTAGCGCTTCAAACGGGGCCTCTAAAAAGAAACCCCCGGCGGATGAATCCGACGGGGGTGGATCATCTTGTTGATCGCCGCAAAGAATTAGGTCTCTTCGACGGTGATGGCGTCCTGCTCGCACACTTCCACGCAGCTTTCGCAGCCGAGGCACTCTTCTGCGTTCACCGGAACGGATTTTTCATCCTGCATTTCAAATACTTCCACAGGACAAACATCGACGCACTCTTCGCAGCCTACACATTTTGACTCGTCAACGGTCGGGGTAAAAGCCATGTTACAAGCCTCCTTTCAATTAGGTTCAATTCGTGTTGATCCAATTATCAACAGCTGTTCTCGTATAATGGAAAAGGGCTTATACTAAATAAAACAGCCCGTCAAGCGTTGAAAATCTTTTTTTCCACCGGCCCTGAAATCGCCGCCGATGGCACGCCAGTTGGGCATTTCGGCTGATTTCAGGTCAGTTCTGCACCAGCAAAATCAGGGTGTGACGGATCGGCTGCGCCGCCTTCTTTTTCTCCACCCCGGGGATGCCCAAAGGCGCCATGGCACGAATGACGTCCGTCGGATCGCGATCCATGGCTGCCAGCAGCGTGACGGTGACGCCCGTTCCGCCGGCAGCCGCTTCGGCCAGCGCGGTAAAGGGAGCCAGGTCG
>NZ_BBCC01000450.1 GCF_001311845.1 Desulfosarcina cetonica JCM 12296 | reverse complement strand
AAGGCGACTATGTGCTGGGCTATTTTGGGAAAAGAGTTTCTGCGGCTCGCAAGGCATACCAGGACTATGTCAGCGCGGGAATGACCATCGGGCGCGTCCGGAATTGGTTGGCGGAGGATTGGTTCGTAGTATGGGTGGGTGGTCCGAAATCAAGAAGATTCGATTGAGAGGAATGGATCGGATCAAAGGCGATGAACGTATTCTCGGCGATTCGGATTTTGTTGAATCGGTTTTGTCCGAGGCCAATGAGACGTTCGATCACCGTTATGAACGCAAACAACAGGGCTACGACATGAGCCGCGTTGCCGAGAGGGTCGCCTCGATCTATGGACTCGACCGAGACGACATTTTCCAAAAGGGGCGCCAGAAAGATCGTGTGGATGCCCGGGACTTGTTTTGCTTTTGGTGCACCCGGGAACTGGGCCTTTCCCAGACCGAGCTTGCCCGGTCATTGGGGATGACCGTACCCGGTATCGGCTACGCCGTCAGAAGGGGCGAGTCGATCGCCGTACGTGAAGGATATCAATTGGTTGGAAATGTTGATTAGATAATTAAGGCTGTCCCCCTATCCACTAATCAATCTGGTGAACCCTACAAGGTAAAGGTAAGAGCATGAAACCCATACAAAGCGGGATATCACTTGCTATCATAATACTGTCAGTCATCTCCATCCTGGGATGCAGCACCTTAAAGAAAGACTGGATATCGGCAAACGAAAAGCACACGCTTAAGGGGTATCACGAATTTCGTGAAAAACATCCTAACAGCATCTGGGATAAGGCAGCGCTGATCAGAATTGAACAAGTGGAATGGGAGACTGCAAAAAGCCAAGACACGGTTGATGCTTATCAAACTTATATCAAAAAATATGGTACCGGTGGACAGTATTACAAAAAGGCATTTGAAGCCCTGGATAATAAAGACTGGGAGATAACCAAAAAAAAGGATACTATTCAGGCATATGAGGAGCATCTCACCCGGTTTAATCACCGTTATGGAATCCACTTCGGCCATGCCAAAAAGAGAATTGAAGATATTCAATGGATTGACGCCCTTAACAAAAATTCAGATACGGCTTTCATAAACTATTTGACTCAATATGAGCAGGCCAAGGCAAGACATTATTCTGAAGCCCTTGCCAACTTATTACATTTAAAGCCAATACAGCAAATAAACTTTAAATTAACCAATAATTTTTCCGAAATACCCACACAGAAAATAGAAAATTATACAAAAAATAAATTTTCCGATGTGTTGAAAAAAGCGCATATTTTCAGCCCTGAAACGGATGGATTGATTCTGGATTTTGACATCAAAATATCCAGAGGGAATTGGTATACCACTGTTCAATTTGGAGGGAGTATTCC
>NZ_BBCC01000449.1 GCF_001311845.1 Desulfosarcina cetonica JCM 12296 | reverse complement strand
GGCGCACTCATTGGTTTGTTTTTCGTTTTTTCTCTTGAGCGTTTTTGTTTCGTTCTCGCTTGAAAGGACTGCACTGAATCTGTAAGTTGATCATTGCTTGTCATGCGTGGATTCTTTTTGCTTGCTGGCTCTTTCACAGACCCGTTCCGTCGTTACCGGTTTGCGCCTTTCGCCTTCTTCGGTCCGGGCTGTTTGTTATTAACCGAACACCTCGCTTTCTTTTTCCATGAAAGCTCGGTGCCCCAACCAGGCGCTTAACTTTGACGGCGGTTACGGTGTCATTTTGGCCGATCGTGCTATCAGCAACTTCATTTTTCCATTGATAATTTTCGGTCGTTTGGCCGCCGCATGTTAGCTCGTCGTTAGCCATTTTAAACGATACTGTGAACTGAATAAAATTTATGACCTGTGCTCATCAAAAAATTGAAGCCGCGTTAGATAGATGGCAAGAAAGTCATTGGCACCTTCATCAAATAGAAGGGCACTATCACCATGCAGATGCTCTCAGATATTCAATGAATGCATTTATTCGTGCATTGCGTGAAATTCCTGATATGGTGAACATGTCCACTCAAAATAATAAAGAATTTGTGGCCTGGCATAAACCTATTCGGAGGGCTCTTGAAACAGAAGATCCCCTTATAGTTCAAATTATCAAGCATCGTAGATACATCGTTCATAAATCAATGTTGAAACCGGAGAGCAAGGCATATATGGCTGCCATTCGTGACTACACAATAAAAATGCAATTTCCGTTTTACGTAGATCCCTTCGAAGATAGCGATTCAGCAGTTAATCGATTTTTATAAATGACAAAAGAAAACCCAGTTTTGCTTGGTATGCTTGCTCCTGATGACGTTCAGGTTTTGGCTCTTATAAGAGAATGGCATATTGAAGGCTTTGACAACGAAATCATTTCTGTCTTTCGCCATGCGTGGCTTCGAATTGGTGAATATCTGTCTGATGTAATAGAGTTTTTAGGTGGAGATCGATTCCCTGACACTCTACCAGACTGTTTTAAGGATCCACGTGAGCATTATTACAAAAAATATTATGGCCTATTTTCCGAAGGTCAACAATTTGGCTAACAAAACGCTGCAGCCGACCCGGGGGGCTAGCGGCTTTTCGGAAGCCCTTGGTTTTGGAAAAAACTTGGCTTCGACAACCTGCTCGGCTATATGCCCCGGTCGGCTGAGCTCCCCGTTGGTGCTCATATTGACTTGTTTTCCGTTCTTTGTTTTGCACGTTTTTGGTTTGTGTTTGCTTGAAAGAACTGCACCGAATCTGTAAGTTCATCAAGGCTTGTATTTCGCAGGTTCTTTTTGCTTGTTTGTTTTTTGAAAGCCCGTTTCATCATCATCGGTTTGTGCTTTTTTTCTTTTCGGGCCGGGCTTA
>NZ_BBCC01000448.1 GCF_001311845.1 Desulfosarcina cetonica JCM 12296 | reverse complement strand
CCGTGGTCTACCGCCGCTCGGCCCAGGAGATGCCGGCCTATGCCGAGGAGATCCAGGGGGCACAAGCGGAAGAGATCCAATTCGCCTTTCTCACGGCGCCGGTGCGCATCCTGGCCGAGAAGGATCGGGTCACGGGATTCGAATGCATGCGCACGGAATTGGGGCCGCCGGACGACACGGGTCGGCGCCGGCCGGTACCGGTGGCAGGCTCGGCCTTTGTCATCGACTGTGACACGGTCATTCCGGCCATCGGCCAGCAGATCGACGTCTCCTGGTCGGCCCAGCTTCCCGACCTGCGGTTGACCGCCCGGAACACCATTGCCGTGAATCCCGTCACCCTGCAGACCACCATCCCCCATCTCTTTGCCGCCGGCGACGCGGTCAGCGGTCCGGCCACGGTGATCGAGGCGGTCGCGGCCGGTCACAAGGCGGCAACGGCCATGGTGCGTTTCATCGAAGGCGCGGACATGGATCAGGTCGCGCGGGACCTGGTCGACCAACCATCGCCGGGCAATCACTGGGCCGACATGGCCGACGATATCGTCCCCCAGCCCAGGGCCGTTCCCGACCACACCGCGGCAGAGGAACGCTCCATGACCTTCGACGAAGTGGACCGGGGACTGAATGAAGCCGACGCCCGTCAGGAAGCGTCCCGCTGTCTGAACTGCGGGGTGTGCAGCGAGTGCATGGCCTGTGTGTCGGCATGCGAGGCCAAGGCCATCGACCATACCATGACCGCCGTCCAGGAAACCCTCAAGGTCGCAGCATCATCCTCGCCACGGGCTACGATCTCATGGACCCCTCGTCCATCAAGCCCCTGGGCTACGGCCGCCTGCCCAACGTCTTCACCAGCCTGGAGTTCGAACGCCTGAGCAACGCCACCGGCCCCACGGGCGGGCAAATTCTCATGCGCGATGCAAACGGCGATTTTAACGAGCCGCCCCAGAGCGTGGCCCTGGTGCACTGCGTGGGCAGCCGGGATGTCAACCACCATCTACTGCTCGCGGGTCTGCTGCATGTACGCCCTCAAGTACAGCCACCTGATCAAGGAAAAGGTCGGCCACCACGCCCAGGTATATGATTTCTACATCGACCAGCGCTGCTTCGGCAAAGGCTACGAGGAGTTCTACCGCCGCTGCCAGGAGGAGGGCACGGTCTTCATCCGCGGCAAGGTGGCCGAGATCAGCGACCAGGCCGAATCCCCGGCGGAAACGGGCAAGCTCGTGGCCATTGCCGAAGACACCCTGCTCGGCGAGCGCATCCGGGTGCCGGTGGACATGGTGGTGCTGTGCAGCGCCATGGAGGCGCGCGCCGACGCGGTGGAAATCGGTCGGTTGTTCGGCGTCAATCCGGGAACGGACGGCTTTTCCTGGAAGAGCATCCCAAACTGGGGCCGCTCAACACCGCC
>NZ_BBCC01000447.1 GCF_001311845.1 Desulfosarcina cetonica JCM 12296 | reverse complement strand
ATCCGCGCGGCGCCCAGGTCGCGCCAGAACCGGGCCGTGCCGGTGTTGGTCGTGTTGGCCTGGGTGCTGATGTGCAAGGGGATGTCGGGCAGTTTCCGGCGGGCCTGCATGAAGATTGCCGGGTCGGCTACGATCAGGCGTCGGGAGCCACCTCGGCGAGAAAATCAAGGTAGTCGGCGATGGCGCCGATCTCGCTGTCCCGCGAGTAGATGTTCACGGCCACGTACATGCGGATGCCGTGGTCGCGGGTCAGACGGCGGGCGGCCAGCATTTCCGGCCGCGAGAAGTTGGCCGAGAGGTTGCGCAGGCTGAAGTCGCGGCCGGCCAGGTAGACGGCGTCGGCACCGTAATGGATGGCGATTTCCAGCTTTTCCGGCGTTCCCGCCGGGACGAGCAGCTCGATTTTCGGAAGGTTCGGGGGCGTCATGGTGAGAAATCCGTCGGGTCAGTCCTTCAACCTGGGCGCCAGGGTCATCATCGTCTCCAGGGAGGCCTCGAGCGCCGCTTGGGAGAAATTTTCCAGCGAGACCACGCCACCAAAGCGTTTCAGCAGCCCGGCGATCTGATTCAGGCGTTCGGCGGGCAGCCGATCCAGGGGCCGGTGGTCAATCAGCTCCACCACCCCATGCAGGTGGACGATGCGGATGCGCGCCTGCCAGCGATCGAAAAAGGGTTCCAGGTCTTCACCGTAAACCAGCAGATGACCCATGTCCATGCATACGCCGAGATCCAGATCCTTAATGATCGGGGCGGCCAGGAAAAAGGCGGCGTCGATGTTTTCGATGGAAAGGCGCTGGCCCGGCAAGCGACCGGCGAGGGCTTTTTCCAGCGATTCGATGGTGGCGGCTTGCCAGCGATCGACCTGCAGGTCCGCCGGATCCCGGTTCAGATGCAGGGTGAAGGTGCTCGGATCGAGTGGCAGGCAGCGGTCGATGAAACGCTTCAGGACCTCGACCGCCCGTTGGCGCAAATCGGCATGGGGATGACCGGGATGGATATCCGTGGGCAGATGGATATTGTAACTGACGTCACCGGTTTTTCCGAGTTCGGCCAGCTCCCGGATCAAGGCCGTGCTGGGCAGGCTGTCGGCAAAGCGGCTTTCAAAAAAGAGCAGCTCGATTTCGTCGACAAAAGGGGCCAGGTGGCGGACATTTTCCGCGTAGCCGGCCCGGTAGATAAAGGACGGACAGGCCAGGGTGAACGGAAATGCTTTTTTGGCCGATACGCGCAGCGGTTCAAAGACCGTTGTCGGTTCCCGTGCATCCGCCATTGGATCAACCCACCATGGATCCGGCCAGGCCGGCCAGGGCTGCTGCCATGAAGACCAATAGGCTGGTGGTCAGCATCAACCGGCAGGCCATACGGATATGCGGCGCCCGGGCCGGTCCGAGGCCGCGGCCGATCACCGGTTTT
>NZ_BBCC01000446.1 GCF_001311845.1 Desulfosarcina cetonica JCM 12296 | reverse complement strand
CGTCGCCGGTCTGCAGTATGTGGTCGAGGATGGCGAACAGGACAGCCTCAATCCGCTTGGCATCAACTGCCTGCGGCGCATGCCCGGATACGGACCGGTCATTTGGGGGACGCGCACGCTGGCGACCAAGGCCGATCCCGAATGGCGCTACGTGCCGGTCCGGCGCACGGCCATCATGATCGAGCAGAGCATTTTCAACGGCATCCAGTGGGCGGTGTTCGAACCGAACAACCATAACCTGTGGGCCTCCCTTCGCGGCAACATCGGTTCGTTCATGGACGGCCTGTTCCGGGCGGGGGCCTTCCAGGGCGAAAAGGCGTCCGATGCCTATTTCGTGCGCTGCGGCCTGGGGGATACCATGACCCAGGGCGATATCGACCGCGGCCAGGTGATCGTGATCGTCGGCTTTGCCCCGCTCAAGCCGGCCGAATTCGTCATTGTCAGAATCCAGCAAAAGGTTGCCCAACAATAAAGGAGGATACGGATGGCTGCTCCCCTTTTTTCCGTCAACGCCTATCGTCATGACCCCTACCGGACTTTCAAATTCCAGGTGGTCATCGATGGCAAGGTGGTGGCCGGGCTCAAGAAGATGAGCGCGCTCAAGAAGAAGACCGAACCGGTCAAATGGCGCGCCTCCAACGATCCCTCCCATGAGCGCATCATGCCCGGCGGCACCAGTTACGAGCCGGTCACGCTCGAGCAGGGCCTGACCCACGATCCGGTTTTCGAATCCTGGGCCAACCTAGTGAACAACATCGAGGGTGACGGCGGCATGTCGCTGAAGAATTTTCGCAAGGATGTCATTATCAATGTGCTGAACCTGCAAGGGCAGGTGGCGATCTCCTACCGGCTTTACCGGGCCTGGGTATCCGATTATCAGGCCGTGCCGGATCTGGATGCGGGCAGCATGAATACCGTGGGGATTCAGACCGTCACCCTGCAGCACGAAGGCTGGCAGCGGGATACCAGCGTTTCGGAACCCACGGAGTTCTGATGCGCCTGCCGGGTGGATTGTGGCATGACGGCCGGCGGCACCGTGAGGTCGGTTTCCGGCCGTTGACCGGGGCGGTCGAACTGGCCGTCGGCGAGGCGTTGCAGAGCGCCGAAACCCTGCCCGAGGCGACCACGATGATCTTGCAGGCCGCCTTGGCGCATATCGGGCGATCTGGCCCCCGAGGCACCATGGGTCGATGCGCTTTGCGTCGGCGATCGGCAATTTCTGGCGGTCTGTCTGGCCGGGTGGTTGGGCGAGGACGAGGCTTGGTTCACGGTCGAATGCACGGCCTGCGGCCAGCCTTTCGACTTTCCGCTGCGGTTTTCGGCCCTGCCGGTCAAGCCCGCCGGGCCGACCTATCCGTTTTGCGAAACGGACCTTGCCGCCGGTACCCGCCGCTGGCGCACGCCCAACGGGGCCGACCAGA
>NZ_BBCC01000445.1 GCF_001311845.1 Desulfosarcina cetonica JCM 12296 | reverse complement strand
CCACCGCCATCGGCAGGCCAGCCCGCCGGCAACACCACCCTGGCCGTGGTGGCCACCGATGCCACCCTGACCAAGGCCCAGGCCAAACGGATCGCCATGATGGCCCAGGACGGGCTGGCACGCGCCATCCGGCCGGCCCACACCTTGTTCGATGGCGATGTGGTCTTCTGCCTGGCTACCGGCCGGCAAGCGCTGCCGGAAAGTTCGGGTGCGTTCACGATACCCGCCGCAGAAATACGCCTGAACGAAATCGGGCATGCCGCGGCCGACTGCCTGGCACGGGCCATCATCCACGCCATCTTGGCCGCCCAAAGCGCCTATGGCATCACGGCCCACCGTGATCTTGCCCGTCGCTGACAGGAATTTACCATGGTACCGGAAACCATCGTTGAAAAAGTGCTCCAATCCGTCGATTCCCGCACGGTTATCGACCTGACCGCGCGTCTGGTCCGCTGCAACTCGGTCTGGGATCCCAAGGCCGGCACCGGTGAAGCCCAAGTGGCCGCTCTGGTGGCCGAATGGGCCCGGGAACAGGGGTTCGACGTCGCCGTCGACATCGTCGCCCCCGGCCGGCCCAACGTGATCGTGCGCTGGACCTTCGGCAGCGATGGCCCCACCCTGATGTTCGAAGGGCACACCGATGTGGTCACCCCCGGAGACCGCTCCGCCTGGCGACACGATCCCTTTGACGCGCATGTGGAAAACGGCCGCATGTTCGGCCGGGGTACCAACGACACCAAGGGTAACCTGGCGGCCATGCTGGTGGCCATGACGGCCTTGAAAAACGCGAAGGTGCCCCTTTCCGGGGCCCTGGTCGGCGGTGTCCTCTGTGACGAGGAGGGCATGATGAGCGGCGTTCAGGACTTCATCGCCCGCGGCCATGCCGACCCGGTCACGGCGGCGGTGATCTGTGAGCCCCAGGACGGCCTGATCTGCATCGCCCAGAAGGGTGCCCTAAGGGCCCGTTTTACCATCCGGGGCCGCATGAGCCACGGGGCCATGCCCCTGGCCGGCATCAATCCGGCACCGGCCATCGCCCGTATCCTCGACGGGCTGGCCGCTCTGGAGGCCGAGGCCGTGGCCACGCATGGCAAGGATCCCCTGCTGGGCTGGCCCAGTTTCACCCCCACCGTCATCCAGGCACCCGCCCGGGGAACGCCCCAACTCAATGTGGTCCCCGGCGAAGCGGAAATTTTGGTCGATGTGCGCACGACCCCCGACCAGGACCACGCGGCCATTCGGGCGGCCCTTGCCGACCTGGCGCTGCAAACCATCGATCGCGCAAACGATCATTACCGCCAGATCGATCGGCAGTTGGCCATCCAGAGAGCGGGCGAAATCGCCGTTGCGGTCGAATTCCTTTCGGACCGGCCCTGCACCCACACGGCCGAGGGCGAGCCGGTGGTCGAAGCAGCATGCTGGGCCAGCC
>NZ_BBCC01000444.1 GCF_001311845.1 Desulfosarcina cetonica JCM 12296 | reverse complement strand
CCGGATTGTTCCTTGGAGAGCGCATGCAGGGCAAAGCGCATGTTGATGCGATGGGCCAGATCGGTATGCGAGGCACGGTTGAGGATATCCCTGAGGCTGTCCTGGCGCATAAGACGATTTTGAGCGATATCTGTTCATCGATGGAGGAGATCAACAGGCGCAGGTCGGTCAGGGTGTTAGGATCGATCAGATGGGCCTCGTCGATGATCAACAGGGTACACTTTTCGTTTTGTTTGATGCGTTCGAGGATCTGCAGCAGCATGCGGTCCTTTCCCATTTTGGGTTTTTCGCCGAGTTTGGTGACCATGAGCCTGAGAAAGGCATTGGCCTGGATGGGGGTGAGATGAAGGTAAAGCGGATGATACCGGTTGTGTGGCAACTCATGGATGAAGAGCCTCAATAGAGAAGATTTGCCCAGTCCGGTCTGACCGAGGATCAAGGCCAGGGCGCCTTGTTGTTCGAAGAATTTAAGCCGTGCCAGGGCCTGTTCGATCCTGGGATCGCGTTGCAGCCATTCAATGGGTGGTTTTTCGGCAAACGGATGGGCCGTTAAAGGAAAATGGGTTAAAAACATTAGCGGTCTCCTTTGATGAGTTGTTTGAGTTCGGCGATGATGTAGGGCACGCTGGGTTGTCTTGCGTTTTCAAAGGCGTTTTTAACCATCTGCCTGTCGATGGATGAACTTTGGTTATAGACCTTCTTGAGCGCTTCCAGGTCGCCGGAGCAAAGCCCGGTCAACCCGGCTTTAAATCCGAGGAGCTGAGCCACGGTGCCGGCGAATTGGTGAAACGGCCACCGGCGGTGTTCGACGATTTGGAGATAATCGATACCGCCGGTTTTTTCGGCCAGTTCCTGTTTGTGCTGCTGGATCAACAGTTCGGTGTAGCTGTGTTCGGGTTTTTTGCGTTGCGGATGGGGGACGGCCGGTAGTCCGGTTTGGCGCTGATGCAGCAACCCGGTGCCCAGATACTGCCCGTCCAGGGAATGGATCTGGACCTTATCCCAGGTTGAAAACGGATCGAAGCGGACCTCTACCTTGTCTCCGCGCAGCTTGGGATCCACCCGGTAGAAGCGTTTATTGACCTGGACATCGGAAAAGGTCCGGTTGACGGTGCGCGGGATGGCTTGCATGAACGATTCGATCACGCGGCTCATGTCGACCTGGCGGATGATGGTCAGGCCCTGTCGATAGCGGTCTTCAGGCGATTGTCCGGTCTCGCTGTGGATATCTTTGTGGTAAGCAACGGACAGCCAGGCGGACAGCGCGCGGTTGAGTTGCTCCAGGGTGAGCAAATCTCCGGCGCGGACCTCGGCCTCGAACTGATGTTGGGCGGTTTGAAAGAGTCTCTCGATCAGGCCGCCGGGCGCCGGGTCCCGAGGAGGCCGGTGGAGCAATCGGGTGTTCAAGCGATAACAGGCGGCCTTGAGCCCGTTGGCA
>NZ_BBCC01000443.1 GCF_001311845.1 Desulfosarcina cetonica JCM 12296 | reverse complement strand
CCGGATTGTTCCTTGGAGAGCGCATGCAGGACAAAGCGCATGTTGATGCGATGGGCCAGATCGGTATGCGAGGCACGGTTGAGGATATCCCTGAGGCTGTCCTGGCCGCATAAGACGATTTTGAGCGATATCTGTTCATCGATGGAGGAGATCAACAGGCGCAGGTCGGTCAGGGTGTTAGGATCGATCAGATGGGCCTCGTCGATGATCAACAGGGTACACTTTTCGTTTTGTTTGATCCGTTCGAGGATCTGCAGCAGCATGCGGTCTTTTCCCATCCTGGGTTTTTCGCCGAGTTTGGTGACCATGAGCCTGAGAAAGGCATTCGCCTGGATGGGGGTGAGATGAAGGTAAAGGGGATGATACCGGTTGTGCGGCAACTCGTGGATGAAGAGTCTGAGCAGTGAAGACTTACCCAGTCCGGTCTGGCCGAGGATCAAGGCCAGGGCGCCTTGTTGTTCAAAGAATTTAAGCCGTGCCAGGGCCTGTTCGATCCTGGGATCGCGCTGCAGCCATTCAATGGGTGGTTTTTCGGCAAACGGATGGGCCGTTAAAGAAAAATGGGTCAAAAACATTAGCGGTCTCCTTTGATGAGTTGTTTGAGTTCGGCGATGATGTAGGGCACGCTGGGTTGTCTTGCGTTTTCAAAGGCGTTTTTAACCATCTGCCTGTCGATGGATGAACTTTGGTTATAGACCTTCTTGAGCGCTTCCAGGTCGCCGGAGCAAAGCCCGGTCAACCCGGCTTTAAATCCGAGAAGCTGAGCCACGGTGCCGGCGAATTGGTGAAACGGCCACCGGCGGTGTTCGACGATTTGGCGATAATCGATACCGCCGGTTTTTTCGGCCAGTTCCTGTTTGTGCTGCTGGATCAGAAGGTCGGTGTAGTTATGCTTGGGTTTTCCCCTGCATGGGTCCGGGACGGCCGGTAGTCCGGTTTGGCGCTGATGCAACAACCCGGTGCCCAGATACTGCCCATCCAGGGAATGGATCTGGACCTTATCCCAGGTTGAAAACGGATCGAAGCGGACCTCTACCTTGTCTCCGCGCAGCTTGGGATCCACCCGGTAGAAGCGTTTATTGACCTGGACATCGGAAAAGGTACGGTTGACGGTGCGCGGGATGGCTTGCATGAATGATTCGATCACGCGACTCATGTCGACCTGGCGGATGATGGTCAGGCCCTGTCGGTAGCGGTCTTCAGGCGATTGTCCGGTCTCGCTGTGGATCTCTTTGTGATAAGCGACTGACAGCCAGGCGGACAGCGCGCGGTTGAGTTGCTCCAGGGTGAGCAAATCTCCGGCGCGGACCTCGGCCTCGAACTGATGTTGGGCGGTTTGAAAGAGTCTCTCGATCAGGCCGCCGGGCGCCGGGTCCCGAGGAGGCCGGTGGAGCAATCGGGTGTTCAAGCGATAACAGGCGGCCTTGAGCCCATTGGCG
>NZ_BBCC01000442.1 GCF_001311845.1 Desulfosarcina cetonica JCM 12296 | reverse complement strand
GGCTGGTCGACACGATGCGCCAGCCCATGGCGGCCACCGGTGGAAACGACATGGAAACGGTGGCCTCGTTGCGCGAGAACGCCCCGGCCACCCTCCTGACCCTGGAACGGGCCGTCTCGCTGACGGATTTCGCCTTCCTGGCCATGAGCCAGAGTAGCGTCTGGCAGGCCAAGGCCTTTTCACGGCCCACCGGCCTGGGACGCAACCAGAAGATCGAGGTCGTCGTGGTCCCGGCCGGCGGCGGCGAACTTGGAACCCTGGGCGACACCCTGACCCGGTTTTTGTTGGCGCATGCGATTCCCGGGATCGAGGTGGCCGTTCTACCCTACGAAGAGGTGACTTTTTCCCTGGAGGTGCTTCTCACCGTCGATGCCGAGCAGTTCATCCCCGAAACGGTGGTTCAGGCGGTCGACGATGCGCTGCAGGCAGCCTTTTCCTTGCAGCGACGGGGGCTAGGACAGGACCTGTTTTTGAGTGAAGTCTATGCCGTCGTCGAGGCGGTCGAAGGCGTTCGCCATTCGGTGGCCGTGGTCAACGGCGACAAGACCCTGCGCCGTCAGGCGGCCACGGACCGTCAGGTTCTGGTCCTGGGCACGCTGCGCATCGATGTCGAGGGCAGTACATCGGTACAGGCGACGTCCGCGACCCCGACATCGCAAGCGTCTGTCGGAACAACTGTCGAAGCAACCCGGCCTCTGGTGGGACGCCGCCCCGTGCAGATGATCCAGGGCGTGGGATCGCGTTACAGTCAGATGCTGAGAAGCCGGGGCGTCCGAACCCTGGACGACCTGGCCGACTTCGCGGATGATGCGCTACCGGGAATTTCGGCGACCCGTCTGGCCGAGTTCAAGGCCAAGGCCCGGTTCATTCTATCCATCGAGATCGGTGACGCCGCCATCGTTGCCCTCAAGGATCGTTCGGTGCAGGACCTGCTGGCGGCCGGACCGGCCGCCTTTGCGCGCGACAGCCGGCAGTCTCTTGATGCGGCGCAGCAGTTGGATGATCGGTTGCGGCTGCTTCAGGCGGTGGTTGATGAACACTACCTAACCTTGCTCACCCTGAGAGAATTCTCAACCTAAGGTATGGGAGGGCCCTTGCATGGCCACGGACAACCTTTTCAACACCCGCATGGGAAAACAGCTTTACGGGCTTTTGCCCGAGGTCTACCGCACCCGGGACAATACAACGGACGATGATGGCGGCGACCTGGCGCGTTTTCTGGATGCCTGCGGCCATCTGCTCGACCTGATCCGCCAGACCCTTGATCAGCGTCTGGCGGACGCCTTCCCCGACAATCCCTCCTCGGGCGAGGCTTGCCAGCCCTGGCTGCTGCCCTATTTCGCCGATCTTTTGGACGTGCGCATGGTTTCGCCGGATGACGCCGGCCGCCGTGACGAGGTGCCCATGCGGTGGCCTGGCGCCAGCGCAAGGGAACCCTCAA
>NZ_BBCC01000441.1 GCF_001311845.1 Desulfosarcina cetonica JCM 12296 | reverse complement strand
CTTCACCGGGCCGGTGGCGGACTGGCCGAGGAACCGACGCCGCCGGCGGCGATACGCGACGTTTCCCAGGAGCCGGCGCAAATCCTGGTGCTGCTCTGCCGATGTGGGGATGCCGAGCCTGCCCATGGCGCATTCAAGGCCCTTTCGGCCGAGGCCCTTTCCGCTGACCTGGGCCTGGATCCGGCGGTGGTCCGGGTAACGGTTATCTCGAATCTTTGCACCACCCCGGGTTGGGAAGCCCTTTCGAAGACCGATACCAGCGACGTCAACCGGGTGCTGGTGGGAGCCTGCCGTCCCCTGACGTGCGGCGCAAAGGCGCGGGAGTTGGCCGGCATCTTCGGTCTTGCCCCGGCCTACATCGAAACCGTGGCCATGGACACCCCACCGGCCGCCAGGGACCTGGCCACCCTCAAGGCCGCCGTCGCCCGGCTGAAAAACGCCGTGGGTGAAACCGGCCCGGTAGCGCCGGTTTGCCAGCGGGTATTGGTGGTCGGTGGAGGCATCGCCGGTATGCATGCCGCCCTGGCCGTGGCCGATCACGGCATTCCGGCAACCCTGGTGGAGGCGGCCGACCGGCTGGGCGGCAACCTGACCTGGCTGCACGAAACCCTGGACGGCGAAGCGGTGGCGCCCTTCCTGGACGCAACCATCGATCAGATCAAGAACCATCCCAACATCCAGGTCAAAACCCGCAGCCAGGTGGCCGGTGCCTTCGGACAGGCCGGACACTTCGTCTCGACCGTCACGACGGCCGAAGCGCCTGCGGAAACCATCGAACACGGCGCCGTGATCCTGGCCACCGGCGGCGGCGAAGCCGTCACCCGGCGCTATGGTTACGGCAGCCACCCGGCGGTGGTCACCCAGCGCGAACTGGAGCAGCGCATGCGTGACAACACGCTGAATGCCGCCAGCCTGACCGGCGTGGCCATGATCCTGTGCGTGGATTCCCGACAGCCCCCCGCAACTACTGCAGCCGGGTCTGCTGTCCCACGGCGCTGAAACAGGCCCTCTGGCTCAAAAAGCGTAATCCCGGGCTGGGGATCTACGTGATCTACCGTGACATGATGACCTGCGGCACCAGCGAAACCCACTTCACCGAGGCGCGGCGCCAGGGAATTCTCTTCTTCCAGTACCGGCCGGGAGCCGAACCCGGTGTAACGGTGAGTAATGACGAAATGCGCGGCGTGACCCTCAGCCTGTTTGATCCCATCCTTGACCGGCCGGTGGAGATCGGCGTCGATCTGCTCGTTTTGGCCACCGGCATCACGGCGCGCCTGCCCGAAGCGCTTTCCCAGGCCTATGGCGTCCAGCCCGATGAAGACGGCTTCTTTAGCGAAGCGGACAGCAAATGGCGACCGGTGGAGGCCCTCAAGGCCGGCGTGTTCGCCTGCGGCATTGCCTTGTCGCCGCGCAATATCGCCGAATCCGTGGCCACGGCCGAAGCCGCCGCC
>NZ_BBCC01000440.1 GCF_001311845.1 Desulfosarcina cetonica JCM 12296 | reverse complement strand
CGCCGCGGGCGTCCATGATCCGGCCGCCGTCGGCGAAGGGATGGTCGCTGAGGGGGATCGGCTCTGAGCCGGAGGCAATGATCGCATGCTTGAAACGGATCCGGCGCACCTCGCCACCGGACAGGCGTACATGGTGGGCATCTTCAAAGGTTGCCCGGGCCTGCAAAAGCTGCACGCCGCGCTGGCGGCTCAGCGCCATCAGCCCGCTGGCCATGGCCTCGACGACCTTTTTTTTCCAGGCCCGCATCTGTTCAATATCGATCTGCGGCCGGCCGAAGGTGATGCCCATTTCCCCCGCCCGCTGCGCATCAAAAAGCAGTTCCGCAAGAAACAGGAAGGTCTTGGAAGGGATACAGCCCTCGTACAAGCAGACGCCGCCGGGCCCTGACCGCGCATCCACGAGGGTCACATCCAGGCCCAGATCGGCGGCGCGAAAAGCGGCGGCATAGCCTCCCGGCCCGCCGCCGATCACCAGGACTTCGGTTTCCTGTTCCAGTTCGCCCATGACCATGGCTCACTCCTTTTTCAGCTTGCCGGTTACACAAAAACGCTTCCCCCGCCGCAGGATCAGATGCCCATCAAGAACGCGTCCGGATCCGCCAGCAGGGCCATCAAGCGTTTGAGAAAACCGATGGCCTCTGCGCCGTCGGCCACCCGGTGATCGAAACACAGAACCAGCGGCATCATCAACCGGGGAACGATCCGATGCCGCCCCCCGTCGTCGGTCTCCACCACCGGTTGCATGCGGGCCTGTCCGGTTCCCAGGATGGCCACCTCGGGATAGTTGATGATCGGCGTGAAGAACCCGCCGCCCATGGCACCGGCATTGGTCAGCGTGAAGGTTCCCCCCTGCAGGGCATCCCGTGAGATCTTCCCCGCCCGGGTCGTTTGGACGATGTCCGCCAGTTCTACGGCCACGTCGGTAACGCTCTTGCGATCCACATCGCGGATGACGGGAACGATCAGCCCCCTGTCCGTATTGACCGCCACCCCGAGGTGATAATACTGCTTGAGGATGATCGCCTGTCCGGCCAGGTCCAGCGTGGCGTTGAAGCGGGGGAACGCCTTGAGGGCCGCGACCAGTGCCTTGACCACAAACACGGTCATGCTCAAACGGCCGCCGGCAGCCTCGATCTTTGCCTTATGGGCCAGACGGAACGCTTCCAGCCGGGTTACATCCACCGTATCCTGGCTGCTTACATGGGGAATCTGGGACCAGGCGGTGGCCATCTGAACGGCGGTGGCCCGCCGGATGGAGCGGAAGGGGATTCTTTCCACCGGCCCCCAGCGGGTGAAATCGGGGAGCTTCGGCGATGACGACGGCATGCCGCCGGACGCAAGGGGGCTGGCCCGGCCGCGTCCTCCGTTTTGTCTTCCGCCAACGACGTGTCCCCTTTGGCGGCCGCCCGCACATCCTCGGCGGTTACCACCGCCCCCGCGCCGGTGGGTGTTACCGCGCGCAGATTCACAC
>NZ_BBCC01000439.1 GCF_001311845.1 Desulfosarcina cetonica JCM 12296 | reverse complement strand
CCCGTTCCATCATCATCGGTTTGTGCTCTTTTTCTTTTCGGACCGGACTTATTTGTTTTGACTGGGCACCTCGCTTTCTTTTTCATTGAAATCTCGGTGCACCAACAAAACGCTAAACTTTGACGGCGGTTACGGTGGCATTTTGGCCGATCGTGCTATCATCAACTTCCTTTTTCCATTGATAGTTTCTGGTCGTTTAGCCGCCGCAAGTTAGCTCGTCGTTCTCATCTGCATGAGGCGCTATCTCAAACTGGCTTTTTGGGATGTGAAGTAAGAAAGAAAATTGAAAATTCAAAGGACTCTGCTTTGGCAGGCGTTTGGTTCTTTCTTTCGGAAAAATCCAGCAACCATGAAAAGAATCCGCCTTTCAGGGTGGTTTGCATGAATAAAGGCCTTTTCAGGTATGAAAGGCTGCAAAATTAACCGGGACTCATTTTCAAACAAGTTCGAAAATGAGAACAAAACAATAAAGCGGACCGGGAATAGCTGTGTCATTATTAAGCGATGTCGCTTGCCGGCGATAAAACCTTAAGTGACTGTTTCACAATACATTCCCGGCCGCTTATTTCTTCGTTATAAGCACAGGATCATGAATACACCTACCCCATATGAAAAATTTCATTGGAACTTTTTCAATTTCCTTTCTCGAAGGATCCTGGGTATTGCGTTTATTGTTGTGCCTTTGTTTATGCTTTTAACGGTCTTCTTAGATACAGAAAAAGAATGGTACTCCGGAAGCACTAGGGGAATGATGCTTTTTCTGATGCCTCTAACAATTCTATTAGGATATTTTTTAATGAAATCTAAGCCATATTACCCCAAAAAATATCATGAGTATTTTAGGAGTATCGGGAAAATAACGTGATTGTGAATGGGAAATGGTTTTCGAAAATAACTTTAGATTATAACAATGCACTCCATGGGAAACCAGGGCCGGGCGCATTTGGTAAATAGTTTTAGTCTGAAAATCATCAGTTATTTAAACGTTCAGTGGAAACCCTGGTTTCCCATGAGCGCAAGCGTTATGTGTTCTATTAATAATTGGAACAATTTATGGAAATTGAAGAATTTATTGGTCCTATAATTCTTTTGTTAATTGTTTATCTATCATTGAGTGTAAATATCAGAACCAGAAGACTAATTAAAGAATGGGCTCGTGAAAGAACCTACGAGATCGTAAAAATAAAAATGAAACTTTGGTATTGGTTTATTCCTTGGTTGTGTGGAGGTATACATCCGGGCAACTTCAGAGTCATTGTTCGATCTAAAGGTAATAAAGTAATAGAGTATCAGATTACCGGCGGTGGATTGTTCCTTTTGAGCAATAAAATTGAGGTATCAAAAATTAAATAAATTTAAACATAACCACTGCTTACACACTCGACCGGGCGGGTCTTGGCATTTTTTGGTAAGCCTGAGATTTTATTTATTTCAAAGCTTTTTGAACAATTTCACTGGCTATCCCGCCCGGCCTGTGAAGCAAGCGTTAAAT
>NZ_BBCC01000438.1 GCF_001311845.1 Desulfosarcina cetonica JCM 12296 | reverse complement strand
GACATGAACGTGTTGCTGGAAACCGTAAAAAGCTTTAGACGCGAGGCCTTCGAGAAACTCAAGAGCGTGGAGCAGGTCAAGAAACGGCAGATCGAAGACTATTTCATCCGCGCCCGCAAGGACATCGCCGTGCTGGCCGGCAGCGAGGACGCCCACAAGCTTTACAAACTGCTGCGGCGGTATCAATTCGACGAGGAAATCGAGGCGGACGATTCCTTTTTAATCGACACTTACGAGTACAATGAAATCTGGACCGAAAGCGGCCGGACCCTGCTGGACTATGTGACCGTGTTCGGCTACGCCGATGCCCTGCTGATCAGCGCCGACTCAGGTCACGTCATGTATTCCGCCGCCAGGAACGCCGATCTGGGCACGAACTTGAAAAACGGGCCGTACAAAAAGGAAAGCCTGACCGTGTTGTGGAAAAAGGTTCTGGCCACCAAACAGGTTCAGATCCAGGATTTTCGACCTTACCGACCGGTGGGCGGGGTTCCCTTCGCCTTTATCGGCGCGCCGATCAAGGATTTGAGCGGGGATCTGCTGGCCGTGGCGGTTTTGCAGATCTCCCTGTCGGCGGTCAACCAGATCATGCAGGGACGCGAGGGGCTGGGCCACACCGGCGAGACCTATCTGGTGGGCAGTGACCGGCGCATGCGCTCGGACTCCCTGCTGGACCCGGAATATCATTCCGTCCGAGCTTCATTTGAAAACGAACACGTGGGCAAGGTGAACACGCTGGCGAGTTGCAACGCCCTGGCCGGCAAAACCGGACAGGAAGTGATCATCGGCTATCTGGGCAAGCCGGTTCTGTCCAGCTACAGTTCCCTCAATATCGAGGGGCTCAATTGGGCCATCATCGCGGAAATCGACGTGGCCGAGGCGTTCAGTCCCGTCGACGCCCAGGGCAATGAGCTGTTCGCCTACTACGCCGACTCCTACGGGTTCGACATGTTCCTCCTGAATCCCAACGGCTACTGCTTCTACTCGGCGGCCAAGAATGCCGATTATCAAACCAATCTGGTGGACGGCCCCTATGCCGACTCCGGGCTGGGCCGTTTGGTTCAATACGTGCTCGAAACCCAATCCTTCGGTTTTGCGGATATCGCCCCCTATGCGCCGCGAAACGGGGAACCGGCGGCGTTTATCGCCCAGCCGCTGGTCAACAACGGGCGGGTCGAGGCCGTGGTGGCGCTTCAAATCTCACAGGATGCCATCAACCGCATCATGCTTCAGCGGGCCGGCATGGGCGAGACCGGCGAAACCTACCTGGTGGGGCCGGACAAGCTGATGCGCTCGGATTCGTATCTTGATCAAGCCAACCGAACGGTACGGCACTCCTTTGCCGCCCCGGCCAAGGGCGGCGTGGACACCGAGGCCGTCCGGGAAGCCCTGGCCGGCAGAAGCGGTGAGAAGATCATCACCAAATACAACGGCAACACCGTGCTTTCGGCCTACGCCCCGGTCAATATATGGGATACGACCTGGGCGCTCATCGCCGAAATCGAC
>NZ_BBCC01000437.1 GCF_001311845.1 Desulfosarcina cetonica JCM 12296 | reverse complement strand
AGCCCTTTCAAGGTAGTACTATGACCTTTTTCTCTCAGCAAGTATTCTCGCGGTTGAAACATGAGGTTTATTTTTCATTGCAATGCGCTTTGGTTGTGGTTTCTTGGGGCCTCGAGGGTGTTTTTGGTACTTTGATAATTTCACGTTGCCGGATAATTTCTTAAGCAAACGAACCAGGTCGCCTACTGGCATTTCACGGAAAACGATCCAGTGCTTGCTTTCGATAACGATCATCATCCCTTGGTAGACGCCTTCGATTTCATTGGCCACATAATAGCCCGATACGTTCTGTTCTATGAAATCGACACCATGCACACTGCCTAGGGCGGCTTTTACAACGGACATGCTGATATAGGCCACCAAAGCTACGCAAAAACCAAAAAGAGCGGCGCGAGGATAGCCCAAGGCATTAATTTCGGAGTTTAAATATTCAGCAAGACGTTGAAAGGCGGTTTCGATGGTCCAACGATCCCGATACAACCGCGCAATTAGCTTTGCGTTCGCTGTGCTCTTTGACAAATTTGTGATGATGAAAATCTCGGTATCACCATCACGGGTTTCACCCTTCAGCTTCACGCGAATCCGCCTAAAGGAGTGGTCTTTGTCGGCTTGATCTCGAACCAGGATAGGTTGCTCATATACGGTTCCAGTCTCAGTTTTGCCGATATATTTTTCCTTTCCGATTAACTCAAAAGGATAATTCCCATGCTCCCGGATGATGAACCACGCATGCCGGTTCTCTATGCCGCAGGTGAATTCAACCACACAAAAATTGCGATCGGCGATCCAGACATCATCGACAACAATGGTTTCAAGCACCGCTTTCAACAACGAACGTTCTTGCGCATGGCCGTCTTCGCAGGGAAACACATCAATGGGCAGGTGCAACATCGGATCATACACAACCAGTGATTTCCCCGGAAGAGGACCTGCGGCGATGGACCGCAACTCTTTGATTCGATGATGACTTTTCTCGATGCAGTTGCCATCAAGCAACTTGATTCGTTTGCCAGGCAGGGGGGTGTTCTGTTTTCCCAACAGTTTTTTGAGAATGGGTTCCACTTGCTCAGCGGCATATCGGACCAGAGCTGCCGATATGCTGGGTTCCATGCCCTTCAACTTGTTGTAAATTGACGTAACTGAAACGGCAATCTCCTCTTTTGAAGCCTGAAAAGCCGCATGAACCGACCGTTGGCTGCCCTGGACAACCTGGCTCATCAGGTTAAAAAGCGCCGAGAACAAAAGGTCCTTTGTGTATTGCTCCTTTGCCGTGGTATCGAACCATTCGTCCAACTGTTCTGGATTCAGCACCCTTTCCAGTAAACCACGAGCCATGACAGAGATCGGAGAATTCTTTATGAACGGCGCAAAAACGGGGCTCAACATAGCGGACACCTCCTCTGGGTACGGTTGTTTTAGCGTACCGTATTTCAGATAGAGGCTTTTGTCCAGAGTTTTATTCATAAGTTCAAACAGTTAAAATGAAGGCGATAGTGCTACCTTCAAAGGGCT
>NZ_BBCC01000436.1 GCF_001311845.1 Desulfosarcina cetonica JCM 12296 | reverse complement strand
TTCCTCGGTCGCCATCCCGTCGACGGCCAACCGGCCGCGCCCACGGCAGTCCTGTTCAACGGCGGGGTGATGAAGGCCGGCCTGCTGCGCGAGCATATCCTTGGGGTCCTGAACGGTTGGTCCCCCCAGGTCTCCATCACCGAGCTGCCCACGCGTGATTTCGACCTGGCCGTGGCCAAGGGCGCCGCCTGCTACGGACTGGCCCGGCAGGGCAAGGGCATCCGCATCCGCGGCGGTCTGGGACGATCGTACTACATCGGCATCGCCGCCTCCATGCCGGCGGTACCCGGTCTGCCGTCGCCAACCAAGGCGCTTTGCGTGGCCCCCTTCGGCACGGAAGAAGGCACCACGGCAGCCATTTCGGACAGCGAATTCGTGCTTCTGGTGGGTGAATCGGCAACCTTCGACTTCCTCGGCTCGACGGTCCGCACCGACGACCCCTTGGGCACCGTCGTGGAGGACTGGAGCGGCGAAATCGAACCCATCACCACCTTGGAGACGACCCTCGAGGGCGAGGCGGGCCAATCGATTCCCGTGACCCTCGAACTGCATGTCACCGAAGTGGGCACGATAGAGCTATGGTGCGTCTCCACCGTCGACGATCGCCGCTGGCGGCTGGAGTTCAATGTCCGCGAACAATAGCCAAGCGGCCTTATAACCGTAAACATCCGGTAAGCGCATATGTCACCCATTCCCGATCCACCGCCGGCCGGACCGTCCATCGTCGGCATCGACCTGGGGACCACCAACTCGGCCGTCGCCCACGTCGATCCGGTCGCCTCCAAAGAGGCCAAAACCGACATCACGTTGCTGGAAATTCCCCAACTGACCGGACTGGGGGAATTCGCGCAGCTACCGGTGCTGCCCTCCTTTCTCTACCTGCCCGGCCCCTATGACATCGACCCGGCGGCCATCCGGCACCCCTGGCCGACGACCGAGGATTCTTTCGTGGGCATGTTGGCCCGCGACCACGGTGCCCACGTGCCGCCCGACTGGTCGCCTCGGCCAAAAGCTGGCTGTGCCACGGCAAGGTCGACCGCCATGCCCGCATCCTGCCTGGGGCGCCCCCCCGGAGGTGGTCAAGGTGTCGCCGGTACAGGCCAGCGCCGCCTACCTGACCCATATCCGCAACGCCTGGAACCATGCCTGGGGCGGCGAGGAAGAGCGCTTTCTGGAGAACCAGCGGGTGATCCTGACCGTGCCTGCCTCCTTTGACGAGGTGGCCCGCGAACTGACCCTGGAGGCCGCCGGTCTGGCCGGACTGCGCGACGTGATTCTCCTGGAAGAGCCCCTGGCAGCCTTCTACAGCTGGCTCATGCGGCATGAGAAGGACTGGCAGACCATCGTCCAGCCCGGCGAACTGATCCTGATCTGTGACGTCGGCGGCGGCACCACCGACCTGACCCTGGTGACCCTCAACGCCGTTGCGGGCGGCAGTCCGCGCTTTGAACGGATTGCCGTGGGCGACCACCTGATTCTGGGGGGCGACAACGTCGACCTGGCCCTGGCCCGCGCGGTGGAGACGCGCTG
>NZ_BBCC01000435.1 GCF_001311845.1 Desulfosarcina cetonica JCM 12296 | reverse complement strand
CACCGATCAAGCCGGCCTTGGCCGCCGCGTAGTTGGCCTGGCCGCGGTTGCCCATGATGCCGGCCACCGAGGCGATGGAAACGATGGATCCGCGTTTTTGGACAATCATGCGCTCCAGGATCGGTCGGGTCACGTTGTAGAATCCCTGCAGGGTGACATCGATCACCGAGCGCCACTTCTCCGGCGACATCATGATAAACAGCTCGTCGGCCACGCGGCCGGCGTTGTTGATCAGCGCGTCCATGCGCCTATGGCGGCCCAGGAGGGATTCCACGGCGGCCTGGGTCTCGTCCGCGTCGGCGACGTTGAACCCGGCGATTTCACCATCGCCACCGGCATCGCGCATTGCGGCAAGGGTCTCCTCGGCGCCCTTTCGATCCGAGAGGTAATTGACGATCACATGATAGCCGCTGGCGGCCATCTCAACGCCAATGGCCTGACCGATGCCCTTGCTGGCGCCGGTGACCAATGCCACGGGTGTATCTGTTGCCGTGCTCATGCCATTATCCTGTATCGATCTGTATAGACCTGAATAGAAAGGATCAGTCCGTTCCGGCCTGCATCAGTTGCAGGGTCATCTCGGCCACCGGTTTGCCGGCCACCGTGGCCTCGGCCCGAATTTCCCGAAAGCCCTCGAAGACAAACTCATTTTCCGAGGTCACGATGATGTCGGTTCCAAGGGGCAGGCGATCCACGAAAAACCGGGCGCTCTTGACGCCCACCATCCAGCCCCCCTGGTCGGCGGTCGGGCCGTTGGTCAAATGGTTCTGCCAACCGTTGCTGATCGCCGCGGTCTGGGCCGCCAACTCCACCAGGATCAGGCGCGCACGCCACCAGCGTCGGTCATGGGCCATCGCGGGGAAACCGCCGAACGGGTGACGGCCTTTTCCTGGCCGAGGGAAACGACCTCATCGATCAGCAGCATGGCGTCCCGGTGGGGCAGGAGATCTTCGATTGTCAGCCTTCCGGCAGCATGGGCACCTGTCTGCACTACGGGTATTGATAGACTCTTAAAAATCGCGTTTCAGACGGATCCGTCAAATTCATTGAAAAGGCAACCGAAAGCAGGTAGACAAAGGGCGCCTTGACGAAAGCCCGTTTACTATACTTTGCGGGCCATGTAAACGATCATGGCCCCAACCCAAGCAACAGATGCGGAACAGGTGATGGAAAAACTGTTAAATGAATTGAAGATCAAAATCGTGGACATCCTGAACCTGCCGGATGTCGCTCCCGAAGACATCCGCGCGGACGATCCGCTGGTGGGTGGGCCTTTGGGCATCGACTCCATCGATGTGCTCGAAATGGTGATCATGATCGAAAGGGATTATCAGGTGGTGATCAATAACCGTGAACTGGGTGCCAAGGTATTCGCCACCCTGCGTTCCCTGGCCGACTATATCCAAACCCACGCCCCGGACCACGCTCCGGAGACCACCAGTTGACCCAGGCTCCGGTTTTCATCGTTTCCATGGGCCTGATCAGCGCCCTGGGAAGCGGCAGTACCGATACCGTTGCCGCCCTGCGCGCCGGCCGCCG
>NZ_BBCC01000434.1 GCF_001311845.1 Desulfosarcina cetonica JCM 12296 | reverse complement strand
CCGGCCGTGGTGGCGTCCCCATCCGGGTCGGCCGCTGCCGCAATCGCGGTACCGATGTCCATGGCCAGGACCAGGATGGTTGTCGCCGTGGCCATTTGGGCCTCGATCGCCGCCATGAGCGTTTCCTGGCGGTCGAACATTTCCGGGAATCGGCCGGAGAGATCGGCCGACGGACCGCTGTCCGTGCCTTGCCCGTCGACCCGATGGCTCTCGGCGGGTGAGAAGAGGAACTCCTGGGTCGTGCTTCGATTCTTGAACGGAGATAGCGCTTCTTTTGCCATTCATTCACCTTGTTTGACGGATTCGTCGGGAATGCGACTTTCACCCTGTTTATTGCCCGTCGATTCAGATAGGAGTGCCGCAAAGGCGGTCTCGATCATCTCCAGCTCTTCCTCCTGCAGGGTCCGGGGATCGATGATGAAACGGTCGTTTTCGATCCGGCCGATGATCGGCGGCGTGTGGTTGCGCAGCCATGCCTCCAGGGCATTGGCCGATCGGTCGGCCAGGCGGATGCCCAGGCAACGGCTGGGCAGGTTGAGCAGGGGGAGCGAGCCGCCGCCGGCCTTGGACGCGAGATCCATTGGATCAACGCTCAGGCGGTTGTCACCCAGCCCGTCGAGGCGGGCTTTCAGCTCCGCGGCGCGCCCCTGGATCACCGATAGGGGCAGGGTCAGCATGCGCAGGGTGGGGATTGCCTGTATGGCCGTGGATTCGTCACGGTAAAGGGAAAGGGTCGCTTCCAGGGCCGCCAGGGTCATTTTGTCGATCCTGAGCGCCGGGTGAGGGGGTTGGCCTTGATGCGGTCGATGTGCGCCTTGCTGCCCAGGATGATTCCCGCCTGGGGACCGCCCAGAAGTTTGTCGCCGCTAAAGGTGACCACATCCACGCCCGCCGCCAGGGATTCCTGCACGGTCGGCTCCTTGATCAGCCCATAGGCGGAAAAATCCACCAGGGTGCCGCTGCCCAGATCTTCCATGACCGGCAGTTGGTGGTGCCGGCCGATGTCCACCAGGTCGGGCAGGGAGACGGCCGCCGTGAATCCCACGATACTGTAATTGCTGGTGTGCGCCTTGAGCAGCATCCCGGTCGCCTCGCCGATGGCGTTTTCGTAATCCCGGGGGTGTGTTCGGTTGGTGGTGCCCACCTCCTTGAGGATCGCGCCGCTTTTGGCCATGACGTCGGGAATCCGAAAGGCCCCGCCGATCTCAACCAGCTCGCCCCGGGAGACGATCACCTCGCGGCCTTTGGCCAGGGTGTCCAGGCAGAGCAGCACGGCCGCGGCGTTGTTGTTCACCACCATGGCGGACGCGGCCCCCGTGAGTTCGCAGAGAATACCCTCCACCGCACTGTAGCGTGAACCGCGACGGCCCTGTTCGAGATCGAATTCCAGGTTGGAGTAGCGGCTGGAGATGGTCGCCAGATGGTCCAGCACCACGGGCGACAACAGGGAACGGCCCAGGTTGGTGTGCACCACCACGCCGGTGGCATTGATGGCCCGTTGCAGCCTCGGGGCCATGACCCGCGTGGCCCGCTGCCTGACCGCCGCCACCAGGG
>NZ_BBCC01000433.1 GCF_001311845.1 Desulfosarcina cetonica JCM 12296 | reverse complement strand
ACCTTGAAACCGGCCGGCGGCATCAGATCCGCATCCAACTGGCCCACGCCGGCCATCCGCTCCTGGGCGACCTGCGTTACGGCGCCGGCGAACCGCTTCCCGGACGGCAGATCGCCCTTCTGGCCCACGTTTTTGTGTGTGGATCACCCCACGCGGGACGAACGCCTGGTCTTTACCTGCCCCATTCCCTGCGGTTGGCCCTGGCCGGATGCCGCGCTTTGTGAAGCCGATCGGCCGCCATGGGACTGGCGGGCGTTCGCCGATGCCCTGCGCGTCGCCGGCATCGCCATGCCCGACTGAAACCCCCTGCAAGACGATTGCAGCGCCAACCCGACGAATGTGAAACCCTTTGTGGAGGAGCCCATGACAACCCGTAGCATTTCACCCGCAAGCGCATCCCTGACCACCCGCAAGACCGCCTATGCCGTTGTTCTGGTGGCCATCGGCGTCGCCCTGGCCCCTTACACCGCTTTTCCCATCGGCATCGCAAGGTGAACCCCACCCAGCATTTCATCAACGTCCTGGCGGCGGTCCTGCTGGGCCCCTGGTGGGCCGTGCTGACCGCATGGTGATCGCCGTCCTGCGCAATGCCATGGGCGTGGGCACCCTGCTGGCCTTTCCCGGCGGATGATCGGCGCCTTTCTGGCCGGCATCGCCTATCGCCTCGTGCGCCGGACCTGGATGGCGGCGACCGGTGAAATCATCGGCACCGGCATCATCGCGCCGGTGGTCAGCGCGCTTTTTGTCGCCCCTGTCCTCATGGGCAAGGCCATCCCCCTGCTGGCCCTGATACCCTCCTTTGTCTGCAGCACGGTGGCCGGCGCCATCCTGGGCGTTTTGGCCTTGCGGCTGCTCAAACGGACCGGCAGTATTGACTTCTGAACGGGCCGACGGCAACCAGGGCTTACCTCGCGCAATTGAAGTGCGGGACCTGGTTTACCGATATCGCCGGGAAGATGCCCAGGCCGTATTGAACGGAATCCATCTGGACATCTCGCCCCGGGACTATCTGCTGATCGCCGGCCGCAGCGGATCCGGTAAATCGACGCTGTGCCGGACCTTCAACGGCCTGATTCCCCATTTTTACGGCGGCGTGCTTGGCGGCGAGGTCCGGGTGGCCGGGCATCCGGTCTGCCAGACGGCCGTGGCCGATCTTTTCGGCCAGGTGGCCATGGTTTTCCAGAATCCCGATGCCCAGCTTTTTTGCCGCACCGTCGAGCAGGAGATTGTCTTCGGTCTGGAGAGCTTGGGTCTGGCTCGCCCGGCCATCGAGGACCGCCTGGGCACGGCGCTGGCCCAGACCGGCATCGACCACCTGCGTTTGCGTGATCCCCAGACCCTGTCCGGCGGACAGAAGCACCTGGTCCTCATTGCCGCCCTGATGGCCCTGCGTCCCCAGATCTTGGTGCTGGACGAACCCTTCGCCAACCTGGATCCGGCTAACGTGCGCCATATCCGTTCTTTGCTCCGGCGGCTGCATGCCGAGGGCGTCGGCATCGTGGTGTGCGAACACCGCCTTTCGCGGGCGGCACCCGATGCCACCCGCATGGTGGTCGTTCACCAGGG
>NZ_BBCC01000432.1 GCF_001311845.1 Desulfosarcina cetonica JCM 12296 | reverse complement strand
TCGCATCCTTGGAAATCGATTTTCGTTCCGGTGGATGGATGCCATGGGAAAATGTGCCGTTCCCTTCGTATCCTTCGAGTTTCAGTGCCATGATTCCGCCATGAATTTCATTTTTTTTGTTTGTTGGATTTTTTTTCTGTGCTTTTTTCCCGATACTTTAAAATTAAAAAGATTTCCCGTGAGGAAATCTTTGGTAAACGTGCCTCGATGGAACCGGTTTGGGAGATCGCAAGTTTATCTTCCCTTTTTTTTAAAAAGTCAAGATCCAAGTTATATTATAGCTATATGTAAATAATCTTTTTTTGCTGCTGCCCGTTCAGGCGTGTCGATATGGGTAAGCTTCGGCGGATATGTCTCCCAACCGGTGCTTCAGCGTCGGCGGCAGGCCATCATCGGTAACTGTCGCGAATTTGTCTTCAGACGCTGAAGCCGTCATGAGAACTGAAATCGTTTTGAGATAATCAATCCGCGTTTCCTGTGGCTCGTGCATCTCCTTTGTTGACGGAAAATGGGTTAAGGGATAGTATCAATACATACAGCTCATTCTCATCATAACAGCCCGTTTTCTTCCATTTGCGCCAAGACTCTTAACAAAGGAGAAGTGCCGTGCAGGAAATCGCTCCCCCGAACAAAATTCTCATCGCCGTTGATGGTAGTGAGCAGTCATTGAGCGCCATCCGGTACGCAGCGGACCTCTTTCCCAAGGACAGAACCCATTTTGTCCTCTTCAATGTTCAGACGCAGCTGGTTAATATTTTTTCCGATTTGGTCACGTATCCCCACTACAAACGGCAGATGACCGGTTTAAAGCACTGGGCCTCCGAACAGAAGTCTGAAATCTGCAGCACCATGGACAGCGCCGTGGCCTACTTTTGCAATAAAGGATTTCCCGAGTCGGCCATTACCACCATGACCCCCACCAAGATGCTGGGTGTTGCCGATGATATCGTTAAGGAGTCCTATAACGAATATCAGGCGGTTATCGTCGGACGGACGGGGACCAGTCGTTTCAAGGACTGGGTGCTCAAAAGCACAGCCATGAAACTGGTGTCCAAGATTAAACACATCCCCATCATCGTGGTGGGGGGGCGTCCCGATGCCAAGAATCTTCTCATCGCTTTCGACGGCAGTCATGGCGCCATGAAAGGCGTGTTGTACGCGGGGTCGCTAATCGGCCGCTCGGATCACCAGATGCAATTGTACAGCATGATTCGTCGTGAAAAAAAATTTTGGCAGGGCAGTGAATCGTTTTTCGTTCCCACGGATCTTGAGGCGCCCATCGCCACGGGGACGGACGAGATTGGCCCGCAGCTGGATGATGCCCGTAAACGGCTGCTGGGAGAGGGGTTGGCACCGGAGCAGATTTCCGTCAAGATCCATATCGCCGACCGAGAGCGCGGTTACCGCATCGTCGAGGAAGCCAGGGAAAATGATTTTGGCAGTGTCGTCATCGGCCGGCGTGAATTGATTACCTTTATTGATGAATTCTTTATCGGGCGGGTCAGTGATAAAGTTCTCAAGCTGGCCGATGAGTTGGCGCTTTGGATCATCTAAGAATCGGTTTG
>NZ_BBCC01000431.1 GCF_001311845.1 Desulfosarcina cetonica JCM 12296 | reverse complement strand
CCGATGCCCCGGCCGTCGGCGGTGACGATCATTTTACTGCCCGAGGTGCGTGGCGTGGAGCCGCTGTGGCTGATAATGGTGGCCAGGACAAAGGCCTCGCCCTTGCCCAAAAGGTCGCAGGCGGTTTGTGCAATCCCATTCATAAATTCAGGTTCCTTTCTTTCGGATCCGCCATCCCCACGAAACGGCATCAGTGTTGGCATCGCTCTTTACTCGAAAACCCATCCGCTTCGCAATGCCAAAGTGAGGATTGTATGAAATGCCCCTTATGGTCCGTCCATGGCCGCATCTAATCTAAGCGGCTGTTTGGTCTAAGCGGCTGTTTGGCGGGCAATCAGCAGGCCATACCCAGGACGGGATCGAGCGGCGCCGGTGTTCTCACGGCAGCCGCCCCACCACCGGCTCAGGGGAACCCCGGCCCAAACCAATTGGACCGCCAGTTTTTTCAGCAGGTCGGAATGGTCTTCCCACAGCGCCACGCTGAACCCGGCGGAAACCATGCGTTGGTACCAGGTCTGGCGATCCACCGCGCCCCGCAGGCACCCACCGGTGCCGGCCCACGGCACCGGCGCCGCGCCATCCACCGTCTGCTGGTAGATATCGCTGATCACCAGGTAACCGCCGGGCCTTAAAGCCCGATGGAATTCCGCAAGGGCCGCCATGGGCGCCGTTACCAGGGAAAGCACGCATTCGCAGGTAATCATATGAAAGGCGCCACGCTTCACCGGCAGCGCAACGGCATCGGCACGCATGACGACGGGGTCCCCACCCTTTTGTCGGGCCGTGTTCAGGAGGATCGCCGAGAGGTCGATTCCCATTGCCCGGGCGCCCACCTGTTGGCGCAAAAAATCAATCGTCGCACCGGTACCGCAACCCACGTCCAGCACCCGATCCCCGGCTCCGAGACCACAATAGTCAGTCGCTCGACGGGTCAGATCGACTCCTCCCGGCCGATGGTCGGCCCGGTCACGGCCCGCACCGCTTCGGATTCATAAGGTCGAGACACTGTCATTCTCACTTATCTTCGAGGATTTGTTCCACTTCGGCCATCTTCCCCGTGGCCACGACTTCACTGATCAATACGGTCTTGCACCTGGGGCAATAGGGAAGGTCCGTGGTAAAATGATTGGTCATGTATTCCACCGTCACCGGTCCCACCACCAGGTCGCACTGGCATCGGTCACAGCGCCACTTCAAATCTTCGGGTTGAACATTTTCACTTTTCATGGCCCCAACACCTCCATGCGATGGGCATAGGCATTGTGCACGCGAAAGCCGTTCGCCGTCAATGTATAAGCCACCCAAAAAGTGATGTGCCCGGTCCGCAAAAAACCCAGAGAATACCCTGTTTCCGGGTTGTAAAAACGCTGTCCGTCACTTTCGGCATGCTGGATGACGCTACGGATATCCGATTCGAGAATCCGTCGCGATTCCAACAGGGCTTCGACGGCCGGATCCAGATCCAACGGCGGAGGTGGCTCGCCGGAGGCATCGGCCGGCGACGCATCGCCCCACACCTCCCGGCAAAGCTGATCTTTCAATCGCTGGCGGTTTTCCCGCCGGCGGGAC
>NZ_BBCC01000430.1 GCF_001311845.1 Desulfosarcina cetonica JCM 12296 | reverse complement strand
TGCGGGGCGGGGTGGGCCGCGAACCAGGCCCGCGCCCGGTCGAGCCGGGCAGGAAAGTCACCGGGTACTCCCGGAACTTCGAAGATGTTGTAGGTGATCTCCCGCCATCCGTCTGAGGGGACATCGTCCAGCACGGTGTTTTGCACAAAGGCGAAATCGCCGCGCCGACGCCACAACTCACCGTCCAGGGCAAAGGGCGGAAAGGCGGCCGTGAACCAGGCCGGTGCGTGGATCTCCACGCCCTTGCGGGTCATCAGGGTCTTGCCGTTCCAGACCCCGCGGATGCCGTCGAGCTTCTCACTCATCAGCCAGCCGGCAATCGGCTCACTGCCCGTGTAAACGCTGGCCTTTTGCAGGACCGGCGGATCGGCCGCGGCCAAACCGGCAACCATAACCATGACCAGCCCGATGACACCGGCAAGACGAAAAAAAGACGCTGGCATGCTCCTTCTCCGAATCCGGCGGCGGCTCAGGACCCGCAGCCCTCTTGGATCATCTGGATTCCCCGCAGCCGATTCAGGGCAAAAGCCAGTTCAAGGGCCCGGAACCCGGCAAGATGGCCACAGATCCGATCGCTGATCCCATCGAGCCCTTTCTCGGCCATATCCGCGACCACCCGTTCGGCAACCGCCCGCAGGGGGGTGTGCCGATCCATGTACGGTTTGCCGTATTCGATGGCCGATCCGATGGCGTGGGTCTGGGCGGTCTCGGTGAGTTGCTCCAGATCGGCCAGATCGATCACCTGCCGTCCGAAAATCAGCCGCTGGCGGTCCTGGGCGCGAATGCTGCGCTTGCCGAACGCATTGACCGGGTCGATGCTGTCGGCCAGGGGAATCCGCGGGCAGGGACGAAAAGGCATGACGCGGCCTTCATCCTTCCGCCGCACCGGGCAGGCGGCGGCGATCTGGTGGGCCCGCAGGGTAACGTCCACGGCCTGGTAATCGACCATCTGGATGACATGATCGGCAACGTCGAAGTAGTCCCCCACCCCACCCAACACCAGCACCGTGGAAATCCCCTGTTCCCGGTAAAGCTGCCGGACCCGGTCGATAAACGCCGTGATCGGCTCGTCATCCCGACGCACCAGTTGCTGCATCTTGTTGTCACGGACCATGAAATTGGTAGCACAGGTGTCTTCGTCCATCAACAGCACCCGCGCACCGGCTTCGATCGCCTCGACGATGGCCGCGGCCTGGGAGGTGCTGCCGCTGGCATTTTCCGTACTGAAAGCACGGGTATCCGTGCCAAAGGGAAGCCGGTCGATGAACATGCCGATATCGGTGTTGACGACGGCGCGGCCGGCATAGGCCCGGACCTTGACCGTCTGATGATGGGAGACGCAGCGTTCCCGCCCGTCACCGGGAATGTGGTTGTAGATTCCCAGTTCCAGGGCCTTAACAGGGTCGATTTTCCATGGAATCCCCCTCCGGTGATCAAGGTGACCCCCTTGGGGATGCCCAATCCGGTGATCCTGCCCGCATGGGGCAAGTCGACGGTGATGGAGAGGGACGGCGGCGCCCGGAACGGGACCAGGGGAGCGGCCAGCTGGGGCCGGTCGCTGGGACCACTCTCCCGGGGCAGG
>NZ_BBCC01000429.1 GCF_001311845.1 Desulfosarcina cetonica JCM 12296 | reverse complement strand
CGTGGCCGCCTCCCGCGCGGCCGGCAAGCCGGTCTCCCTGCTGATCCCCAAAACCTTGTGGCCCGTTCCCGAGCGGATGATCATGGAGACCGCCGCCCCGTACAAGCGTATCGTTGTCGTGGAAATGAACACCGGCCAGTACGTGCGCGAGATTCAGCGTCTGCTACCTGGCAAGACCATCGGCTTTTTCGGTCAGATGAACGGCAATCTGATCAAACCGGAACAGATCCGGGAGGTGATTTAAATGAGCAGCCTGATCAACACCAGCCGCCCCCCGGTGTTCTGTCCGGGATGCAGTCACGAGCGCATTACCCATGCCCTTGACAAGGCCCTGGAAAAAATGGGCCTTGCCGGCAACCAGGTGGTCCTGGTCAGCGACATCGGGTGCTCGGGACTTTTCGATACTTTTTTCAACACCCATGCCTTTCACGGCCTGCACGGCCGGGCCCTGACCTATGCCACGGGTCTGAAGATGGCCCGCCCGGATCTTACGGTGATCGTCACCATGGGCGACGGGGGGCTGGGCATCGGCGGCGCCCATGTGCTCTCCACCTGCCGGCGCAACATCGACCTGACCCTTCTGGTGCTCAACAACTTCAATTACGGCATGACCGGCGGGCAGTGCTCCTCCACCACGCCCCAGGACGCGTGGTGGGCTCCGGATTTCTCAACCGCCTGGAAAAGCCGGTGGACATCTGCCAGATCGCCGCTGCCGCCGGTGCACCCTATGTGACCCGCAGCTCATCCTATGCACCCGATCTGGTGGATGAGATTGTTGCGGCCATCCGCTACGAGGGCTTTTCCCTGATTGATATGTGGGGCATGTGCCCGGGCCGCTACACCAAACGCAACAAACTCACGCCCAAGATGATCGACGCCGGGCTTGAAGCCCTACCCCCGTTCAAGGGGCCGGTGGCATCCAACCAGCGGCCGGAGTACGGCCAGGGCTATTGCGCGATCACCGGCCAGATGAAGGCACCTGCCGGACCGGCAAAGGTCGCGGCCCGCTTCACCCCGCCAACCAGCGGCCGCCAGGAGGTGCTGATTCTCGGCAGCGCCGGGCAACGCATCGTCACGGCGGGTGAAATTTTCTGCCTGGCCGGCATGACCGCCGGATGGCACGCCAGCCTGAAGAACGACTACCCCATTACCGTGTTGCGCGGCCACAGCGTCAGCGAGATGGTGCTCGCGCCGGAGCCCATCGATTATACCGGTATCGATCGGCCGTCCGTGGTGGTGGCCCTGGCCGACGAAGGCGTCGGCCGGCGTAAGCAGTTGCTGGCCCAGTTGGGCTCGGAGACTTTGATTCTCAAGGCTGCCGGGGTCAACCTGCCGGCCACCGGCGCCACGGTCCAGGAGATCGATTTCAAGGCCGACAAAATCAAGGTCCAGGATTGGGCCCTGGCCAGCCTGGGGCTTTTGGCCAAACGCAATCTGGTGATTTCCATGGAGATGCTCAAGGCCGCGCTGGAGATGCGCTTCAAGAAGGAGATTCTGGCGACAGCAAAGGAACTGGTCGACCGTGTCAGCGAATGACCCATCAACATAAAAAAGGAGGATGTATGGATTTCAAGCTGAGCAAAGAACATCAGATGCT
>NZ_BBCC01000428.1 GCF_001311845.1 Desulfosarcina cetonica JCM 12296 | reverse complement strand
CGCCGCAGCTTGGCCGTGACCCCCTGACCGAGTTCGACGGCTGCCGTGCTGACGCTGACGCTGCCATCGGTGTAGATGTGCACCAGGCGCCGGCCTGGTTGAGGCAGGTGGTGGTAAAGGCGATACCGAAGCAGACGGGCATGACGGCCAATCCCCCGTTTGATGTCGGCCGAAGCCGCATTGTGGCGCCGGATCTCGTCCAGGCGGGCCTCGACCTTAAAACGCCGCATGGCCGCGGTGAAACTGCGTCGGCCGGCGTTGCCGCGCATGCGCATGCCATAGGGGAATTCATCGCCCCGCCGCAGCAGGTTTTTCTGCTGCAGTCCAGGCGGGCACCTTGAGGGTTTCGGCCGCCGTCGCGATGGCCGCCTCGATCACGAACATGGCCTGGGGCGCACCGAATCCGCGAAAGGCCGTGAAGGGCGGCAGGTGGGTACGGCAGGAAAGGCCGGTCACCTTCACGTTGGGGATGGCATAACTGTTGGTGGCGTGAAAGAGGCTCCGTTCCAGAACGGCTGGCGACAGATCGGCGGCAGCACCCGCGTTCTGATAATAGGTCGCCTCGAAGGCCAGGAAGCGCCCCTTTGCATCCAGCCCGAGGCGGAAGTCGCTGGTATAGGGGTGGCGCTTGCCGGTCATGCCCATGTCTCCATGACGATCCAGGACCAGTTTGACCGGGCGCTTCAATCGGCAGGCGGCCAGGGCCGCTAGGACCGCCCACGGCGTGGCCTGATCCTCCTTTCCCCCGAAAGCCCCACCCACGCGCTGAACCTCCACCGTGATACGGTGCATGGGACAGTCCAGGACCCGCGCCGTCGTGCGCTGGACGGTGGACGGCGACTGGGTGCCGGCAACGATGTGCAGGTTGCCCAGCGCATCGGGAACCGCCAGGGCCGCCTGGGTCTCCAGGTAAAGATGCTCCTGGCCGCCCGAATCGACCCGCCCTTGCACGATGGTTGTGCAGCGCGGCCACGCGGCCGTCACATCCCCCAGGGTCAGGGTGCGCGGCTCACCGATAAGGTCACCATGGGCGGCGGCCACGCGTGGATCGAAGATGGCGGGCCGCTTGTCGATGACCGCAACGATTTGTGCCAGGGCCCGCCTGGCGCGCTGGGGTGTATCGGCGACGACCACCACCATGGGTTGGCCCACGTAGTGGACCTGACCCTCGGCCAGCAGCGGCTCGTCGGCGATCATCACCCCCACCTGGTTCTCACCGGCAATGTCGTCGGCCGTGAAGACGGCGGCCACCCCCGGTGCAGACCTGGCCACCGCAAGCTCGAGCCGGCGGATGACCCCATGGGCCACGGGGGAGGCGAACACCGCGGCATGAAGGGTACCCGGCGGTTCGGGCAGATCGTCCACAAAGGGCGACCGACCGCGTACATGGGCAATGGCATCGGATGGATTCATCGGAGCAAGCCTTCCAGCCGCAGGTCGGGGAAACCGGTCACAAAGTGAGCCACCACCAGCCGGCGCAGGAGCCGGCGCTTGTAATCGGCCGATCCGCGCACGTCGTCAATAGGGGCGATCTCGGCGTCGATCTTTTCGGTCAGCGCTGCCACCGTGCCGGCGGACAACGGTTTGCCGACCAGCCAGGCCGAACTGCCGGCGAGCA
>NZ_BBCC01000427.1 GCF_001311845.1 Desulfosarcina cetonica JCM 12296 | reverse complement strand
TCCAAATGTCAATTGAAGGATCGTATCGATTTAAATAGATAGCATACCGCCATTTGGCATTTGGCATTGGACATTTGACATTCCTACCCGTTGCCGCGGCGTGAACGAGGGCAGCCATTATCACCTGAGGCTGCCCTGAATAAGGAGGATACAATTATGCATATCGCCGTACTGGCCAAAGTGGTTCCCGATTACGAGGTGCCGAGCGCCGATTTCGAGCTCACCGGCAATCGCGCCCACGGCCGCTACACGCGCATGATCGGGCTGTACGATGAGAACGCCATCGAGACCGGCGTTCAATTGAAGGAAGCCTACAAGGCAAAACTGACCATCATCTCCTACGGTAAGACCGAGGATGTTTCCGTTTTGCGAAAAGCCATTGCCATGGGCGGGGACGCCCTTCATCTGGTGCTCGGCGAGTCCGACGATCCCTTTGTGATCGCCGAGAATCTCAAGATGGCCATCGACCGTTTGGGGGACGTGGACCTGGTGCTGGCCGGACAGCAGTCCGCCGACATGGACCGCGGCGTGGTGCACAGCATTCTGGCCGGTATGCTCCGCTGGCCATTTTTGCCGCAGATCAGCCGCATCCAGTCCGAGGGCGACAGCTGGATGGTCGCCCAGGCCCACGAAAACGGCATTCGCCGCCTCGAATTCTCCGGCAAGGGCGTACTCTCCATCACCAGCATCCCGGAGAACGTGCCCCGCATTCCGGTGGTGCGTGCCATTTTCGCGGCCAAGAAAAAACCCGTGGAGAAGATCGAGGGTATCCCGGGCACGTCCATGGCCGTGGATGAAGTATCCGTGGAAATTCCCAAGATGGAATCGGTCTGCGAGTTTTTGCCCCTCGAGGACATGGCCGATACCGCCAAACTGCTCTTGAGCAAACTAAGGGAGGCCCGCTACCTATGAAAAGCCTGATCATCGAGGTTATCGACACCAAGCGGATCGGCGAGCTGGTCACGGTGAGCCGCACCCTCGGCACCACACCGGACATTCTCGTCCTGGGTGAGGGAGACATTCCCGGCACCTTTGACACGGCCTACCAAAGCCAGGCGGCCGTGGGCGCCAACCTGATCGACCAGATTGCCGATTTGGTCAAAAACGGGGATTACGCCCTGGTGCTGCTCTCGGCCACCACCGTGGGCGCCGAGATCGCCGGCCCCTTGAGCGTGCGCCTGGGCGCGCCGGTGCTCTCCGAGGTCATCGGCGCCACAGCGGACATGACCGTCAACCGGCCCATCTACGGCGGCAAGGCCGTGGCGACGTTTAAAATCGACAAGACCCCGGCCATCCTCACCGTGCGCAGAAAGTACTTCGAGCCGGCCGAGCTGACCGGCACCACCGCGGCCACGCCCCTTGGCGATGCGGCCGATGGGATCCAGCTCCTGGCCGAGGAAGCGGTCGTGACCGAGGGCATCCCGCTGGAGGATGCCAATGTGATCGTCTCCGGCGGACGGGGCATGGGCAGTGGCGAGAACTTTGCCATGCTGCGCGAGATGGCCGCCATTCTGAACGCGGGCGTGGGCGCTTCCCGCGGCGCCGTGGACGAAGGCTGGGCCGCGCCGACCATGCAGATCGGCCAGACCGGCAACATCGTGGCCCCATCGGTCTACCTGGCCGTGGGCATCTCCGG
>NZ_BBCC01000426.1 GCF_001311845.1 Desulfosarcina cetonica JCM 12296 | reverse complement strand
TCGGGATAGGGAGTAGCCTCGCGGCCACCCCCTCCCACACCACCCGGCATACGGATCGCGTACCAAGGCGGTTCGGCTGATCAGGAAGGTTATTGAGCAGGCAGGAATAGTCCCCGTTCGAAGAAGTAACGAGGTGGCAGAGCAAACATCACCCACTTGACTTTGCTCATGCGCCAATACTTTTTACGCGCGTTTCCGCAAAGCATGGCGACTTTATGTGCAATGCCGCGCTTTTCCAGGTTGCGAACCCTGGTCCTCGGGTTTTTCCATTGTTTCCAGACCAGGCACCGCAGACGGCGAATTATCCAGGTTTTGATCGACTTGAACACGGACCGGGCTTCTGTGAGGCGGTAATAGTTCCACCAGCCTACCAGATACTGATTCAGCTCTTTGATAATCCGGTCCAGGCTTTTCCCCTGGTTGCGGTCCGTCAATTCCCGGACTCGCTCCTTGAAACGTGAAAACGTTTTCTGGTGAATCCGGATCTTGGTCTGGCCACACATACTGATGAAGGTAAAACCCAGGAACTTGCGGAGCCACGGTCGGCTCACTGCACTTTTCTCTTCGTTCACCTTGAGCTTGAGCTTCGCGGTGACGACCTTCGTGATGCTCTTGTTCACGCGCTCTGCGGCTTTCCGGCTTTTGCAGTAAATCCTGAAGTCGTCGGCATACCTGACGAATTTGTGGCCTCGCTTTTCCAGTTCTTTATCCAACTCATCGAGTACGATATTGGAGAGCAGCGGCGATAGAGGGCCACCTTGGGGCGTTCCTTCTATACTGGGGCTGACGAGTCCTTCGATCATCGTTCCGGCCGTCAGGTAACGGCGGATCAATTTCAGCACTCGTTTGTCCCGGATTTTGGTGGCCAGCCGACTCATCAAACGGTCGTGATGAACTCGGTCGAAAAATTTTGACAAATCCATGTCCACCACATACGTGTACCCGTCAAGCAAATAGCCCTTGGCTTGTAGAACAGCATCATGGGCAGACCGTCCCGGTCTGAATCCGTAGCTGTATTCAGAAAAGGTCGGGTCCCAGACCTGCTCCAGCATCTGAGCGATCGCCTGTTGGATAAGCCGGTCCAATACCGTGGGAATACCAAGCAAACGGACACCACCATCCGGCTTGTCAATCTCCTTCCTTCTTACCGGTAAGGGACGATAATCCCCATTTAGCAGATCCTGCTTGATCTTCGGCCAATGCCTTTTCAGGTACCCTTTCAAGTGGTTGGTTTTCATCCCATCCACGCCTGGGGCGCCCTTATTGGCAACGACCTGGTTCATTGCCCTGAGCACATTCCGTCGTTCGAGAATCAACTCCAATAACCGCTCTTTTCCTCCCAGACGTTCGGCAAGCCGCGACGCTACAAACATTTCCATCTGCTGAGGCGTTATGTTCATAAGTACACGTCTCCTACTGGTCTTTTCATTTACCCGTACCATTCGGTCCGGGCACCGTTCGGGCCTTCATCGGGGTGAGTCCTCCGGGTATACTTCTCCCTTTTTTGAGAGGCCCGGCTCGTTTCCACCGACTACTATACCCTCTGCTGACTTCTGCCATGTGATTGCCTCCCCTTGCGGTTCGGTCAGTCCACTTTCGGACAACACGGCAGATCTCCCGGGGTGAACACGCATCTTTCCGCACA
>NZ_BBCC01000425.1 GCF_001311845.1 Desulfosarcina cetonica JCM 12296 | reverse complement strand
ACCTGGAAGATCGGTGCCTTGACGTTCTTGTTGATCGCCACGATGAACGGCGATCCCTTGATCCCGCCCATGTGCTGGAAGCTGCCGGAGATCCCGCAGGCCATGTACACCTTGGGTTTGACCGTCTGCCCGGAGGTCCCCACCTGGCGGGATTTCTCCAGCCACTTGGCGTCCACGATGGGACGCGAGCAGGAAACCACCGCGCCCATGGCGTCGGCCAGTTCCTGGGCGATCTCGATGTTGTCCTGATCCTCGATCCCGCGGCCGATGGAGACCAGCACGTCGCTCTTGGTGATGTCCACGTCGCCCACCTCGGCCTCGACCACTTCCAGGAAGCGGCGTTGGGCCGACAGGTCACCGGCGTCCCCCGACTTGTCCTCCACCGTGCCGGCGGCCGCCTTGCTTTCGTCCGGCGCGAACACGCCCGGGCGGATGTTGATCACCGCGCCCCCCGAGATATCCACGCTCACGTGGGTGCTCACCATGCCCGAGTACTCCTGACGCACCACCTTCAGGCTGCTGCCGTCCAGGCCGTCGATATCGGCCACGTCGGCGACAAAGGCCGCGTCGAGTTTGATCGACAAACCCGGCGCAAGGTCCATGCCGAAGGTGTCGTGGGCCACCAGCAGGATCGACCCCTTGGGCAGCACGTTCACCAACAGCTTGCGCACCACCTCGGCGTTGGGATACGCCAGGGCGTCGTTCTTGAACTTCAACACCTTGGCATAGGAGGCCGCCGCTGCCTCGGCAGCCTGATCCACTTCACTGCCCGCGCCGGTCACGATCGCCGTCACCGCGGCGCCGGCGTCGATTTTCTTCGCCGCAACGATCAGTTCCAGGCCGAATCGTCGGCCACGCCATCCTTATGCGTGATGTATGCATAGATCTCAGCCATTATTTCAGCCCTCCTTTGGCCTTCAGGTGTTCAATCAGCTTGGCGATGATCTCTTCGGTGCTGCCTTCCAGCATCTCGGCGCCCTCGCCCAGTTCAGGCACGAAGTAATCCGCCCGTTTCACCTTGGCCGCATCGGCGCCCACCGCGCTCGCATCCACGCCCAGGTCGCCGGCACCGTACTCGGGAATCTCCACCGAGGCCACCTTGCGGATGCCGCGGATACCCACGTAGCGCGGTTCGTTGATACCGGTCTGGATCGACAGCACGCACGGCATGGCGATCTCGTTCATCTCCTGGTTGCCGCCCTCGATCTCGCGGCCCACCGTCAGCTTGTCGCCATTCACTTCGATCTTGTTCACCAGCGAGGCGTAGGGGTAATCCAGCATCGCCGCCAGCATGCCGCCCACCTGGCCGGCACCGTCATCCGCCTGGGCCCCGGTCAGGATCAGGTCGTACTTGCCCTTTTCCACCGCCGCCTTGAGCAGGGTCGCGATACCCTTGCCGTCCGAGCCCTCGAAGGCGTCGTCGGTCAAGAGAATCCCGTTGTCCGCGCCCATGGCCATCTCGCGACGCAGCACCTCTTCGGACTCGTCGTCGCCCACCGTGACCACCGTTACGCTGCCGCCCACGTTGTCGCGGATCTGAATCGCCTCTTCCACCGCGTAGTTGTCCCACTCATTGACCGAGTACACCAGGTCGTCGCGTTCGATATCGCTGCCGGAACCGTTGACCTCGATCTCGTTCTCAGCGGTATCGGGAA
>NZ_BBCC01000424.1 GCF_001311845.1 Desulfosarcina cetonica JCM 12296 | reverse complement strand
CGTCGATGCTGGCCAGGGCCAGCCACGGCACCACGGCACCGGCGCCGTAGCCCAGCAGACAGCTGAAATGGTGAATCTCACGGGCTTCGCCGGTCTCGACGATCAGCCCGCAACCGGCACGCAGACCCGACTGGATCAGGTAATGGTGCACGGCGGCGGTGGCCAACAAGGCCGGAATGGGCGCGTGGCCTTCCGGGATATCCCGGTCGGACAGAATCAGCAGGCGGGCGCCGGCCTCCACCTGACGAACGGCGAAGCGACACAGCGCCTCCAGGGCACCAGCCAGGCCGTCACCCCCCTCGGCCAGGGGCCAGCAGATGGAAAGTTCGGCCGACTGCAGGTCGGCATGGGTATCGCCACGGATGGCGGCCAGGTCGGCCGGCGTGAGAATCGGCTGCTCCAGGTAGAGCTGGCGACAGTGCAGGGGCGTTTCGGCAAACAGGTTGTGCTCCCGGCCGATGGGCGTGGCCAGGGAGGTAACCAGCTTTTCACGGATCGCGTCCAGGGGCGGGTTGGTCACCTGGGCGAAAAGCTCACGGAAGTAGTCGTAGAGCAGACGCGGCCGTGTGGAGAGAATCGCCAGGGGAATGTCGTCGCCCATGGAACCGGTCGGCTCCATGCCCTTGACCGCCATGGGTGCCAGGATCAGCTTGAGATCCTCGGCCGTGTAGCCGAAACGCCGCTGGGCCGTCAATAGCGCCTCGCCCACGGGCAGTGGTGGCGCCTTGGCCGGTACCAGGTTCTCCAGGTGCAGGAGGTTCTCCTTCAGCCAGCGACCGTAGGGCCGTTGCGTGGCCATGGTCTGCTTGATCTCGTCGTCGTGAATGATGCGATGCTGCGCAAGATCCACCAAAAACATGCGCCCCGGTTCCAGACGGCCCTTCTTGAGGACATCGGCCGGATCCACCGGCAGCACGCCGGCTTCCGAGGCCATGATCACGCGACCGTCACGGGTCACCGTGTAGCGGCTGGGCCGCAGGCCGTTGCGGTCCAAAACGGCCCCCACCTGAATGCCGTCGGTAAAGGGAATCGCCGCCGGACCGTCCCAGGGCTCCATGACACAACTGTGATAGGCGTAGAAATCCTTCTTCGCCGAGCCCATGGTCGCATGGTGCTGCCAGGCCTCGGGGATCAGCATCATCATGCACTGAGCCAGGGGCCGGCCGGTTTGCAGGAGCAGTTCCAGGGCGTTGTCCAAGGCCGCCGAATCACTGCCGCCAGGGGTACAGATCGGGCTCAGGGCGGGAATGCGGCGGCCGGTGATCCCGTCCCGGAAAAGCGGTTCGCGGGCGCGCATCCAGTTGATGTTACCCCGCACGGTATTGATCTCGCCGTTGTGACACAGGTAGCGGAAAGGTTGGGCCAATTCCCATGACGGAAACGTGTTGGTGCTGTAGCGCTGGTGGACCAGGGCCAGGGCGCTGGCCATGGCCGGGTCCATGAGATCGGGGAAAAAGGCGGCCATTTGATCGGCCAAGAGCATGCCCTTGTAAATCAGGGTGCGGGAAGAGAGGCTGACCACATGGAAGCCCTCCCCCGGGTGTCCGGCCTCGCGAAAGCGGTTCTCGGCGCGCTTGCGCATGCAGAACAGCCGCCGTTCGAAAGCGTCGACGTCACCACCGTCAGGCCCCTTGCCCACGAAGAGCATGCGGATGAGCGGCATCGCCTGGCGGGCCAGATCACCGGCC
>NZ_BBCC01000423.1 GCF_001311845.1 Desulfosarcina cetonica JCM 12296 | reverse complement strand
CGGTGACGGTTCCCTGGCATGGGACCCAGTATTTCCGGGTGGTGGACGACGCGTGGCGTTCGATTTACGCCCTAGACCAAACGGATCAGCCGGTGATCCTGAGACGTGCCTGGGGCAGGGGGGAACTGGTGCTGGCGGCCGACAGTTTTCTGCTCAGCAACGAGGCCCTGCGCAAAGAACGCGTGATACCGCTGTTGACCTGGTTTCTGCCCCCGGCCCAACGGATTGTCTTCGATGAATTCCACCATGGCATTGCCCGCCGGTCCGGCATTGCCACCTTGGCCAGGAAATACGGTCTGGAGAAAATCGCCGGGGCCCTGATCTTCATCGGCCTGCTTTTTGTCTGGCGCCAGAGTGCCGCCTTCGTGCCGCCATCGGCCCGGTCCGGTCCGAAAGGCGCGGCGCATCCCATTGCGGGCGGCGACAGCGGCCAGGGCCTGGTCAGCCTGATGCAGCGGCATATTCCGGAGCAGCAATTGGTATCCGTCTGTTTTCTACTTGGCAGGCGGGCCCGGCGGCCCGCCATGTGCGTGCCGAACGCCTTGTCATGGCACGTCAATGGCTGGAACGGCACACCGCTACCCGCCATGATCCGGTGGCGGCCTATGGCCATATCGTCCAACTGCTTGAACAGAGAAAACACCTATGACCATCGATCTTGACACCGTCAAAACCGTTCTTTCACGAACCAAACAGGAAATCGCCAAGGTCATCATCGGCCACGAGCAGGTCATCGACTATGCCTTGATCGCCATTTTCACCGGTCAGCATGCCTTGATCGAGGGCGTGCCCGGGGTGGCCAAAACCCTTTTGGTGCGCACCCTGGCCCATGTCCTGGGCTGCGATTTTGGTCGCATTCAGTTCACGCCGGATCTCATGCCGGCGGACATCACCGGCACCCATGTGTTCGATCTTCAGCAAAACAGCTTTCGCCTGGTCAAGGGCCCTGTTTTTACCACCTTCCTATTGGCCGACGAAATCAACCGGGCGCCGGCCAAGACCCAGTCGGCCCTGCTCCAGGCCATGCAGGAACGCACGGTGACCATCGACCGCCAAACCCACGATCTATCTCCCCATTTCACCGTGTTCGCCACCCAGAACCCCATCGAATACCAGGGCACCTATCCCCTGCCCGAAGCCCAACTGGACCGCTTCATGTTGAAAATCGCCATGGGCCATCCCGGCGAGGATGAGGAATTGACCCTGGCGCGGCGGATGCTGGGCCGCGAATCCCCCGAGGCGGTGCTGGCCAGCGGCGCGGTCAAGGCCGTGATCCCCGCCAAGGCCCTCACGGCCCTGAGTCGTCAGTTGGAGAGCATCACGGTCAAGGAGGAGCTTTTGGCCTACCTGGTGGCGGTGGTGCGCCAGACCCGCCGCCACCCGGGCGTCCTGGTGGGTGCCGGCCCCCGGGCCATCCAGGCGCTTTTGCTGGGCAGCCGGGCATTGGCCGCTATCTCGGGGCGTGACTTCATCACCCCCGACGATATCAAAAACCTGGCGCCCGCCGTTTTGGGACACCGCATCGTCCTGCGCCCCGAATACGAGATCGAGGGACTTTCCATCGACGAGGTGATCGGCCAGATCCTGGAAGAGGTGACGGTTCCCCGATGATGGTGCCCCGTATGCGATTGCTGGGCCTTTGCGTTTTGGTCCTGTTGCCGGCGGCTTGGTTGCTGGACCACGGTCCGGCAGCGCCCTGGCC
>NZ_BBCC01000422.1 GCF_001311845.1 Desulfosarcina cetonica JCM 12296 | reverse complement strand
CTGGCCGGCCTGCTGACCGGCATGGGCGCGGCCACGGCCGACGCGCTTTACGGGTCCATGGCCGCTTTCGGCATGGCCGGCTTCACCGGTTTTCTCGTGGGTTGGCAAACCTGGATCCAGCTGTTCGGCGGGCTGTTCCTCTGCTACCTGGGGGTGCGCATCTTCATCAGCCGCAACGCCGCCTCCCCGGCGACCGGTCCGTCAAATGGCGCTACGGGTTATTTTTCAGCGCTGCTGCTCACCCTGACCAATCCCATGACGATTCTCTCCTTCGCGGCGGTCTTCGCCGGGATGGGCTTGGGCCGCATGGGTGCCGGTCCTGTGGCCGCCGTTTGGCTGGTGGTCGGTGTCTTTTGCGGTTCCATGGCTTGGTGGGTCATCCTGGCATCGGTCAGCAGCCGCTTTTGCAGCGGGATCAGTGCCCGCGCCATGAGCTGGATCAATCGCCTATCCGGAATGGTGCTGACGGGCTTCGGCCTGGTGGCGATCCTCGGCTGTTTAAAAACCTGAAACCGGTGCCGCCCGCAATCCATCCAGAAAACGCCGGCACAGGGGGGCCGACGCATGGTGGCGATACACTCGGCCCTCGCGGTCAATTCCCCGGATCACGCCGTCGTCGAGAAATCCGGCCAGAAGGGTCGTTCCCACCCGCCGCCGATCCGTGGCCGGATCGATGTGGGCGGGCACTGCCGCCGGCTTGGCAGGGGCAGGCCATCGGCAAACCGTGCTTGATAAAGTTGAGCATGCGCCCCAGCCGCAAAAGGGTCGCCGAATCGGTACGCGAGGTACGCTGGTCGATGGGCAGGGCCGTGGCGCGCATGGCACCAAAGGTTTCCGGCAAAAGTCCCGAATCGAGACAGCGCTGGTAATCGCGACTCCCCGGTGCCGGGTAGAACACCGACACTCCGGCCAACACCGGCCGCCGGGCCAGGAAAAGCAGATCGTCCACCGAAGTGAGCGGATCCTGGTCCGGTGCGCCAACGATGATGTATCCCACGGCCGGCAAACCTTCCCGGCAGCCCAGCTGCAAGGCGCGGTCAAAAGCCTTGCGCACGTCGGGCCGCCGAAAGCGTCGCAGCTGATCGCGGTCGGCACTGCCCAGGGAGAGGTTCAGGGCGGTAAAGCCGCCGATCTTCATGGCCTGAACGATGCTTTCGTCGATACTGGGCGGGAAAAGGCCATTCATGGCCCGCAACTCCGGTGGCGCGTCACCGAAAATTTCGCTCATGCCGGCCATCAGATCGAGAAACCAGCCGCGGTCCATGGTCAGGTTCTCGTCCTCGAAATCGATAAAGCCGACCCGGCGGCCAACGCTGGCGGTCCGGATCTCGGCCAGCACGCTCGCCACGGCGCGTTTGCGAAAGCCCATCCACGATGTCGCGCCGGTGGAGCAGTAACTGCATGCCAGCGGGCAACCGCGGCCGGCGGTAACCACCAGGCTGTCCCGACCATGCCGCTGGTAAAACTTACGGTTGACCAGATCATAGGCCGGTGCGGGCATACGGTCCAGTTCACGGACCCGTGCCGCGCCCGCAGCAGCAGGGTACCATCCGGTCGCCGCAAGCCGATCCCCGGTACGTCCTCGATGGATGTTCCCGAACAAATGGCTTCGGCCAACAGCGGCAGGGCCTCCTCCCCTTCCCCGCGAATCACCAGATCCACGGGCCGGTTCAGCCAGCACCGCTTCGGGCAGGGCCGTGGGGTGATGCCCGCCCAGGACCACCGTGCAGCC
>NZ_BBCC01000421.1 GCF_001311845.1 Desulfosarcina cetonica JCM 12296 | reverse complement strand
ATGGCGGCTATGTGCTGGGCTGTTTTGGAAAAGGGTTTCTGCGGCTCGCAAGGCATACCTGGACTATGTCGGCGCGGGAATGACCATCGGGCGCGTCCGGAATTGGTTGGCGGAGGATTGGTTCGCAGTATGGGTGGGTGGTCCGAAATCAAGAAGATTCGATTGAGAGGAATGGATCGGATCAAAGGCGATGAACGCATTCTCGGCGATTCGGATTTTGTTGAATCGGTTTTGTCCGAGGCCAATGAGACGTTCGATCGCCGTTATGAACGCAAACAACAGGCTACGACATGGGTCGTGTTGCCGAGAGGGTCGCTTTGATCTATGGGCTCGACCGAGACGACATTTTCCAAAAGGGGCGCCAGAAAGATCGTGTGGAAGCCCGGGACTTGTTTTGCTTTTGGTGCACCCGGGAACTGGGCCTTTCCCAGACCGAGCTTGCCCGGTCATTGGGGATGACCGTACCCGGTATCGGCTACGCCGTCAGAAGGGGCGAGTCGATCGCCGTACGTGAAGGATATCATTTGGTTGGAAATGTTGATTAGATAATTAAGGCTGTCCCCCTATCTCACCGATAATTAAGGCTGTCCCCCTATCTCACCTATCTCAATTATGTTGTGAAAACATGGAGCCATGTTCTATAATATCAAGCAAATATGGATAATTCGCAACATAACCAAGTTCGCAACATAACGCATCTTATGTGGTTAACCACATAAGATGCGGGAAAACCGCACGCCCGGGACTGGGCGGGGGTACTGGGTAACCGGTGTTTCTGCCGTGAGAGCCATTATAATGGAGGACGCTAAAGTGGCTGAGGAACAAGGTACGCCTGCCAAAGAGATTGAGAAATTAAAGCTTAAATATGGATTCCTAAAATTCCTTCTGGGGACTTTCGCAATTAGTATTTTAAGCCTTGTGATCAATTGGCAAATCCAAGAAAAGAGACTTCAATTTGAGATACAAACAAAAGAAAGTGATTACATTGCGCAGTTCTTGGAGCGCGGTCTATATAAGGAATTGGAGAAACGTCGTGATTTCGCTGCATATTTTGTTAGACTGAGCCCATCAGAAGAATCAAGGCGCAGATGGAGGAATTATCTTGAATTTGTTGAGGGCCTGTTAAAGGAAGCTAGAGAAGCGGAAAAAATTATAGCTGAAAAAGACGCTGAATTAAAGGTCGCGGCTGAAAAAGTTGCTTTCGCTCAACAGCAAGCAGAGGAGGCACGCGCAGAAATTATACGACTGTCAACATCAGGATCGAACAATGAAAATGTTGATAATCTGAAAAGCCAATTAGCGCAATCGTCAAAAGAAGCCGAAACGTTAAGAAAACAATTAGAAGAACTTCAAGGCGCGTTATCTAAAAAGAGAATAGACTTATCTTCTATTCGTTCGAAGCCAATAGATACGGAAGCGAACTATCCCATTTCCGCCAGCAATGTCGCACAGAGATCGAAAAATAGGAGCGATTATTGGGATTGGACGATTTTTATTAAAGGCCCTGATGATGTGCTGGAAAAAATAGAATATGTCGAATATACGCTACACCCCACTTTCCCAAACCCAGTGCGTATTATAAATGAACGGGGTTATGGCCCATATGCATTTCCGTTATCCACCTCCGGATGGGGAACTTTCACTGTGAAAGTGAAGGTCTACTATAAAGATGGAACTTATCAACAGATGTCTCATTATCTGAAATTTATTGATGATGGAGCGGCTAACAAGTAAAT
>NZ_BBCC01000420.1 GCF_001311845.1 Desulfosarcina cetonica JCM 12296 | reverse complement strand
CCTAATTAAAATAAACGGAAAGTTTAGAGAAACTATACGAGAAAGGCCGTCCGGAAAACAATACACCAATGGTTTAATCGTGGTACCGATGCACATCGAAAAGATTTCATCAGGACAAAACAAAGGTGCTAACAAGCCACTAAGATCAATGCAGAAGTGTCGCCAATCCTGGCGTACAGTTTTGTTCTGTTTTGCGAAAAAATAGATGATGCGTATCTATCAATACGTTGATTCTAAAAAGGATTTTTCAAATGCCAACTTAACAGCATCCAGCAAAGTCTCATCTCCTTTTTCAACTTCATTTTTCAGCCAATCTTCAAGGGGATTCAGCCGTTTTATTTCGGCCATAACGCTTTTAAGCGAGTGAACATAAAAGTTTTCAGCTCGGTTCCCTGTTTCTATTGCATTTTCAATTGCAGTAGCTGCCAGTACGCCACTGTGAACAGCGGTGCCAATCCCTTCATATCCCACAGGCAAAGCCAGACCGGCGGCATCACCGACTAGAATTGCATCGCCTTTTGCTGGTACAAACGAACCTGATAATAATTCTTCATGCAAATGTGACATGGTGCATCCGTCTTTCCATACAGGTTTCAAGTTAAGATCAAATCCATAGTCTTTTGAAAGAAGCTGCTTTATCTCTTTATTCAATTTATTAAGCCCGCCTCCTTCCAAAACAAATAAGTCGTCTCCCTTAAAGTTGATGTCAAAACGAGGACGAATTTGGTGAACTGGGAAAAACCAATGCATATATTTATGATCAAGCTTTATGTCGGACTTATAAACTTCCCGAGTTGCACCGGAATACCTCACTTTAAGGCCTGGAAATAAGCACTTCCGTACCACAGATGTTGCACCATCAGCCCCAATAATAAATCTTGTTTTAATTTCCTTCTCCGAAAGTTTAATTGCGAATCCATACTCAAGTTCTTCTATTTTTACGACCCGTGCTGAATCATATAGCTCAACACCACTGTCTTCGGCTTTTTTGATCATCCAGTAATCCAGGTCTTTTCTCCAGGCGATAAAATTTTATGCTTTATTTTCCTGGGTTCTATCCCCGGTGCATGAAGCATAATACCGGATAAATATTGGGAGGGGGCAATCGCTTTGGAAGGATTCTCACCGAATACTTTTTCCACCAGATCCTGCGCAACTTTTGCAACCAGCATCCCGGTGCAAACTTTCCGTCGTGGCAATTTCATTCTTTCAAACAATATTGTTTTGAGCCCTTTTATCGCACATACCTTTGCGGCTGCTGCTCCCCCAGGACCGCCACCTATGACCGCAACATCATACATAGTATCTCCTTTTAAAGAAAAAATTCTTTATCATAGGGTATCAGCGTATTCCGTGGACAAAAACTTAATCGTTTCTCCTGTTGCGGGCTATGATACTTCCCTTCTTTGACAAAGATTTCATATTTAGATTGTTTGGTCAGGGGTTCTTCTTTGGTTTGAAACCTTATTCAAGCTATCTCAAAATTAATTGAACACCCTCTGACAGTGCTGTGAGGCGCTTCAAAATTTATATGCTGCTGCCTTTTTATCGCTTCACGCCTTGTCAGAGGAGCGATATTGTTTTTGAGATAGCCTGAAAGGTTAAGGCTGGCGGAAAGAAATAATTCCACCATCCTGCTTGTTTTTGTGCCCGTCTACCGCGTTGCCGCCACCGGCACATATTCCCGCTATGCACCGGTGGCGGCGCCTTGTAGACGAACCCAAATCCGGCGCGATCTGGCGGAATTATTTCTTTCCGCCAGCCTAA
>NZ_BBCC01000419.1 GCF_001311845.1 Desulfosarcina cetonica JCM 12296 | reverse complement strand
CCAAGCATAAGCGGTGCCGGTCCTTTGGCATCCGCTTGATGCGATGGTTATAAAATTTTTAGGAGGTTTTATGAATAACACAGTACAGAAACATGATAGAGTATGTAAATTCACAATTAGCCCATATTATATACAGTCTGGATCTACGGACATAATAGAACGTAGTATATTAAGGGCCATGCAAGGACTATATGATAATGGAGTATTAACATCAGAGCCTGTTGATGTTCGTGTCATTACCGAAGCCGAGTATGACGAAAGTATAGGTGAATTGTCCGATAGTCCTATGGATGCGGTTAAGATCTATTTCCGCGATAAGGAATAGCCCCCTTTTCGGAGATGTTGATGATTTTATAGTTGTTGTTTTTAATCAAGTTGATGATATCAAAGTTTCCTATCATGTCAGGGATATTGTCTTTGCTAATGTCTCTTAAATAGTCTTGGTTGAAATCAAGCGTTGTTGATTTATCAGCCGAAAAAGAAAATGTGATTTCGTGTCCAGAAATAATTGTTGCTTTAACTGGTAATGCCTTTTCGATTACCTTTTGAACTATTTCGAGTTTTTCTTTGGACATTTAGTTTTTCCTTTCACAGGGAAATAAGTTTAAGATTTATAACGCATTGCTCACGGGGCGCGCGCTTTTTGCGCTCCCGTGCAGCAAATTGTTCTGTTAATTCTTAATATAATTAAGCAGATACTTGGATGGGATCTATCTCAGAAAGATCTACATTTTGTTTTGCATGCCAAAGGTCATAGCTATCCTGCATATGGAGCCAACTTTCAGGGCTACGGCCTAAACACTTGGATAAACGAAGAGCCATTGCCGGGCTTATAGAACTTTGACCCCTCAATATTCTTATAAATGTTGAAGGGGAGACCTTAAGCCGCAGTGCGACACTCCGGGGCGAAATACCCAGCGGTTCCAGATAAACTTCTTGAATAAATTCCCCTGGATGGGGAGGGTTATACATAGTCATTAGTGATAATCCTCATAGTCTACAATGTAGGCGTTACCATCTTTGAATTCAAAAACGATTCGCCAATTACGGTTAACATCAATCGCCCACAATCCTTGACGATCACCTTTTAAACTATGGAGCCGCCAGCCTGGAGTATTCATATCTTCAATACATGTCGCTGTATCAAGCGCAATTAGGCGTATTCTCAGCTTTTGTTTATGGCCTGGCTGAATCCCTGATACGCTACCCGTCTCGAAAAATTTATGCAGCCCTTTATGTTTAAATGATTTTATCATAGATAATATGATATAGCATATTGCGCAATACGCAACACTTTTTTCAAAAACAGAACGTGAAGTTCTGCGGACCGCATGCTGTTCGCGGTCCGCAGAAACGCTTGGTTGTGTGACATTTACATATTAATATAATTTTATTTCCAGGACCTTATCGGTGATTCTATGAGATATTTTTAACTTGTTCAATTCTGTTGAAAGAAGTTTGATGTCTTGACTCTTATAACCTGATTGAAAGCCATTTTTAGAATCTGTTCTTTCCCAACAAAATCTTGCAGGTATTATAATGTGGGCAAGATCTTTGTAATAGAATGATTGACGCCATAAACCACCATCTATAGTCCTATCTTCTAATAATTCCTCTTCATCTGGTAGTCCGTTTGTCCAGTAGGTTAGCCAGCGCTCTAAGCTATTAAACGTTGTATATGCACACCAAGATTCGCTTGCCCAAGATATTGAAAAACCTTTTCCAAGTATTCTTCTTGCTAAAGCAAGAAATATTTTCCAATCCTTATTAGTCATTTGCTTTCTTGCACA
>NZ_BBCC01000418.1 GCF_001311845.1 Desulfosarcina cetonica JCM 12296 | reverse complement strand
CACTGGGCCTCCAAGCCGGCCAGGGCGGCCTCGGGATGGGCGGCATTGGCCAGGAGCATGGCGCGGACATCTTCCATGATATCGCTGATGATCACCGCCTGCCAGCTGCGGTGGTGGAGCCGGCGACTGACCCCCTGGTAGCCATCCGCGGAATCCAGGGAGAAGAGGGCCACGTCGGGGATGGCCTGTTGGCGGATCAAATCCTCCATGAAAATCCGGTATTGGCCGAAGCGGCAGGGGCCGGCGCCGGTGGCCATGAAATAGACCAGCACCTCGCCGGGTTGACGATTGGTTTCGAGATGGGCGAGCAGGCTGCCCGTGGTCAGGAGCAGTGGCAGGCACGCCTTGCAGGAGGCGTTGGCGCGACCCTTCTTCAGGACACCCATACCGGCAGGCGGTGCGGATGTACTGCGGATGCCCTCCCCGGCGAAAGCAGCCGCCAGGGCCTGGGAAGCCAGGCGCCCCATGGAGGGAAAGAGCAGGCTGACCCGGGGATCGCTCAACGGCAGCCAGCGTTGGTCGGAGGTGGTGACCCCGAGTTGATTTTCTTTTACGTGGCAGCGGGCCGGTTGGAACGGCGGAGGGGCCGGCTGTCGGTGCTGCGTTCCACGTGCAGGGTCGGTCTGAAGATGGCGCCAGGCCGCCACCACATCCAGGAAGGCCTCGATGCGTGTTTCCAAACCGGCATCGGCCGTGTGGCTGTCCAGCTCCAGCGTCAGCGAGGGCTTGGCGCCCATGATGTCGCGAAAGTAGCCGATAATGAACGCGTCTGGACCGCAAGAGAAGTTGGTGATGTAGACGCCGAACAATTGGGGATGGGCGGCCACCAGGCGGGCGGCCTGCAGGATACCCTGCCCCATGCCCCAGTACATGTGGCGTTTGGCCGGCCAACCGTCCAGGGGAAGACCATCCAGCGGCATGACTGGAATGCCCCGGGAGGCCAGCTTGCGCGGAATGCCCATGTGCGCGTCGTCCGTCCAGGCATTGTAAGGCCGGCCGAAGATGACGACGGCCATGCGCCGGGGATCCTCGGCCAGTTCGGCGAGCGTTTGTGCGCCGATGCGGCGGTTTTGTTTGACGCAGCCCTGCTGGGCCCGCAGGGCAAGGGCAAACGCCTCGCCGGCCTTTTTTTCGGGGACACCCATTTGCACCGCCATCTCCACCAGCGGATCACGGGCGGCACCAAGGCCGGTGTTCAGTTCCAGCACGGGTGACAGCACCCGGCGGTGGTCGATGCCGGCTTGGGACAAATGGCGTCGGAAGGTGGTTTTCAGAAAATAGGGTTCTCCCTGCACGAACGGACAGGGTACGGCAGGGGGCAATCCATCCAGGCCGGGCAGGGTCTTGAGATGGGGCAGAAACAGGTAGTCCGGCGGCGTTGGCTGATCGATCAGGTCCTGGAAATAGCCGTGGGCGAGTTCGGCGGGATAGCAGAAGGCGGCACCCCGTTGGGCGATCCCCGCCGGCGAGGGGCGTTCGGGCACCCGCACGGTGAACCCCATCCCCTCGAAAAAGGCCTTGTACAGCGGGAAAAAGGCGTGGAACAGAAAGCTGCGATTGATTCCCACCGTGGGGTGTTGTCCGGCCATGGCGGAATCATCGGAACGGATGGTGTCAGAAAACCCGAAGATCGCCTCGCGCCGCTTGACCCGATCCAGGGCGGCGACATCCACGCGGATACGTCGCTGCAGGTTGTAATAGCGATTGCAGGCGCCGCCGAAGGGAATCCGCCGGCCATCGACATGCACCATGCGATCTCGCAGCGGCGGTCGCAGCCGCTGCGACCGCCCCGGCAGATGAACCGCCGG
>NZ_BBCC01000417.1 GCF_001311845.1 Desulfosarcina cetonica JCM 12296 | reverse complement strand
CTGCTTCGGATGCTTTTTCCAAGGCCATTTGTGCCTGCTTGGTTTTGCTGGCAAGCGGGGCACTGGTCGCTTTTACCGCTTCATGTTGGACATGGAACAGATCCGGTGAATGATGCGCACCCAGGTCGTTTCTGACATGATTGGCAATCCCCTTGCCCTCATCGCTGGTGGATTGAACCACTTTTACGGGAAGGTCCTTTAACGCATCATTCATGGCCTTGGTCCAATCCGAACCTTTTCTCCCGTCGGCATATTTTTCCAAAACAATGTAGTCGGATTCCGGTTCAATGGCGACCAGACAAGTCTGCGGATGAAAGGTTTCATCTTGACACACGGTGATTTGTTTCGGAGCCATGCCCGTTGTAAGGCGCACAGCCTCCCGTTTGCCAAATTCGACAATCGATTTCTCGATATTGACCGAGACCTTTTGTTGAGATCCGTATGAAGCGGCAACAAATCGGTCCAAACCCGTCAGTTCCAAAAACTGGCAAACTTGTCGAACGCTGCCAGGGCCTAAAAACGCCATGCAAAAATGTGCTGCCACTACCAGTCGATGTAAAAAAGCCGTTCCCGAGGGAGATTCAAAAAAGTCCTTGACCAAAGGCTCGGCATCGATCGACTTTTTCCGTTCTATCCAATATTGCAGGGTGGAGCGAGGAATATCGATTTGTTCTGCAATTTCTCGCTGGCTGAATGGGCTCTGGCATGCCGATTCATAAGTTGCTATAATATTGGCAACTATCTTCCTTGAGCGACGTGTCTGAGTTGTAAAATTTGAGTCATACTTTTATTATATATCCTAGTAAATCGTAACTGTCTAGATTTATTATTAATACTAACATAGCCGCTTTGCGGTGGCCGAAACGATGATCAAGGCCCAAAATTGGATGATGTGTTAAAAGCACCAAAATTTAGGCATGTTAGTTTTTGTTCAGCACTATATGTCAAAATATTTATGTATTTTTTCTGCCAAGCATATCTCCAGTTCAGGCTTCACCATAACGGCGGCATCTTTGTATTGCGATTCTGAAATTTCCAAAAAGGCGGCGAATACCAACGGATCAAATTGTTTCTGATTTTGTTTTAAAATCTCAATTGTGTCGACGTATGACATGGCATGTTTGTAGGGTCTTTTGGAGTTTAAAGCATCAAACACGTCAACCATTGAGAAAATTCGTGCAACGATAGGTATCTGTTCCCCGATAATCCCCATGGGGTATCCGCTTCCGTCATATTTCTCGTGGTGAAAACGGATTACGTCTATCGAATCCTGTAGCCATGGGATGTCGTTGACGATCTGGACTCCCTGTTCCACATGGGTTTTCATAATCGTGAACTCGTCATTCGAAAGGCTCGATGGTTTCAGTAAAATATTGTCCCGAATACCGATTTTCCCGATATCGTGAAGAAATGCGCCTTTGATCAGCGACTGCATGGATTGATTGGATAAATGCAATTGCTCCGCCAGACACAAACTGAAGTAGGTGACCCGATGGTTGTGCTCGCCGGTCTCACTGTCCCGCTTGGCAATGGCATTCCCCAATGCTTTAATGGTGTATAGATGACTTTCCAGAAGTTCGCGGCTGTTTCGCCGAAGTTTCCGGTATGACGAATGAATCAACGGGAATAAAACCAATGTCATGGTTGAAATTGTTCCGATTGCATGGAGCAGCGCAATGATCAGGGCCTTTCGGAATTGATGCAGGATCTTCGGGCCCACTGCGACCAAGATGCCGACATAACCAAGGAACTGTTGATCATCGTGGATGGGGCTGAAGACCTGGAAATAAAATTCCTCCTTAAATTTAAACATTAGGT
>NZ_BBCC01000416.1 GCF_001311845.1 Desulfosarcina cetonica JCM 12296 | reverse complement strand
GCGCATCGGGCGCCAACGATTCGCCTGCGCCCTGGCCGACGCGACGGCCATGCCGGCGCAGAACTGGCCGACGACCTGATGTCCCACTGCCAGGAGGCCGGTTTGCCGCCCGTGATCATCGGCTGGGCCACCTTCCCGACACTCGATATGACCCGTGCCGATACGGTCCAAAATGCCCGCAAGGCACTCGACCATGGCGCATTTTTCGGCTCCGGGAGCATCACCCCATTCGATGGGGTAAGCCTCAACATCAGCGGTGACCGCCTCTACCAGGCCGACGACATGGCCGGTGCCATGGCTGAATTCAAAAAAGGGTTGCAGCTCGACCCGACGGATGCGAATCTCTACAACTCGCTGGGCGTGTGCTACGGGATCCTTGAAGACTATCCCAATGCCTTCGCGGCTTTTGAAAATGCCATGCAGCTTTCGCCCCATGATGTCATGGCCGTTTACAACAAGGGCTACCTGCTGTTGCGTCAGGGCCAGCACACGACGGCACTGGCTTGTTTTATGGAGGCCTATGCGCATGAACCGGAAATTTTCGAAGTGGTCTATCATATCGGCCAGGCGCACATGGCGCTGGCACAGGCCGATCAAGCCCGGCCTTTCCTTGAGGCAGCGACGCGCATCAACCCGCGCTCAGGACCGGCGGCCGCCCTTTTGGGACGCTGTCTGGACGATCTGGGATTGACCCGGGACGCCATTCAGGCTTACAAACACGCGGTCAAAATCAACCCGGAAGACGCCGAGGTTCTGTCGCGCCTGGGGCAATCGTACCGTCTGCTTGGGGAAAGCCTGGATGTGGCGGCGGTTTTCTGTGAACAGAGCGTGCGGCTCGTGCCGGACAACGGCCAGTTCCGGGTGGCCCTGGGGGAGGTGTATCTTCAACTGGAGCGGATCGACGAGGCACGGGCCGAATTCGAAGCCGCCGAGCGTCTGGGATGTCCCGACCACCCTCGGATCGAGGCGATCCAGGAAGGCCGGATGGCCGCCGAAGCCGGCTGAACGGCAAAACGGGCATCCCCTTGTTAACGGCGCAATCATGCTTAATGTATTAAATTCAACTGGTCGTCGGGAAATACACGGACACGTTAGTGAACCCTGCGGCGGATACCGCCGCGAGCGTGGACGGCCACGCTGCCGGGAACGGATGGCCGGACGCTTTGCCAAAACCGAACAAGGAGTAATGTTCCATGCCCATCTATGAGTATCACTGCAAGGGATGCGGTCACGATTTTGAATATCTGGTACTGGGAGGCAGTGAGCCGGATCAGTGTCCGGCGTGCAAGTCAAACGAAGTCTGCCGGTTCATGTCTTCCTGCGGCTTCGTCAGTAAGGGCGGCGGAGGTGAAACCGTGAGCAAATCCGCCGGCGCCTCGTCGTGCACGGGCTGCAGTGCGACCAGTTGTGCCGGGTGCGGCCATTGATGACCCGGGAATCCATCATTATCGGAACCCGCGGCAGCCAACTGGCCCTCTGGCAGGCCAATTGGGTAAAAGCGGCCCTCCTCAACCACCATCCGGGGCTTGCGGTCCAGTTGACCATCATCAAGACCCGCGGTGACAAAATCCTCGACGTTCCCCTGGCCAAGGTGGGCGGCAAAGGACTGTTCGTCAAGGAGATCGAAGAGGCCCTGCTGGAGGGACGCATCGATCTGGCCGTTCACAGCATGAAGGATATGCCCGCCGAGATTCCCCAAGGCCTGTGCATCGGGGCCATCCCCGAACGCGAGGAACCCCGGGATGTGCTGATCACGCGCAGCGGGCTGCCGCTGGAGCGGTTGCCCCAAGCGCGCGGGTGGGCACCAGCAGCCTGCGCCGGGCCGCCCAGCTGTTGAAT
>NZ_BBCC01000415.1 GCF_001311845.1 Desulfosarcina cetonica JCM 12296 | reverse complement strand
GCCTGGGGATCGGTATCGAAATAGCCGACCACGGTGTCGAAACCCCGTCCGGCGAAGCTCAGCCCGGACGCGCCACCGGTCTGGTCGCAACGCCGGATGCAGATGCCGCAGAGCACGCATCGATTGGGATAGTAATCGAAAAGCGGATGACGGTGATCCACCTCGGGTTCCTTGAGTACGGATGCAAACGGTTTGCAATTCAATCCGGTTCCCAGGAACTTTGCGGTGGCCTGCAGTCCGCAGGCCTTGTTGGCCGGGCAGTTTCTACAATCCACGCGATGGACGGAAAGCAGTAATTTGAGGGCCGTCTTCTGCAACTCCCGCACCGCCGGGGTATCCGTGCGAACGGTCATGCCACTTTCCACCAATTGGCTGCAGGCCGTCACCGGCTGGGCAAATCCGTCGATTTCCACCAGGCAGAGGCGGCAGGCCGCCGGCGCATCCTCGGGGGTATCCCCCTCCAGCCAGCACAGGTGCGGGATGTAAATACCGGCAGACAGGCAGGCCGCCAAAACGCTGCTGCCTTCCGGGGCCTGAATGCTGCGGTCATCCACGGTCAGGGTCACCATGGTATCGGTTCGGTCCTTTCGTCGCTGATCATTCCTTTTTCTCCGGCGGCCGTTCGATAACCGGCGCCAGATGGGCCGGCGAGATCTTGACCACCGCATCATAATCCGGCGGGCAGGCCACCATGCACTCACCGCATTTGACACACAGGGACTGGTCGATCCCCTTTTTGCGGTTGCTGGTGGTAAAGACCGCATCCACCGGACAGCAGCCCACACAGGCATCGCAGCCGCGGGCGCACTTCTCCAGGTCGATGTAAAACGCGGTCAGCGTCCGGCAAGAGCGCCCCGGGCAGCGCCCCTCTTTGATATGGGCCTCGTATTCGTCGCGAAAATAGGCCAGGGAGGTGAGCACGGGGTTGGGCGCGGTCTTGCCCAATCCGCACAGGGAGCCCGCCTTGACCGCCCGGCTGAGGCTTTCCAGCTGTTCGATATCCCCTTCGCGGCCCTCGCCGCGGGTCAGCCGGCGCAGGATGTCCAGAAGGTGGCGGGTGCCGATACGGCAGAAGGTACACTTGCCGCAGGACTCCTTCTGGGTGAAGTCGAGGAAGTAGCGCGACACGTCCACCATGCAGGCGTCCTCGTCCATCACCACCATGCCGCCGGAACCCATCATGGCTCCGGCGCGGGTCAGGGCGTCGAAATCCACCGGTGTATCCAGGAACTCGGCCGACAGGCAGCCGCCCGAGGGGCCGCCGATCTGCACCGCCTTGAACTGCTTCTTATTGGGGATGCCGCCGCAGATATCAAAAATCAGCTCGCGCAGGGTCACCCCCATGGGAATCTCCACCAGCCCCGGATGGGTCACGTTGCCGACCACGGAAAAAACCGCCGTTCCCGGGCTGTCGGCCGTGCCGATGCCGCGAAACCAGTCGGCCCCCTTCTCCACGATGGCCGGTACCGTGGCCAGGGTCTTGACGTTGTTGATCACCGTCGGGCGTCCGTCCAGCCCGCGCTCCACCGGGAACGGCGGACGGTGCCGGGGCATGCCGCGATAGCCTTCCACCGAACGGATCAGGGCCGTCTCCTCGCCGCAGACAAAAGCCCCCGAGCCCTGGAAAAGGTCGATGTCGAAATCCAGACCGCTGCCCAGAATGTTGCTGCCCAGAAGACCGCAGGCGCGGGCCTGCTCGACCGCCTGGGAGAGGATGCGCACCGCCAGGGGGTATTCGGCGCGCACGTAAAACAAGCCTCGACTGGCCCCCACGGCAATGGCGGCGATGAGCATGCCCTCGATCACCTGGTGGGGATTGCTCTCGAGTAAGGTGCGGTCCATGTAGGCTCCGGGATCGCCCTCATCGGCAT
>NZ_BBCC01000414.1 GCF_001311845.1 Desulfosarcina cetonica JCM 12296 | reverse complement strand
CCACGTGGCGCGCGCCTGATCGCCCGGGCCTACCAACTGAAAATTCCCTACACCCTGCATGTGGCCCTGGGTACGGATATCGTTCATCAGCATCCGACGGCTTCCGGCGCGGCCATCGGCGCGGCCTCCCTGCGGGATTTCCGCATCTTCGCGGCCAGCGTGGCCAAACTGGGCGACGGCGGGGTGGTGCTCAACCTGGGCAGTGCGGTCATTCTGCCCGAGGTGTTTTTAAAGGCCCTGGCCGTGGCGCGCAATTTGGAGTATCCGGTGCGGGGGTTCACCACGGCCAATTTCGACATGATCCAGCACTACCGGCCGGGGGTCAACGTGGTCAGGCGACCGGTGCTCGAAGGGGGCCGCGGGTATGCCATTACCGGCCATCACGAGATCATGGTGCCGCTACTGGCGGCGGCGGTCTACGAAATGGCCGCAAAGGAATAGACCGACACATTTTGGCAGACGGTACAAAAAGGCTGTAAAAGCCGCCGGTCTATGGTATGAAAGCCCCCTTTTCGGCAAGTGTGCGCGTGAAATCCGGGGACCGGCCCCAAGGAGAACACCCTGTCATGTCAGACCCGATGGCCACATTCATCCAGATGATCGATCAGCACGTCGTGTGCCTGAATGGCCTCAAGATCATCGCCCCGGCGATCCATGGGGTGGGCGGGATGCTGCGAAAGACGCTTTTGGCCGGCGGCAAGCTGTTGATCTGTGGCAACGGCGGCAGCGCCAGCGATGCCCAGCACTTCGCCGCCGAGATCATCGGTCGGTTCGAGCGGGAACGGCGCGCCTATCCGGCCGTGGCGCTGACCACCGACACTTCGATCCTCACCGCCGTGGGCAACGATTATGGCTTCGACGATGTCTTCGCCCGGCAGGTGGCGGGGCTCGGCCGGCCGGGGGACGTGCTCATCGGCATTTCCACCTCGGGAAATTCGCCCAACGTGATCCGCGCCGTGGAAACGGCCAAGGCGTCGGGCATCGTCACGGTGGGGCTGCTGGGGCGGGACGGCGGTACGCTCAAGACCCTCGTGGACCATGCCGTCGTGGTCGAAAACCCCGTAACCGCGCGTATTCAGGAAGCGCATATTTTCATCCTGCACTACTGGGCCTTCCAGATCGAGGCCGGACTACTGCCCACCACCGGGACGCCGCGATGAACCATCCCGTGCCACCTCAGGATCTGGACGCGCGCCTTCAGCACACCACCGTTCTGGTGGTCGGTGACCTGATGTTGGATTGCTACTACTGGGGCACGGTACGGCGGATTTCGCCCGAGGCGCCGGTGCCCGTGGTCAACGTTGGCGAGAAGACGTTTCCCTTGGCGGGGCGGGAAATGTGGCGGCCAACCTGTCCGGCCTGGGCTGTAAGGTGACCCTGGTGGGGCTGCTCGGCGCCGATGCCGCGGCAGAGCGCCTGCGCCAGATGCTTGCGGCGGCCCGCGTCACCGATGGTTGTTTGACCGATGAGCGGCGTCCCACGACCACCAAAACCCGCGTCATGGCCGGCAATCAGCAGGTGGTGCGCCTTGACGAGGAAGATGGCGCGGCCATCGACGCCGCAGTGGTGGCGCAGCTTCTGCAACGGATCGATGCGCGGCTGTCATCGGCGGGGGCGGTGATCCTTTCCGATTACGGCAAGGGCATGTTCCGGCAGGAGACGGTGACCCAAACGATCATCCAGGCCTGCCGCCAAAAGGGCGTGCCGGTGTTTGTCGATCCCAAGGGCAGCGATTGGCAGCGCTATAACGGCGCCACCTGCGTGACACCCAACACGGCGGAACTGGAGCTGGTGCATGGCAGCCGGCTGGACGGGGAGGCCGACTGATGGCGGCGGCGCGACGCTTACGCCAGCGGGTGGGGCTGGACTGGTTGTTGG
>NZ_BBCC01000413.1 GCF_001311845.1 Desulfosarcina cetonica JCM 12296 | reverse complement strand
CGCGCCATGGCGGGGCATCTCCACCAGCGGCCCAAACGGCGGACCACCTGCCGGGGGGCCTCGAAGATGCGGTTGCGCCGGCCCAGGTAGCAGGGATCGTGGTAGACGATGGACTGGCCGTTGTCCCGGGGAGCAATCTTGCCTTGAGAAATCAGCCGGTCGATGAACACCGCGTGGGGGATCACCGTGTAATCACCGCCCAGGGGCGGGTAATGGCGGGTGAAGCTGTTGTAGCAGTGAGGACACAGGGTAATGATCTTTTGAACGCCCAGGTCGTTGAACTCCTCGATATTGGTCTGGGCCAGCTCGGAGAACATGAACTCGTTGCCCATCTGCTTGGCCGGATCGCCGGTGCAGCGGGACTCCTCGAGGATACCGTAGGAGACGCCGGCCGCATCCAGGATGTGCACCATGGCGCGGGCGATCTTCTGGGCGCGTTCCTCATAGGTCACCGAACAGCCGATCCAGAGCAGGTACTCGGTCTCGCCTTGGGCAAAGATCGGCACGTCAAGATCCTTGCACCACTCCTTGGGGCCCGAACCGGTGCCGAAGAAGGGATGGGCGCGCTGCTCCAGGCTGGTCATGGCCTTGCCCATGAGCTCGGGGATGCGCGACTGCTCCATGACCAGGTTCTGGCGGAACTTCAGGATCGTCTTGGGCTGGTTGATGCAGGCCGGACAGGCCTCCATGCAGGCCGTGCAGGTGGTGCAGGCAAAGATCGCATCCTCGCCGATGGCATCGATCACCTCGGTGTCTTCGAACTCGCCGTTGGTGAGGCGTTCGGCCAGGGTGAGCATGACCCCCTTGGGCGAGAGCGGCTTTTGGGTGCTGGCCGCCGGACAGACCTCGTGGCAGCGGCCGCACCACAGGCAGGCATCATAATCCAACAGGCGCTTTTGGGTGAAGTCGGCCAGGCTGGCGCAGCCCAGGGTGGGGATCTCCTCGGATTCCTCGTTGTCAAAGGAGGAGAAGTCCATGACGCCCATCTTGCTGCCGGGCATGGGATCGGCCAGGGCCGTGTTGGCCGGCACCAGGAGAATGTGCATCATGGGCGAATACGGGATATAGGCGATAAAGGCCATGCACAAAAGCCCATGCCCCCACCAGAAGAGACGATGGGCGGCCAGGTTGGCCGGCAGCCAGCCGGCGAGGATATTGCCCACAAAGGCATAGGGATCCGGGCCGGTGGCCTTGATGCGGATGCCCTCGACGATGAAGCCGGTGACGATCACGGCCAAGAGCAGGCCGATCTGGGCCACGAACCCGGCGCGTTCCCGGGGGGTGATCAGCCGTTGCGGCGGGAACATCCTTCTGAGGAAGAAAAAGATCAACCCCGCCAAGGCGGCCAGACCGGCCAGGTCCAGGCCAAAGGACATGAACCAGCGGTTGAAGCCGCCGGCAAAGATCGGCAGGCCGAAGAGCACGTTGAGCACCACCAGGGTCGTGCCGATGCCCAGCAGGATCATGCCCCAGAAGAGAAACCCATGGGCCAGGCCGGTGAAGAACTTCTTGTAGAGCTTGCTTCCCAGAATGCCCTTGGTGACCAGGGCATAGACGAAGATCGGCCCGATCTGGCCGGGCAGGTCGCGCACCGGGCGCAGGCGCAGTTTGCCTTTTTTGATGCGCTGCCAATGGCCATATACCCCCCGGGCAAAGACGATCACGGCCACCAGGGCAAAGGCGTCGATGAGGATACCGTAGCTGATGTTCCAATAGGGGATGCGCGTCATTTAGCGTTCCTCGTTGAGGGCTTGAATGAGGGCCGGCACCACTTTCTTGTAATCGTCGACGATGCCGAAGCGGGCACGTTTGAAGATGTTGGCCTCCTCGTCCTTGTTGATGGCCACCACGCACTTGGCATTGGCAATGCCGGCCAGGTGCTGGCTGGCG
>NZ_BBCC01000412.1 GCF_001311845.1 Desulfosarcina cetonica JCM 12296 | reverse complement strand
CACTCCGCCACAGCCCTTGCTGGCGTTGATCGGCTGCGCAATCGTCCCCATGCGTCCCGAACGCAAGGCGGACAGGCAGGTCTGGCCCGGCGCGCGCCAGGCAAAAGCCCCGCATGGGTAGTGAGCATGCCGTCGATCACCGCACAGGTGCCGTGCTGCCGAATCAGTTGTGCCTGCCGCGCGGTGTCCTGGGTGTAAAGCCAGCGCAGATAGGCATGGTAAATGGCGGTGGCCGCCAAGCCCGCATCGGCATCGTCCTGCCTAACGCGGGAAAGGATCAGACCCTCGGCGGTGAAAAGACTCATCTGGGTATCGTCGGTGATTGCGCCTTTTCGCCCAAAGGCTTTTTCAAACCCGGTCACGCCGGATGGACCATGGCGGCGCCGGATTTCGTCCAGGCTGAAGAATTCCACCGGGGCGCCCAGGGCATCGCCCACGGCGCCGCCCAGCAGGGCACCGAGAATTCGTGTTGCCGGCGACGGTTCTGGGGATATCGAGGTGTCAAGTGTTGGTTTCATGGCGTCGTTTCCATCCATCAGGCGACCGTTAGTTACACTCAAAGGATACGCGCCTGCACAGCATTTGTCTTCCAGGGCTTGCCTTCGGGCCGGCGGGGATTAAGATAAATAAACGTTACCGTAATGCCCGCGGCCCATCCTGGCAACATAATTCCGGCTTCCGTGCCACCCGGGAGCCAGGTCCCCTACCCCACACGAGGGAGAAGCGAACATGCGCATCGTCGAAGTCGGCCCACGCGATGGGCTTCAGAACGAAACTGCACCAATACCCGCCGCCGCCAAGATCGCCTTTGTGGACGCCCTGTCCGACAGCGGGGTGGCCGAAATCGAGGTCAGCGCCTTTGTTTCTCCGCGCTGGGTGCCCCAATTGCGTGATGCCGCCGCGGTGTTCGCCGGAATCACCCGCCGTCCAGGGGTCGTTTACTCGGCCCTGGTGCCCAACCGCCAAGGGCTGGATCAGGCCCTGGCAGCGGGGGCGGACAAGATCGCCGTGTTCACCGCCGCCAGCGAAACCTTTGCCCGCAAGAACATCAACACCAGCATCGAAGGTTCCATGGCACGCTTTCGCCCGGTGGTGGCCGCGGCCCACGCTGCCGGCCTGCCGGTGCGGGGATATGTGTCCACCGCCTTCTGGTGCGCCTTCGAGGGACACATCGCGCCGGCAGCTGTGATTGCCGTGGTCAATCGGTTGATGGCGATCGGTGTCGACGAAGTGGCCATTTCCGATACGATAGGCAAGGCCACGCCCGAAGAGGTTGCACGGCTGTTCGACCAACTCCGGCCACACATCGCGGCCGAGCGGATGGCGGCGCATTTCCACGACACCTACGGCCGGGGGGTGGTGAATGCGCTGGCCGCCTGGGAGGCCGGCATCCCTGCCATCGATGCCAGTGTGGGCGGTCTGGGCGGCTGCCCCTATGCCCCCGGGGCCAGCGGCAATGTGGCCACCGATGATATCGTGGCCGCCCTGGAGGAACGCGGCATCCCCACCGGGGTCGACCGCAGGCGCCTGGCCGCGTCCCTGGAGCATCTGGCCCCTACCGCATCGACGCCCGCCGTCGCCTGCCGGAAAAGGGCTCCCCGGTCTGCGCCGCCTGCCCCTTCTCCACGGGTACGGTCTGCTGCAAACACGCGTCCGGCCAAAGCTGACGGGCCTTTGCAGCCAGGCCCAAGCACCAGCGTCGGGTTTAGTGGGCCCCGGAGGGGTCGATGATGCCGCAGTGGGCGTCGATAACGGGCGGGCGGATGCCGGTCATATCCGGCCTCCCTGGGCGATGGATGCCAGCAGATCCCGGTACAAGCGGTAATGCGCCAGCGGCACATGGCTACGCGGCCGGTCGTCCAGGCACGGCAGGTAGCGACCGCCCGCCAGCAATTCCGGCACCGTGTCAGCC
>NZ_BBCC01000411.1 GCF_001311845.1 Desulfosarcina cetonica JCM 12296 | reverse complement strand
TGGAGATTCCCCTGCATCCGTGCCTGGGTGATGTCCAGGCCGCTTTCGGCCGGGTCGACTGGTCGGCCGTGGTGGAGGCGATGCTCGGCCGGCAGGAGGCGCTCTTCAGTATGACCGACAGTCTCGATGAGGAGCTGCGGCACCTGGCCGACGATCAGCGCCGGCGCATGACCACCGTCGACCAGATTCGTCAGACCGTTGCCGCCATGCTCAATATCATTCCCGCCACCGCGGCGGTGACCTACGTGCTGCATACCGGAGACGCCGTCGGCGCCGTGGGGATCAAGGTGAAACTGATCGGTTTGTTTGGCCTCAACGACCTTTACGCCCTGGTGGCCATCCCGGCCACCGCCGGTATGAAAAAAGCCGACCTCAAACAGCTGGAGGCACTCCTGGAGCCTGTGGCGCGCACTTGGCTGACCCACAAACTCACCGGCATCGAAGCGTTGTTCACGGAAAAGATTACCGGAGCGCTGCTGGATCGGGCGCAGCAGGTGCTCGATCAGAGCGCCGCGCGCATCGCATCCATGGAAAACGCGCTGGCCCGCTGCCGGCGGGCATTGGAGACCTCCTGATGATCGATTCGCAAACGGCCCGTTTAAAGGCCCTGGCCGAGCTGGAAACCGTCCGCGCGGACATTCGCGAGATGACCGAGACCCTGGAACGGGTGGATCTGTGGCGGCCGGCGGCCGGCTTGAAAAAAGCCTGTGCCGAGGCCCTGGTGATGCTGGACCAGTTGGCCGAACGCTTTGACCGCAAGCTGGTGGTGACGCTGGTGGGGCCCTGCGGGTCGGGAAAATCGACCTGCTGAGCGCCTGGCCGGAGATGACCACCTCTCCCCGTCGGGCCACCAGCGACCCACGACCCGCCAGGTGGTGGCCTTTTGCCGGCAGCGATCCGACGCCGGCCAGCTTGTCGAGCAACTGGGCCTGGAGAACATCCGCGTTCAGGCCAGCGAGGCGGCCGAGGCCCTGGAGAACGTGATTCTCATCGACACCCCGGACACGGACAGCACCCAGCAGGCGGCGCACATCCCCATCATTCATCAGGCCATCACCCTGTCCGACGTGCTGATCTGTGTTTTCGACGGTGAAAATCCCAAACGGCGCGACCACACCGATTTCATGATTCCTTATGTGCGGCTGTTCAACGGCGCGAGTCTGGTGGCGGTGGTGAACAAATGCGACCGCCTGGCCGAAGCCGAGCTGACCGATTCGATCATGCCGGAATTCGCCACTTACATCCATGCGGCGTGGTCCGTGGATCCCGCGGCCATCCTGTATATTTCCGCCAGAAGCCACCTGCAGCAGCCCGACTGGAACGCGAACACCCGGCCGCGGCATGCCCTCGACCAGTTCGACCAGCTGCGTCGGCTGATCGTCGATACCTACAACCGTGCCGGGTATTCCGTTGACCGGCGGATGGAGAATGCCCGCAGCCTGCGCGGCTACCTTCAGCAGTCCATCCACCGTGAAGCGGAAAAAGAGAAGATCGCGCTCAAGGCCGCCGTCGATCAGATGGCCGCCGCCGAAGCCGAGGCCATGCAGCAGGCGGTGGCGGCCTTTGGCGGGGACGAGGGCCGCCTGGCTTCAGGGGTCAATGTGCGCCTCTACCAGCAGCTGGCCCAGCGTTGGCTGGGGCCGGTGGGCTGGCTGGTGGCGATCTGGGCGCGTATCCTGGTTTTCGGTACCGGCGTTGCTCCCTGTTGCGTTTCGGTAATCCGGTGCGCCAGATCCTGGGGCCGTGGCGACGGTCAAGCAGGTCGGCGAATCCAAAAAAGCCATGCATGCCGCCGATCGCGGGGCGGGTGCCGGAATGGCCCTGATGCAATACGATGCCGCCATGGCCAAGGCCTGGCCCGATATTGCCGAGCGGCTGGTGACGGCCCGCTTCACCCCGCGGGTGCGTGATGA
>NZ_BBCC01000410.1 GCF_001311845.1 Desulfosarcina cetonica JCM 12296 | reverse complement strand
CCGCGGCCCTGTTGTTGCGCGTGCGGGATTCCATGCGCTGGCCCTGGGCCCCTGGACGAAGGCCTACCGGGGATGGCTGCCGACCCTGTTGGTGATCGAGCTCGTGGTGTGGAGTCTGCAGACCCTTTTCCTGGATGGCAATCCCCGGCCCTTGCCCTATCTGCCGATCATCAATCCCCTGGATCTGGCGCAGATTTTCGTTTTTCTGGTAATGGTCCACTGGGTGCGGGTCGTGCGTATGGAAGCCTTGCCGCCGGCCATCGATTTTCCGCCGACCTTGATGTGGGGCGTCCCGGCGGCGGGTGGGTTGCTCTGGATCACCGTCGTGGTGGCCCGCACGATTCATCACCTGGCGGCCGTGCCCTACGACAGGCATTTCATGATCCGCTCGGAACTGTTTCAGGCGGCCGTGGCGGTGCTCTGGGGGCTGGTGGCCCTGGGAAGCATGATCACCGCCAACCGTCTCCGGCAGCGGATGATCTGGTTCTGCGGAGCGGGTCTTCTGGCCGTCGTGGTGGTCAAACTCTTCGTGGTCGACCTGTCCGGCTCGGGTACGATTTCAAGGATTGTCTCATTTCTGGCCGTGGGCGGCCTTTTGTTGGTGATCGGCTTTTTCACGCCCCTGCCGCCGTCGGATACGAAAGGAACCCCTTCATGAGAAGATGGCTGTGTCCGCTGCTCCTCATCCTCCTTTTTATCGGCTGCTCCGCGTTGGTGGGAGCGGCCGATCTGACCCTGAATGACTTTGCCTACGGCTTGCCCATCGATGTGCCTGAAGGTACGCCGGTCGCCGCGCTGAGTTTGCCGGAGGCCGTTTATACCCACGCCCGCCGACCGGACCTGGGTGATCTGCGGGTCTTCAACGCGGCGGGCGAGATGGTTCCGCACCTCTTGCGCTTCGCCCGGAGCCAGAGCGCGGAATCCCCGTGGCAAGCCTTGCCCTTCTTCCCCCTGCCGGCCGCGGCCGATACAGCCTCGGGGGGGTATGGCGTCTACGTCCAGACCGGTCCCAACGGGGCCCTGGTGCGGATCACCCCCCCTGAGACCTCGGCCAGCGCCCAGCCGTCGCGGGATTTTCTCATTGATCTCAGCCAGACCGGCCGCCGCCTGGTCCAATTGCGTCTGGCCTGGCCGCCTGATCGGATCAACCGCATGACCACCCTGGCCGTGGAGGCCGGTGACGACCTGGTGAACTGGACCTCGGTACAGTCGCGCTGGTCCGTGACCGATATCCGCTACGGCAGCCGGCGCTTGATCAACAACACGCTCTCCATGAAGACGACGGGCCGGCGCTACCTGCGTCTGCGCCAGCTGGACGACGGACCGCCCCTGGTTTTGACCCATGTCGAGGGACGCCTTGCCGCCGAGGGCAGCAATCCGGTGCGTGCCTTCACGAAGGTCAAGGGCCAGGCGGTCGCCGATACGCCGGGCAAATACCGTTACGAGATCGGCGGCGCCTTTCCGGTGGATCGGGTCAACCTGGTCTTTGACGCGCCCAACAGCATGGCCGATGCCATCCTCTGGTCCCGGCCGGGTCCCAAGGCCCAATGGGTGCGGCGGGCCAAGGCCCTGTTTTATCGTATCGATGTGGACGGTGCCGTCCTGACCGGCGATTCCCGGCCCGTGGCCGTATCCACCGACCGCTACTGGCGCTTGACGGTGGATGCCAGCGCCAGCACCATCGGCAATGCCGTGCCCCAGCTTGAAATCGGCTACCGGCCCCACGACCTTTACTTCATCGCCCGCGGCAAAAGTCCCTTCACCCTGGCCTTTGGCAGCAGCCTGGCCACGCCTTACAGCGTGAATGTGGCGGCCTTGTTCGACGGCATCGGCCGCCAGCGCGGCCAGGGCATCGAGCGTTGGGTGACGCCCAAGGGTAAACCCGTCGTGCTCGGCGGCCCCCAGCGATTGGCCCCGCAG
>NZ_BBCC01000409.1 GCF_001311845.1 Desulfosarcina cetonica JCM 12296 | reverse complement strand
ATGAACTCGTAAAAAGTCGTTTTAGATAACCACTCGATTTTATACGCTTAAATTATTTTTCTCACTTGCCAAATTGCTGTCATTGTGATATGTATTTTGTAAAAATACAATCAGTTATAGGCATTCTATCATGATACGCTACAACGATCACAAGCAGCAGCAACTTTTCGATCCCTGGGGCAATATGAGCCCCAAGAGACGGCAAATGCTCGACCGTTCATGGGCGGGATTATTCAAGGAACATATCCTGCCAGAATTGCCCGTCAGTGTGTTGAGTCCTTTTTTCAACGCCGGATTCGGACGGCCGACCAAGAACCTCTATACGGTTGTCGGTGTTCTGATTCTTCAACAAGCCCATGACCTGACCGACGAGCAAGCCGTCACTCAGCTCTCCTTCAACATCGAATGGCACTATGCGTTGAACATCTTCGAGGAATCCGATTCAGCCAAATACATGTGCCCCAAAACGCTGTGGAACATGCGTACCATCGTTGCCGAGCATGGCTTGGAGGATGCGCTGTTCAATGCTTGCACGCAGAAACTGGCCGAGGTGTTCACTGTCGATACGGACAAGCAGCGTCTCGACTCGGTCCACATCCGATCCAATATGCGGCGGTTGGGACGCATCAGTATCTTTTCACGATCGATCCATCGTTTTTTAAAGAACCTGAAACGGCACCACCCATCCTGTTTCGATACCATCGATACGGCGATCATTGATCGATACTTCTCAGAAAAGGATCTGGCCTGCTTTGCCATGGTCAAACCCTCCCAAGGCCAGAAAACATTATCGCAGGTCAGCAACGATTTGTATCGTTTGGTCCAGCAGTTCAAGGATCTCAAGGATGTCAACGGCATGCACAGCTTCAAACTGCTGCAACGGATTCTAGACGAGCAGTGCACCGTCTCCGACGATGATCAGGTTGACGTTAAGGAACCCAAACAGATCCCCTCCGACTCCCTGCAGAATCCTTCAGACCCGGACGCCAGTTACAGTGGGCATAAAGGCCAGGGATATCAGGTCCAGGTGATGGAAACCTATACGGACACCGATGACCCGGAAGAAAAAGCCCAAACCCTGAACCTGATTACCCATGTCGAAGTTGAACGGGCTCACGAAAGTGACGCCAATGCATTGATTCCGGCGATCGAATCCGCCCAGGAAAAAGAACTGGCGCCCAAAGCGCTTCTGGCCGATTCTTTGTACGGCTCCGACGAAAACATCGAAACGGCAAAGGGAAAGGACGTCGAGGTCATCTCTCCGCCCATGGGCAGCGAGAAAAAGGACCAGCTGGGCCTGAGCGACTTTCACCTGGAAAAATCCGGCAAGGTGATCCGTTGTCCCCAAGGACACGCACCGATGGACACCACCCGGAAGAAAACCCGGAACTGTGCCGTCTTCGATCTTGTCCATTGCAGCGGGTGCCCCAATAAAGCCATCTGCCCGGCAAAGTCTGGAAAGAAGGCCTTCTACCTTCGTTTTACCGACAAACAACTGCGTATCGCCCTCAGGCGCTCGGCGGTCGAGACCGATGAATTCAAAGACCGTTACCGATGGCGGGCCGGTGTGGAAGCAACCATGAGCGAGTTTGATCGGCGTACCGGCGTTAAACACCTCCGTGTCCGGGGCCTCAAAGCGGTTCGGTTCAGTGCCATTTTGAAGGCGCTGGGGTTGAACATCTTTCGGGCCGCCGCGGTCATGGCGGCAATCCTATCCGGACCATCCGCCAAATCCAGATCCAAACGGGGTTTTACTACCAGTATTGAGGTTTTCAGAGAACGATTTTGGACAATTCTTGCGGTTCTTGTCCGTTTCTTGGAAAGGACATGCTGTTTTAGAGCATATACCTGAAACGCAGCAACCGCCTGACTTGAGTATGTTTATTTAGAGTATTTGCTCTAAAACATTTTTTTTAGAAATCGACTTTTTACAGCTTCATCAAA
>NZ_BBCC01000408.1 GCF_001311845.1 Desulfosarcina cetonica JCM 12296 | reverse complement strand
CCCGAGGACAATCCGGACCGCCTGCGCGCCGGTGCCGGCAACTCCTGGGCGGACCTGGTGGAACGGGTCCTGGAGCACCTGGTGGAGACCGGCTACCTGCTCGCCTTCGAGGAGACGCCCGGCGATGTGGAGTACCGTCCCACGCCGGCCTACCAGACATCCATGCGGGAGGGAATCGTCTACTCCTTCCATGCGTTCCGCGACATCCTGACCGCCGGCGAGGAAGCCGGATCCACGGACGAAGCGGGAGAGGAAGCCCGGAGATAAAGAAGATGTATCGACTCTGTAGACTGTTCATCAGCGACGTCACCGCCGGGGAGAACCTGCTCCGCAACGCGTTCGTCCCCATCGTGCGCGAAAGCGGCCGCGCCGACCACGGCGTGCTCTTCGCCGCCAACGGTACCTGCAAGACCACCGTGCTGTCGTTCATTCTCAGCATCTTCTCTCCGGACCAGCGGCGCTTCGTTCAGCATCTCCAGTCCGGCGGCGACAAGACCCTGGAGCAGTACCTGATCCCGGGCCGTCCGGCCGTGGTGCTCCTGGATGCGGCCAGCCTGGAGCAGCCCACTTTGTTCGACAACGCCCCCGAGGCCCACCTGGTCCTGGGCCAACTCCTCTACCGCCACCGCAGCGCAACGGACAAGGTCGACCGCCTCTTTTTCATCGCCCAGTCGCCGGACTTTTTCGACCGCTTGCGGGAGGGCTGGAACGTCCTGTTGGACCGGGAACAGCCCTGGCGGGCCGTGCGGGACTTCACCACGCCGCATGTCCAGCACACCACCAGTCAGAAGGAGTGGACCGACTCCCTCGACCGGCTGGGTCTGGATCCCTGGCTGATCGACCGCCAGATCGACTTCGCTCGTAGCGAGGGCGGGATCAAGGATGCGTTCAAGTTCCGCTCCGAAGAGGAGTTCCTCAATTTCTTCCTGGGGTGCGTGGCCGACATGGACGCGGCCCTCACCCTGCGCCAGACCATCGACACGTCCTTGAAGAAAATGCAGGACCGGCCACGGAAGATCACCCAGCTCGGTGCCGCGCGGGACCTCAAGGCGTGCATCGCGGACTTCGATGCCCTGGCCCGCCAGTGGCGCGAGGCTCGCATGGGCGTGGAATCCTCGGAGGCCGTAATCGGGGAGGCCGCCCACCTGATGAAGCAGGCGGACGAAGCGGCCGGCCGGAAGTTGAAAATGCTCACGCCCGCCATGGAAGAAGCCGAGGGGCAGCGTCGCGACGCCTTCTCCCAACGGGAAACCGCCCGGGCCAACGTGCTGGCGGTAGAGCAGTTCCAAATCCGGCGGCAGATCGTGCAGGCCGAACGGGATGCGGAACAGGCCGAAAAGGAGATCCAGGCGTTGAAGGGCGAGAAAAACGCCCTCAACGCCGCCGATGTCATCGCCGGGATCCGCCGCAACCGCGCCGAGGAGGAGATCAAGCGGGACGCGCTGCTCCAGGCGGACGAAGCCCTCTCGCCCCTGCTGCGCCGCATCGACACCCTGGCCCTTCAATACCACGCCCGCCTCGACGGGGACCGGCAGCGCCTGCTGGATGAAATCGGGGAGCGGGAAGCGCGCATTGGGGCCTTGGACGCCGAAGCCCAGGCCGCCGGGGAACGGCGGGCGGCCCTGATCGTCCAGAATAGGGAACTCGAGGAGAAGATGCTCGCCAGCACCACCCGCATCCGGGTGGCCGAAGAAAGCCGCAACGCCCTGCCGCTGCAGCCGGGAGAACGGCCCGAGGATGCCCGGGAGCGGATGGACGAAACGATCCGTGCCTGGAGGAGCGCGTCACCGCCGCCCGGGGCCGGCGGGAGGCCATTGATGAGGAGATGCGTGCCAATGACAGCCGCCGGTACACACGCCAGAAAAAGCACGCCGATACGAAGGTGCGCCATGACCAGGCAGCCGCGCGCGTGGCGGACGAGGCCCGGCGGCGCAAAAAACTCCTGGCGTCTGCCCACC
>NZ_BBCC01000407.1 GCF_001311845.1 Desulfosarcina cetonica JCM 12296 | reverse complement strand
GCCAGGCCGATCTGGCCGAACTGATCACCTCCCGGGTGATGGAAACGGCCCAGGCGGACGCCGACTACACGCTGGTGGAACGCGAACGGTTGCTGGCCGTTCTTCAGGAACTCAGCCTGGGCAGCAGCGAACTGGCCGACGAAGCCACGGCCTTGCGGGTGGGCAAACTGATCGGGGCTCGTCTGATGTTGTTCGGGGTCTACCAGGTCATCGGCTCCCAGATGCGCCTGGATTTGCGGCTCGTCGATGTGGCCTCCACCCAGGTGATCCAAACGGCCGAGGAAACCGTGCCGGCCGGCAATCTGTCCGCCTGGTTGCAAGCCGCCGAAACAGCCACCCAGGCGCTATTGGGATCGAAATAGAAAAAGGGGCGCCGCCTTGGGTTGCGGCGCCCCTTTCCATTTCATTTTACGAACAATCGCTTTTCCGCGACCCACCGTTTAAAACGTCTTGGTCAACGAACAATCCACCACCATGCCCCGGTATTCACGATCATCATCGTGGTACCAGTTGCGCCCCTCATCCATCCGGTATCCTTCGAGGCCGATGCGGCCGGAAAAATCATCGGCCAATTGGCGCTCCAGAGAAAAACGCAGGGAGACCTTCTGTTTTCCATCGATAAACAGGGGATCGTCGCCCGGATAGTCGTTTTCAAGCACGGCCAGGTAGTAGAGACGCGAACTCAATTTTGTTTCCGGGTTGAGCTGGACGCGCACCACCAAATCGGCCAGATACTCGTCACCGAACCCGGAGCGCTCCTCGGTAGCCAGCCGCTGGTTGCCCTCCTGGAAATCGCATTTACCCCGGTAAATCCCCTTCAGGGTAAAGGCCGCGTCCCATCGATCCTGAACATAATTCAGGCCAATGCCGGCCAGGAAGAAGTCGCCTTCCTGGTAATAATCCCGCCCTTCTACCGAATCGATACCGTACCAGGCCATCTCGCCCAGCACGCGGCCCTGCCAGCTCTCGCTGAAGGCGTAAAGAATTTCTGCGGTAACATTGTAGATGTCCCCCGGGTCGAAATCCGGTGTCGTGTCGCTGAAATCGTATTCTCCCCGCCACAGGTAGCCGATGCCGATGCCGGCCCCCCAGCGCTCGCCATCCTTGGCAATCGTGATGGTGGGGTTGATGTTGAACCCCTCGCCGTAGCGGGCAATACTCACCAGGTCGGGGTCGAGAAGCAGGCGGCGATCTTCCGGTCCAGGTTGGTCAGCCCCGTGGGCAGGTTGAAATCGAGGCCGAAGAGAAGATCCACGGGCCATTTATCCACCAGCGCATAGGAAAGATTGAGCTTGGTGTCGACGACCGTGGTCATCGAATTCCGGGTGTTGTCCGAGGGATCGATGTGCGTCGTCACCATGGCCGTGAGGACCCGCGCGCCGAAATCCCCTTGGGTCGCGTCGATGGTGACCGGCACATAGGTCTGGTTTCCCCGATCGTTGGTATCGCTGTCCCACCAGTTGCTGACCAGACCGGTTTGTATACCGATGTCCATGGCGGAAGTGGGATTCCCAAGGAATAACAATATGAAAATAAGAGAAAACCACCTGAGGGGTTTCATGGAATCGATCCTTTCATATCTTAACTCCTGATGCATTGTGACATTACGATAGGACATAAAGGCCATCGACCCTTCACAACATCAACATTCAATAAGGCCATTACAATTTCTATCCTCAGGGACTTCACCACAGTCATCCTCTGCGTCGGGATTGATGTCTGATCGGCTGTCATCACAGTCGGTGCCCCCGCAGGCTTCATCAATGAAACCGTCGTTATCAAGGTCGCAGTCCAAGTCTTCGCCATCGCAGTTCTGATCGATGCCGTCATTGGGGATTTCCGTCGCTCCGGGATAAATGCTGCCGTCACTGTCGTTGCAGTCGTTACCATCACAGGCTGCATTGAGGAAACCGTCACTATCACCATCACAGATCAGGTCCGCGCCGCTGCAATCCTGATCAATGCCGTCATCGGCGATCATCTCGTCGC
>NZ_BBCC01000406.1 GCF_001311845.1 Desulfosarcina cetonica JCM 12296 | reverse complement strand
CCTTGACCAGAGTCTCCAGACGACGGCCCGGCGCTGTCGGCAGCCGGCCGAGACCGTCGACCAGCCGTTGAATGGCCCGGCGAATGGCCGCATAGCCCGTGCAGCGGCAGAGGTTGCCGTCCACGGCCGCCAGAGCCGCGTCCAGGGCAAGGGAAGGGCTATCCAGCAGAAAACCGGTCAGGGCCACGACCATCCCCGGCGTGCAGAAACCGCATTGGGTGGCGCCGGCGTCAACGATGGCCTGTTGGACCGGGAGGAGCCCCTCGCCGTTGAGCCCCTCGATGGTCAACACATGGCGGCCGTGCAGATCCCCCACGGGCAAGAGGCAGGCAGCCATGCAGCGATACCGGACGCCGTCGGGCGTGCGTCGGCCCACGAGCACGCTGCAGGCCCCGCAATCGCCTTCCCGGCAGCCTTGCTTGGTGCCGGTGAGATGATGGTCCCGCCGCAGCAGATCGAGTAAAACGGTACCCGGTCGGGCATGGGTGGCGATACGGTCGCGGTTGAGAAGAAATCGGATCATGGGCTTCCGGTCACTGAAAATTACGGCGCCGTGGGGTCTGCCATACGATACGCGTTATTTGCATTATAGCGACAGTTGGGCAAGCGGGGCAATTACCGAATTGAAACAAGCGGGAAGGCTTGTCCTGGACAGCACGGTTCCCCTTTGCTAAGGTTGCCGGAAATAAAAAATTCCTCCATCCTGCTTGGCTTTGTTCCCGTCTACCGTGTTGCCGCCACCGGCACATATTCCCGATATGCACCGGTGGCGGCGCCTTGTAGACGAACCCAAATCCGGCGCGATCTGGGGGAATTTTTTATTTCCGGCAACCTGAAACAGCAACACTTCCACAAAAAGATATCCGAGGAGACCCGTGCGTTGAAAAAACGGTGGCACATTGTTTATTGCGACGAGCAGTTGGATCCCTGTCCGGTCACGGAATTCATCGACGCCTGCGACCCCCGGCACCAGGTCAAGATCATCCGCTTCCTCGCCTTGCTGGAGGAGATGGGCCCCACCCTGCCGCGCCCCTATGCCGACCTGTTGCACGACGGCATTCACGAGCTGCGCGTCAAGCTTTCCGGCGATCACATTCGCATGCTCTACTTCTTCTGTTTTCGCCGATTCATCGTCTTCTACAGCGCCTTCGCCAAAAACACCCAACGGTTCCCGAACGGCTGATCGAGCAGGTGAAACGCTACCGCGAAAAATTTCTGTATCGCGTGACGCCCGAAGACCTGGAGGAACTGACCGATGCAACCGTTTAGGCGCTATTTTCAAGACCGCATGCAGGACGCCGGGTTCAAGGCTTTTTATGACCGCGAATGCCACGTTTGCGCCAGGACCGTGCAGATCTTCGCCCATGCGGAGGAAACGGGAATGTCCCTGGCGCTTCTGGCCGAAAGCGTCGGCGTCGGCCTGGAGGATCTGGAAGCCTTGCGGGATGCCGACCGCTGCGATCCGGCCATGGTCATTCACCTTTGCCGCCATCTGGGCCTGCCGGAGCCGGAATCCTGTCCTCGCCACAAGGGGAAATGAACGCGAAAAAAAAATGAGGTTGGTGTTTTGGACGGGTTTTTTGTATGCTGAGAAATTCTCCGACGGATCGAACGCCGCCTTCGGATGACTGGCTGTTCTCAACACCCGCCAACGCAAAAGGAGTGATATGCAAGCCGCCCCCTGCCAGGCCGGTCAGGCGCCGGATCGATTCCGGAGCACCTGGGCCCGATCCTGTTCCTGACATCCCTCTTCTTCATCAATTTTCTGTCGCGAATCATCCTGGCGCCCCTGCTGCCCACCATCGAAAAAGACCTGAGCATCGGCCACGGCGAGGCCGGATCGCTGTTTCTGCTGATCTCCGTCGGTTATTTCATCAGCCTGATCGCTTCGGGCCATGTCTCGGCCCGCTTGCTGCACCGGCGCACCATCGTGCTGTCGGCGCTCAGTCTCGGCGGCGCTGGTGTGGGTCGCCTCAGCCAGGCATCGTGGGG
>NZ_BBCC01000405.1 GCF_001311845.1 Desulfosarcina cetonica JCM 12296 | reverse complement strand
CAGGCCGCCGATGGCCCGCCACGGCCAGGAGCAGGCCCGCCGGAATCTCCCAGGAGGCGGTCCGCCGGATGATCAGGTAGAGACCGCCCAGGATGCAGGCAATCGCGCTGGTCTCGCCCAGGCTGCCATTGGTGGTGCCCCAGAAAAGATTCGCCAGCGGAGCCACCACGCCGTTCATCTTGTAGGCGTTCATGGGCGTGGCCTGGGAAATCGCGTCGATGGCGCTGTGGACGTTCTCATAGCCCGAGGCCGCCATGGCCCCGGCAAAGGAGATCATGACGAAGGCCCGCCCCACCATGGCCGGATTGAAAAGGTTCATGCCCAATCCGCCGAAGATGATCTTGCCGATGCCGATGGCCACGAACGAGGCGATGAAGCGACGTACCACGGTGCCGTGCCGGGCAGGGACATGGTCAGGATCACGGCCGTGACAATCGCCGAGCCATCCTTCAGGGTCTCCTTGCGGCCGCGCATGCCCGAGAAGATGAATTCGGCGAGAAGACAGCCCATCAGGCAGACGATCAGCTGATAAAGGGCGTAGTCGCGGAAGATGTATAAGGACATGCCCACCACCGGGGCCAGGCCGATCAGCACATCCACCATCATCCGGCGGGTGCTGGACGACGTTTGCGCCAGATGGGGTGAGGGGGATACGTGGATGACCGGTGTTGTCGGTCCGCTAGTATCGTTCATATTCACGTCAGTTTCCTGCATTTTCTTTGTTTCTCCGTGCTTCCGTGATCATTTACGACCCATCGCCGCTATGCGTGCCTTGCCCGCCCGGATCAGCTGGACCAGGGGAATGTGGGCCGGACAGGTGTAGGCGCAGCTGCCGCATTCGAAGCAGGCCATGATGTTGTATCGACGGGACAGGGCGACGTCCTGGTACCGGGACGCCATGGCGATTTTAGTGGGTACCAGCCGCATGGGACAGACATCCACGCATTTGCCGCAGCGCACGCAGTGGGTCTCCTCGCTGGCCTTGACCTCGGCGCGGGTCATGACCGTCAGCCCGCTGGTTCCCTTGGTCACCGGGGTGTCGGGGTTGCTGAAGGCAAAACCCATCATGGGGCCGCCGGCCACCAGCCGGGCCGCGTCGGGCTTCAACCCGCCGCAGAAATCGATCAACGCGCCGAAAGAGATGCCGATCGGCGCCAGAACGTTGGACGGCTGGGCGATGCCGCTGCCCGTGACGCTGATCACGCGGTGGGTCAACGGCTTCTTGTGGATCACGGCCCGGGCCACGGCCGCCACGGTCCCCACGTTGCTGACCGCCACGCCCACATCCGACGGCAGACCGCCCAGGGGCACCTGCCGTTTGACGACGGCCTGGATCAGGTGCTTCTCACTGCCCTGGGGGTATTTGGTCTTGAGCACGGCAATCTGAATACCGGTACCGGCAGCCGCTTTGCGCAGCGTCTCCACGGCATCCGGCTTGTTGTCTTCGACACCGATGACGATCCGGTTGGCGCCCACGCCGCGGGCCGCCAAAAGCGCACCGGTGATGATGGGCCCCGGGGCTTCGAGCATCAAACGGTAATCCGAGGTCAGGTAGGGTTCACACTCGCAACCGTTGACGATCAGCGTATGCACCGGCTTTTTGCTGTTGGGCGTGATTTTGACGTGGGTCGGAAAGGCCGCCCCGCCCAAGCCTACCAGCCCGGCCGCGTTGATGTCGCGGCTGATCTCCTCCGGGTCGTAGGCCTCCAGCCCCGTCGTGGGCCAGTCCCCGCCGAAAATCTCATCCCACAGATCCTGCCCGCTGGGGATCTCCCCCTCGAACTTGATGGGAATGGTGTCCATGTGCCGGCCGTTGGCCAGGGTGAACCGCATGGGGCGCTGGATGATGCCGGGGATCGAGGCGTGCAGGCTGGTCGATACAAAGCCCTTGCCCTTGCCGATCAATTCGCCCCAGGCAACATTCTTGCGCGGTTTGACCAGGGACTCACAGGGGGCCCCGATGTTCTGATGCAGGGAAAGCACGACCATGTCCGGCGTGGGCATGATCCGAATGG
>NZ_BBCC01000404.1 GCF_001311845.1 Desulfosarcina cetonica JCM 12296 | reverse complement strand
CCAGGGTCAGGCCGGTGGAGCGGTCGATCAGGGCCGAGGCCAGGAGCAGGCCGGCCTGACCGGCAATCACGATGGCCGGGATTTCGATCACGCCGTGGGGCAGCAACCAGCCGGAAAGAAAGAGGCCCTCGCCGGCCCGGATATAATCGGCGGCCACGGCCCCCAGCATCACGCCGTTGGAAAAAAGCAAAACGATGGTACCGATGCCCCAGGTCATGCCCAGGGCCAGCACCAATACGGCGATGCGGGTGTTATGGGTCATCAGAAAGGCGGAAAACTGTCCCTTGGCCCCTTCGAGCCGGTCCGTTTTCGCGGGCAGCTCCTCCCGGGCCACGCGTTCGGCCGGATCCATCTGCAAATGCGCAAATGGCATGAGCACGGCCTTGGCTTCCGGATCCAGCACCAGGGCGGTGGCGCCGAACAGGCATCCGATCAAAAGCACGGCCAGGGCCATGCCAAAAGCCCTCCAATGACGCCGGAAGGTGGATGGCAGGCTGACCCCGGCCCAGTGCAAGGGGGCGATGCGCACGGCCTTCTTCCGGGAGCTGTGGATGGCGGCGTAGGCCCTTCCCACCAGGGATTCCAGGTAGGTGCGCACCCCCGGCTCGGCGGCGAAGGTGCCGATTTTTCCCAGATCGGCCGAGGCCCGCTGGTAAAGGTAGTGCAGGCGCCTGATCGTGGACAGGTCCAGCAGACGATGGGGATCGTCATCCCGGGCCTTGAGCAGATCGGCCAATTCATACCAATAGGGCTGTTCCCGGGCGATGAATTTTTTCAGATCGATGATCATGGCTCATAGCACCTGCCGCTGTTTGACATCCAGGTACTGACGGACCAACTGACTGCACAGTTGGGAGGGGTCCAACAGTTCGAGACCGGCACCATGGCGGCGGATGCGGCGCCGGGTTTCGAACAGCGATTCCCACAAAATGTGGCCGGCCAGGTGCTGACAGATCCCCAGAGGCTTTTGACATCCCAGTTGCTGAACAGGGGATAGGCGCCGGGAGGCCGGAACGTGTTGACCATCACCATGTGGCGGCGTCCGGCAATGGCCATGGATTCCTCGAAGCTTTCGGCCAGCAGGGGGTCGTCCAGGCTGGTCAGAAACACCAGCAGGGCTCGTTTGCGGATATGGGTGCCGATAAAGGCGAACAGCTCGTCGAAATCCGGCGACACCAGGCGCGCCCGGCGGTCATACAGGGCTTCGCGGCAGGCGTTGTAGTGGGCGTGGCCTCGTCCGGCGCGAATAAAGCAGTCCGGCTGATCGGAAAAAATCAGCAATCCGTAGCGGTCGGCCATCTGCTCGGCCACCACGGCCATGACCAGGGCGGCGGTGACGTAGCGGTCGACAATCGTGGCCGGATCGACTGCCGGCGGGGTGTCCGCCGTTTTTTCCTTGCGCTCCCTTTGGCGCCGCTCGCTGAGAAAGGCCGCCGGGCGGGTGCTCAGACGGGAGGCGTCCAGGACGACGTAGATCTCCTGGGCCCGCTCCACCTGGAACACCCGGGTGACCGGGCGGCGGCGGCGGGCGGTGGCTTTCCAGTCGATGTCCTCGAAATTGTCTCCGGCCAGGTAGTCACGCAGTTGTTCGAACTCCCTGCCCTTTCCCACCCGGCGCCGGGTGTGCAGTCCCCACTCGCCGTGCCGGAAAAGCCCCGCCAGGCCGTGTCGGCCGCTGGTCAGGTTGGGATAGCGCGCAATTCGCAGTCAAAATCGAATCGGCGCCGCAAATCCCACAATCCCAACGGAGACCGGCATTCCACATGGCAGCGGGCCAGGGAAAACCGGCCCCGCTGCAAGGCGGTGCACGGCCATGAAACGCCATGGGCCGTTTGCCCGGCGTGGGGTTGGATGAAAAGATCGGCTTGGTCCGACGCAAAACCCGGAGGCAGAGCCAACCCCAGACGCAACGGACCGTCCATGGCAGCGGGCTTGCGGACGGTCAGTGCGATCCGGCCCGGCCGTCCGACAGTCATGCGGATGACCGGGGGTAACGTGTACCTCGAGGGGCCGTATTCGTCTCCAGCCGAATGCCTGGTCGC
>NZ_BBCC01000403.1 GCF_001311845.1 Desulfosarcina cetonica JCM 12296 | reverse complement strand
CGTGGCCGCTTCCAGGCAGGCGATGAAGGCCGCTTCCAGGGTCTCGGCCCCTTGGGTGCGCATCAGGTCCGTGGGCGTTCCGCTGGCCAGCACCCGGCCGGCATGCATCAACGAGATGCGGTCGCAGCGTTCGGCCTCGTTCATGAAGTGGGTCGATATGAAGATCGTCACCCCGTCCCGGCGCGAGAGATCGATGAGCAGTTCCCAGAAACCGTCGCGGGCGATGGGATCGACGCCCGAGGTGGGTTCGTCCAGGATGAGCATTTCCGGTTCGTGCACCAGGGCCACGGCCAGGGAGAGCCGCTGGCGGATGCCCAGGGGCAGGTCGTCGGCGGCCACGTCGATGTAGTCCGCCAGGTTGAAGCGCGTGATCAGACCGTGGATGCGCTTGTTTGCCCGCGCCGCCGGCACATGAAAGAGGCGGGCGTGCAGGTTCAGGTTCTGCCGCACGGTAAGCTCGGCGTAGAGCGAGAACCCCTGGGACATGTAGCCCACCCGCCGGCGCGTGGCCAGGTCGTGGGCATTGACGGGCATGCCGAAAAGGGCCGCGTCCCCGTCCGAGGCGGGTAACAACCCGGTGAGCATTTTCATGGTGGTGGTTTTGCCGCAGCCGTTGGAGCCGAGAAAACCGAAAATCTCGCCGCGTTCGATGTGGAAACTGACTTGGTCCACGGCGGTGAAGTCGCCGAAGCGGCGGGTCAGGGCGTGGGCCTCGATGGCCGGGGGACCGGTGGTGGCCGGACGGGGTGGAATCGTCAGGGCATGGTGCCCCTGGCGGGCCGATTCGGGCAGGAATTGAATGAAGGCCGCCTCCAGCGTCTGTTGACCGGCGCGGGCCTTGAGGCTTCGGCGCGGCCGGTGGTGAGCACCCGGCCGGCGCTCATGGCCACCAGCCAGTCGAAACGCTCGGCCTCCTCCATGTAGGCCGTGGCCACGAGGACACTCATGCCCGGCCGGTTGGCGCGGATTTGCTCGATGAGATCCCAGAATTGGCGCCGGGAGAGCGGGTCCACGCCGGTGGTGGGCTCATCCAGGATCAACAGGTCGGGGTCATGGATCAGGGCGCAGCACAGGCCCAATTTTTGTTTCATGCCCCCCGAGAGCTTGGCCGCCGGCCGGTCGGCAAAGGGGCTCAGCCCCGTGCTGGCCAGAAGGTCGGTGATGCGGCGCCGGCGTCGGCCTGGTGCTGGCCGAAGAGGCGCCCGAAGAAATCCACATTTTCGAAGACCGAGAGGGTGGCGTAGAGGTTGCGGCCCAGGCCCTGGGGCATGTAGCGATTTGCGGGCTGACGCGGGTGCGGTGACGCCGTGAACGCATGTCGCCGCCGAGCACCGTTACCGTGCCACTTTGAATCCGACGTGCCCCGGCCAAGATCCCCAAAAGGGTCGATTTGCCCACACCGTCCGGGCCGATGAATCCCACCATGCGGCCGTCGGGAATTTCCAGATCGACCGCGTCCACGGCGACGGTCCGGCCATAGTGGTGGCTGAGCGCCTCCACCCGGGCGACGGCATCCATCTATCGGCCCTCTCCCACGGGGGTCGCAAGGGACGGCGGCCAGACCGCATCGGCGTTAAGGCGCACATACGCCATACCCGGAAGACCGGTCTTGACCTTCTCGGCATGGGCCTGAGCAGTTCGGGGTCGATGCGCACCTTGACGCGGAACATCAATTTTTCGCGTTCGGTGCGGGTTTCCACATCCTTGGGGGTGAACTGGGCCTTGGGCGCCACGAAAGAGACCCGGGCCGGGATCACCACGTCGGGCAGGGCATCCAGAACGATGCGCGCGTCGCTGCCCAGGTCCACCCGGCCGGCCTGGTCCGTGGGCAGGAAAATAGTCATGGTCACATCGCTGACGTCCAGAAGGGTGAGCACCCGGCCGCCGGCACCCAGCACTTCGCCGGGTTCGGCCAGGCGGTAGAGCACCCGGCCATCCACCGGTGCCGTGAGGGTGCTGTCGTCGATGAACGACTGGATTTCATCGATTCTGGCCTTGACGGCGTCAATGGCCGCCGTGGCATTGGCCTGCCGGGCGATGGC
>NZ_BBCC01000402.1 GCF_001311845.1 Desulfosarcina cetonica JCM 12296 | reverse complement strand
CTGGCCAGCATCGACGCCCTGGCCGACGAGGGCCGTCTGGGCGATGCGGACCGCCTGAACGCCCGCGCCCGATACGTCGCGGCCGTGGGCAAGGGGCTGCTCAAGGTGATTTCCAAGATGGGCATTTCGACCCTGCAAAGCTACCGGGGCGCGCAGATCTTCGAATGCGTGGGTCTGAACCGGTCGGTGGTGGACCGCTGGTTCTGCGGCACGACCTCGCGCATCGGCGGCGCGGACATTGATACCATCGCCCGTGAGATCGCCCTGCGTTGCGAAGGTGCGGAATCCGCATCCCCGGCGCCGGCCGACCGTCTGCTCTCACCGGGCGGACGTTATAAGTGGCGGCGGGAGGGTGAGGTGCATCAATACAACCCGGAAACCATCCCCCTGTTGCAAAAAGCCGTGCGCCAGTCCGACGGCGATGCGTGGCGACGCTTTTCCGACGCCGTGCTTTCCATGAACCGCGAGGAAGGCCTGCTCCGCGGCTTGTTCGACCTCAAGCCCGCCGACCACCCGCTGCCCATCGAGGCCGTGGAACCCTGGAGCGAGATTGTCAAACGTTTCAAGACCGGGGCCATGTCCTACGGCTCCATCAGCAAGGAGGCCCACGAGACCCAGGCCATCGCCATGAATCGCCTCGGGGGGAAAAGCAACAGCGGCGAGGGCGGCGAGGATGCCGACCGCTTCGTGCACGATGCCAACGGCGACTTGCGCAACAGCGCCATCAAGCAGATCGCCTCGGGCCGCTTCGGGGTGACCATCGCCTACCTGGCCAGTGGCCTGGAGCTGCAGATCAAGATGGCCCAGGGCGCCAAACCGGGCGAGGGCGGGCAATTGCCCGGCGAGAAGGTCTATCCCTGGATCGCCAAGACCCGCCACAGCACGCCTTATGTGGGACTGATTTCGCCGCCGCCGCACCACGACATCTACTCCATCGAGGATCTGGCGCAACTGATCTATGATTTGCGCTGTGCCAATCCCAAGGCGCGCATCAACGTCAAACTGGTTTCCGAGGTGGGCGTGGGCACCGTGGCCGCCGGCGTGGCCAAGGCCGGCGCCGACGTGATTCTGATCAGCGGCGAAGTGGGCGGCACCGGCGCGTCGCCGCTGACTTCCATCCGTTACGGCGGCCTGCCCTGGGAACTGGGACTGTCCGAAACCCAGCAGACCCTGATCATGAACGGCCTGCGCGATCGGGTGGTGCTGGAGTGTGACGGCCAGCTCAAGACCGCCCATGATGTGGCCGTGGCCTGCCTCTTGGGCGCCCAGGAGTTCGGTTTCGGGACCCTTTCGCTGGTGTCCCTGGGCTGTGTGATGATGCGGGTGTGCCATCTCAACACCTGCCCGGTGGGCATCGCCACCCAGGATCCCGAGCTGCGCAAGAAATTTGCCGGCAAGCCCGAGCACCTGATTCAGCTGATGCGGTTCATCGCCGAGGATCTGCGGGAGATCATGGCCCGAATGGGGTTTCGCAGCATCGACGAGATGGCCGGCCGCGTGGACCGGCTGGCTGCCGGACCGGCCTTGGACCACTGGAAGGCCCGCGACCTGGACCTTTCACCGATTCTTCAGCAGCCGGCCGTACCCACGCATATCCAGCAACTGTGCATTCCCCGGATGTCACTGGACCGATCTTCGGAGGCGCCCGATGCCGATCTGGTGCAGATGGCCGCGCCAGCCTTGGATGGCGGCCGGGCCGTGCAAATCGCGCTTACCATCGCCAACGTACGCCGCAGCGTGGGCACCCGTCTGAGCTACGAGATCACCCGTAAATACGGTGAGGCCGGACTGCCCGAGGACACGATCCTGATCGAGGCCGCCGGCAGCGCGGGACAGAGTTTCTTTGCCTTCGGGGCACCGGGGATTCGCGTGCGGGTGCGGGGCGAGGCCAATGACTATTTCGGCAAGGGGCTCTGCGGGGCCGTCCTGGCCATCCGCCCGCCGGACACGGCTGCCTATGCCGCCGAGGAGAATATCATTATCGGCAACGTGGCCCTTTACGGCGCCACCGCCGGCCGGGCGTTTATCCGCGGCATGGCCGGCGAGCGTTTCGCTGT
>NZ_BBCC01000401.1 GCF_001311845.1 Desulfosarcina cetonica JCM 12296 | reverse complement strand
CACGGTTTCCGACACGGTCCCCTGCCCGGCCGTTTCCGCCCGGTCGAAGCGCACCTGGTCGGCCTGGTGGCCGTCGTCGCGGACGTCGAACCGCTGGCAATTGGTGGCCTCACCGGCATAGACCATGATGGTCTCCTGGGGCTCGGCATCGAGCTGCATGGGGCCGAAATAGACCGCACCGTCACGAAACAGCAGATCGTAGCCGTTGGCCTCGGCCCGCCGCCTGAGAAAGACGATGTCGGTTTCATCCTGGTTGAGGGTCAAATCGCTCTGTCCGGCACCATTGTCCGGATCGGGCGTCAGTCCGTAGTTGGCCAGGATGGTGGTGACGATGATGGAATCGCTGGTGGGCACGTCACCGCCCCAGACCTCGCGCACGTGCCCCCGGTCGAGCTGCAGGGAATCGTCCTGACACTGCACCGTAACGGTGGCCGCGCCACTCTCCTCGGGATAATCGGCCCGGATCTCGCGCACGAAGCCGCGCATGACCTCCTCCGTGGTGGAACCAAAGGCCGCTTCGATGACGATCGGCTCCCAGGGAGCGAAAACGCCGCTGTCCTGCACTTCCCATTGCCCCTGGCCGTCGCGGCGGGTTTCGAAGATCAGGGTGGCCACCGCGGGTCGCCTGCGGCTGGCCGAGACCGTCACTTCCGTTAAAAACGGATAGAGATCGACGATCTCCGCAGCGGCGGTGCCGACCTTGATGATGCATTCGGCCGGTTCACGGAATTTGGCTTCCAGGAAATCCAGCAATCCCATTTATTCCCTCGCTTTGGGGATCAGGATGACCTGCCCCTGCATGGATTCGAGCACCATGTCGCCCCCGTAGAGGAACTCCGGGTTGGCGTCGACGATGCGCCACCACAGGCGGTCGTCGTTGTAATAATGGCTGGCCAAAAGATCGAGACGGTCACCCGCCGTGATCACGTGCTCGATAACCCCCGTGGCCGTGGCGATATCACGTGGCCGGAGCCCCTCAAACGGTGTCGACCCGTCGGCTGCCGCATCAAAGGTCCGGGTCTTTTCGTAGCGTGAGCCTTTTTTCAGCATTCAGAAAATTCCTCCGACCACCGTTCGACCGGTATTCATCGCCGCGCCGACTACCTGGCGCACTTTTTCCACCGTATAGAACGGGTTGTTGCCTTCGATGACCTGCATGCTCAAGGTGGCCCTGGCCCGGTAGGGAACCAGCGACGGCAGGTGCGCCTGTTCGGTGATTTCGACGCTGGTGAGAAAAACCGGTAGAATATGCGTGCCCCACACCAGCAACAGAACCGAGGCCGACTCGCTGCGCTGGAAGGCCCGCTGCCCCCCGAGGCCGAGACTGGCCAGGGTCTGCAAGCCCCCCGGACCCTGGGACTTGGGTTCGACCATGCTGCGCAGGGTATCCAGTTCCGGCTCGACGCCGAACTGGGAGGCGATCCCATCGCCGTCGTTCATGCGATCGGTGGCGTCGAGCAGGATCTCCATGCTGAAGCGCTCCGGCTGGACGGTCACCCCCTGGGCGACCCGCGCCGTTTCCGTAGGCAGCGCGAAGTCATATCCGCCGCGCGTGCCGGGCGCGCTTCCCGTGCGCAGGGTGATGGTGGCGGGTGCGCGTCAGGCGTTCGGGGTTGAATTCGAACACGAGCACCAGTGGCGGCAGGGAGAGGGCGTATTCGATGAGCATGCCTTTCATGGTGTTGAGCATAAGAACCTCTGATGCGGTTTTAACGGGTCCGTAAAAAATGGATCAACCACCCGCTTGGGGATCGCGGCCCTGTCTGGTGTTCAACTGGTCCGCCACGGCCGCGGCGATCTGCCGGGCGATATGGCGAGCCCCGGTTCCCGGCATGGCCATGACGGGCGGTACGGCCAACCGCTCACATGTTCCGCCGGCCGCCACCGGCACACCGGCCAGTTCCTCGGCCACCCAGCGGGCGATCAAATGGGCCTGATCCCGGTATTCAGCGGGAAGACGCAGCTGCAGGCGATCGATTTCAGCATAAAACCCCCTCGCAGATGGCTGGCCAGGGTTCCCAGGTCCGCCCGGGCCAGCTCGCGGCCGTCCTTGCCCAGCTCCCGCCAG
>NZ_BBCC01000400.1 GCF_001311845.1 Desulfosarcina cetonica JCM 12296 | reverse complement strand
GGGCCAGGGGCAGCACGCCGAAGCCAAAGGCCAGGGACGTCATCACGATGGGCCGCAGGCGCAGCTTGGCCCCTTCCAGGGTGGCGTCGATCAGGCGCATGCCCTCGTCCACGCGGGCCCGGGCGAATTGGACGATCAGGATCGCGTTCTTGGTGGTGAGCCCCAGGATGGTCAACAGTCCGATCTGGAAATAGACGTCATTGGGCATTCCCATCATGGAGGTGGCAATCACCCCGCCGATGGCCCCCAGGGGCAGGGTCATCAGGATCGAGATGGGAATCGGCCAGCTTTCGTACAGGGCCGCCAGGCAGAGAAAAATCACCAGGATGGAAAAAGCGTAGAGCAACGGTGCCTGGGAGCCGGCCATGCGCTCTTGGTAGGAAAGCCCGGTCCAGTCGTATCCGATCCCCCGGGGCAGCTGGGCAACCGCCTCTTCCATGGCCTGCATGGCCTCGCCGGAACTCCTCCCCGGTGCCGGCTCCCCCCAGAAGTTCATGGAGGGGAATCCGTTGAAACGTTCCAGTTTGGGGGAACCCGTGGCCCAGTGCCCCGAGGCGAAGGAGGCGAAGGGCACCATCTTGCCGGCGTTGTTGCGCACGTAGAGCTTTTCCAGATCGCTGGGCAGGCGGCGGAACGGGGCATCGGCCTGGACATAGACCCGCTTGACCCGTCCGGCCTGAATGAAGTCGTTCACATAGGCGCTGCCGAACGCCGCCGCAATGGTGTTGTGGATGGCGGTGATCGGCACCCCCAGGGCACCGGCCTTCTCCCAGTCCACATCGATCCGGTACTCGGGGACGTCTTCCAGCCGTTGGGACGCACCCGCGTGATGCGCGGGTCCTTGGAAGCGATGCCGTATAGCTGATTGCGGGCGGCCATCAGCTTGGCATGACCCAACCCGCCGCGGTCCAGGAGTTGAAAGTCGAACCCGTTGGCCTGCCCCAGCTCGACCACGGCCGGCGGCGGAAAAGCGAAGACCATGGCATCCCGGTATTGAGAAAAAACCCGCATGGCCCGGCCCACCACGGCGCCGACCTTGAGGTCCGGCCGGTTACGCAGATCCCAGTCGCGAAGCTTGACGAAAGCCAGGCCGGCATTCTGCCCCCGGCCGCTGAAGCTGAATCCGGACACGGTCAAAATCGATTCCACCGCGCCTTTTTCATCCTCGAGAAAATGCTCCCGCACCCTTGAGAGCACCGCGTTGGTCTGCTCCAGGGTCGAGTTGGCCGGCAGGATTGCCTGGACGTAGAGGACGCCCTGGTCCTCCTCGGGCAGATAGGCCGTGGGCATGCGCTTGAATAAAAACCCCATGGCCGCGACAATCAACAAAAACAAGAAGACGTAGCGCAGCCGTTTGGCCAGGGAGTGGCCCACCAGCTTGAGGTACAGATTGCGGGCGCGAAAAAAAAGCCGATCGAACCAGCGGAAGAACGGCCGCAAGAAAAACACCGCGCCATCGGCCGGTTCGTGTCCGGCCGGCACCGGCTTGAGCAGGGAGGCGCAGAGTACCGGGGTGAGAATCAGAGCCACGGCCACGGACAGGAGCATGGCGGCGATGATGGTCACCGAGAACTGGCGGTAGATCACACCCGTGGACCCGGGGAAAAAGGCCATGGGACCGAAGACCGCCGAGAGCACCAGCCCGATGCCGATCAGGGCGCTGGTGATCTGCTCCATGGACTTGGCCGTGGCCTCCCGGGGGCTGAGCCCCTCCTCGCTCATGATACGCTCCACGTTTTCCACGACCACGATGGCGTCATCCACCAAAAGGCCGATGGCCAACACCATGGCGAACATGGTCAGCATGTTGATGGAGAAACCAAAAAGCCCCAATACGGCAAAGGTGCCCAGGATCACCACCGGCACGGCGATGGTCGGGATCAGGGTGGCGCGGATGGTGCCCATGAAGAGATACATCACCAAGAAGACCAGCACCACGGCCTCGAAAAGGGTTTTGAAGACCTCATGGATGGCGACCCGGATAAAGGGCGTCGTGTCATAGGGGTAGACGATCTTCATCCCCGGCGGGAAAAACGGGCTCATCTCTTCGAGTTTGGCCCGCACCGCATCGGCGGTGGTCAGGGCGTTGGCGCCGGCGGCCTGCCGGATCG
>NZ_BBCC01000399.1 GCF_001311845.1 Desulfosarcina cetonica JCM 12296 | reverse complement strand
GGACGCCTTGGAGCTGGCCGTCTGGCGCAGCCAGGTGCCCCACGCACGGATCGTTTCCATCGATGCCAGCGCGGCTCTTGGCCTGCCCGGGGTGGCCGGCGTGATGACCGCCGACGACATCAAGGGCACCAATCGCTTGAAAATCCTGGTGGCGGATCGTCCGGTATTGTGTCAAGATGAAGTTCGCTATATCGGTGACCCGGTTCTGGCGGTTGCCGCCGACACCAAGGCCCATGCCGAAGCGGCATTGGCGGCGGTCAAGGTCGAGCTGGCGCCGCTGTCCGTTCTGGACAGCCCGGCCACGGCCATGGCCGAGGGTGCCGTTCAATTGCACCCGGATATGCCCAACCTGTGTTGGCAGCAACCCCAGATCAAGGGCGATGCCGAAGACGCGTTGGATCATTCGGCGGCGGTGATCGAGGCCCGGTTCAAGACCCAGTTCAACCACCAGGCCCCGCTGGAGCCGGAAGTCACCGTGGCCTACTGGGAAGCCGGCGAGGATGCCGAAGAAGAGGATAAGCTGGTCATCATCGGCCGCAGCATCAACATCCACCTGCACCTGTCCATGCTCCAGGCGGCCTTGGGCTACGAGAACATGAAGTATATCGAGGCCTACTCCGGCGGTCAGTTCGGCATCAAGATCGATGTCATCTCCGAAGGCATCGCCGGTGCCGCGGCCATTCACTTCAAGCAGGCCGTGCGCTATGTGCCGAGCATCACCGAAAGCATGCAGATGGCCTCCAAACGCCATGCCTTTGAAATGGACGTCAAACTCGGCGCGGACCAGGACGGCATGCTCACCGCCTACTGCAACGACTTTGTCATGGATAACGGCGCGTACTACTCCATCGGCCACGTGGTTTGTCACCGCGCCCTGTTGATGCTCTCCGGCTCTTACAACATTCCCCATGTGCACGCCCACGCGAAAGTGGTCTACACCAACAATCCCTGGGGCAGCGCCGCCCGCGGCGCCGGGCCACCCCAGGTCACCTTCGCCCTGGAATGCGCCATGCAAATGCTGGCCGACCAATTGGGCATGGACGCCTTTGCGTTCCGGCTGAAAAATTCGCTTCAGCCGGGACAGAGCAAATCCACCGGACGGGTGGTGGATTTGTGGCCCTTTCCCGAGGTGATGGAAGCGGTTCGTCCCGCCTATGAAAAAGCGGTGCAGGCGGCCGCAGCCTATAAAACGGGCAAGATCCGTCGTGGGGTCGGTATCGCCACCGCGGCCTTCGGTATCGGCGGACCGGGAGATGCCTCGGTGGCTTCCGTCGAACTGAGCGATGACGGCATCATTCATATTTACGCCGCCGCCGCCGATCCGGGCGAGGGTAACGATTCCATGCTGACCCAGCTGACGGCGGCGTACATGAACGTCCCGTTGGACAAAATCTGCCTGCATACCCGCGATACCGACGACACCGCCGCCAGCGGACCGGCTGCCGGCAGCCGCATCACCTACATGATCGGCGGGGCCTTGATGGACGGCCTGGCCCAGCTTAAGGCGGCCATGGAAGAAGCCGGTGCCACAAACGGCCTCGAGCTGGAAGCCGCCGGCCAGCCCAGACGGTTCCTGGGTCGGAAGAAAAATGAAGATGCAGGCCCGCTGGACGAGAAAACCGGCCAGGGGCCGTCCTTCGAGTCCCAGGTGCACTGCGTGCAGATCGCCGAGGTCGAGGTGGACACCGAAACCGGCAAGACCCGGGTCCTGAAAATGACCACGTCCGTGGACGCGGGCAAGGTGATCAACCCCCAGAACCTCACCGGCCAGCTCGAGGGCGGTATGGACATGGGCGTCGGCTATGCCTTGCGGGAAGAGTATATCGCCGGCAAGACCAAGGATTGGTTGAGCTTCAAGTTCCCCACCATCAAGGAGAACTTCGAAAAGGAAATCATCGTCCATGAGACGCCCCGGCCCAAGGGCCCGCTGGGCGCCACCGGTATCGGCGAGATGTGCATGCTGCCCACGGCACCGGCGGTGATCAATGCCATCAAGGACGCCACCGGCGTGTGGGTGACCCACCTGCCGGCCACGCCCGACAAAATCAAGGCGGCCCTGGCCGCCAGGAACAACTGATCGTCAGGTATGACTGACGCCGCATCCTGTTATGATCTATCTGGA
>NZ_BBCC01000398.1 GCF_001311845.1 Desulfosarcina cetonica JCM 12296 | reverse complement strand
ATGCAGGTGGCGACCGACGGTGGCGCGGCGCCGCAGAACCCGGCCGCCAAACAGACCACCTTTGACGGACAGGCAGTCTGGTGGCGCCAGGTCAACCGCCATGGGGCACCGTGTTTCCCCGGCAGTTATGAAGACGTTTCCCGCCGCACGCCGGACGTGCGCACCCCGACCTGGTCCCGGGGACATGCCCACCCAAAAGGGTCTTGCTCCACGCCCCGCCACCACTGGGCTTTTTCGGGCCTGACCCGTATACCACCGTTTCCGATCTTGATTACAGCGCAGAGGGCGAGCACCTGCTCGAGGATCACCATGTCCAGGGGACCCTCACGGTCAGTGCCGGCCGTTTGACCCTGCGGCGCTGCACGGTGAAACAGCTGGTGGCCACCGTGTCATCCCATGATGATGTGATCCTCACGGCCGAGGACACGCTTTTCGACACCGTGTCGGTGGGTGCCGGCGCGGCCAGCTTCGACGGCTGCACGGTTCTGGGGTCGACCACGGTTTTCAAGCTGACTGCCGCCAACTGCATCTTCAATGGCAGCATTAGCGCAACGGCGGGCGGGTCGATCCGTTACTCCCGGATCCCGGCCGACTTGGACGAGGACGTTGAACAAGAGGCCAATACCACGGATGTCGCGACTCTTTTCAGCGCGCTCTTCGACGAACCCGGTGCCGGGGTTTTGCGACCGGATGCCCCAGCGACGATTCTGTTCGGCGCCGAGGATGGCGGCGAGATGGGGGCCTATCATGGCGGGCGTGTCGACCGGCCGGTGCGCATCCCGATTCTCGGGACCGTGACCATGGATTTGTCGGCGTCGTCCGGCTATACACTCAAGGATCTGATTTTGGAAGGCAGCGGCACCCTGCGGGTGATCCAGGGGGGACTCAACCTGGAGCGGGTGGCGGCTTTTGACGTGCGCGTGGAAAGTGTCTCGCCCACCGACGCCGCCGGCATGTTTCAGCCGGTGTTGATCGCCGAAGACTGCCTGTTCGACCGGTTGGCGGTTGTCCATGGCCTGGCTCGGCTGGTCTACTGCACCGTTTTGAGCCAGTGCCAGACGCACCGCCTGCAAGCCAGTGACACGATTTTCGCCGCCGGCCTGGACCTTGCGCCGGGAACCGCTGCCAATCCCCATTGCATCCGCTTCTCGCGTATTCCCGAAGATGTGGACGCGGGCTATTTGCGGACCCTGGAGAACACCACGGAGCCCCCCATCTTTTATGAATTCGCCTTTGACGAGGGGGGCGAGGTGGTGCAGCGCCGGCCGGTGTTTGGCGAGCCTGGATGCGCCACGCTCCACCCGGCCACCAGCGAAGCGATTCGTTTCGGTGCCGAGGACGGCGGCGAGATGGGGTGTTATCACGGCTGGCGGTACAGCCTGCTGATGGCCGCCGTGGCGGACAAGCTGAATGATTTTCTCCCCGTGGGGATGGAGGCCGTCATCGTTCCGGACCTGCGGCTGCATCGGCTGCCCAGGGAGGCCTGTGCAGGATAAATTTGTAATTGTTTTCATCATGACCTGATGGGGGACCCATGAAAACCCAGATATCCAAAAAATCCGTTGATGCGCTGAAGCGCTACGCCGGGGTCTATCAGCAGCAGGGACGCATGCTCACCGATGCCGACTGGAACAGCCTGGTCGACATCCTCAAAGCGCAGCTGGCCGAGGCCCTCAAGGATGTGGTCGGAAACGGCACTCCGCGAAGCGGCGCTCTCGCCATTGCCGACAACCGCAACATCCAGCCGGGCGACGTCTATATCGACGGGTTGCGCGCCGTCCTGCCAGGCACGACGGCGTTTGCGGCCGGCCTGCAGCCCGATCTGCCGGGAAGCGGCGATCTTCCGGCCACCGGACCCTACGTGGTTTACGCCGACGTCTGGGAGCGCGCCCTGACGGCCCTGGAAGATCCCGACTTGCGCGATGTGGCCCTCAACGGGGCCGACACCTGCACCCGCACCCAGGCCATGCTGCAAGTCAAGACCTGTGGCGGCGGCGTCAATCCGGAAACCGACATCCCCCAAAAGGGGAATGCCGCCTTGAGCCTCGATCTGCACGATAACCTCGAAGCCAGCGATCCCTGCGACCCCTGCGCGGGCCTGGTGGGCGCGGCGCGCGGCTGGGC
>NZ_BBCC01000397.1 GCF_001311845.1 Desulfosarcina cetonica JCM 12296 | reverse complement strand
CCGACTGGGATCCGGCGGCGCTGGGGTATTTCGACCGCAAGGAGCAGTACAACTGGAACGCCGACTACGTGTTTCTCACCATGACCCTGTGCATCCGCGCCCTGGTGCATGCCGGTCTGACAATGGACGCCCAAACCGGCCCGCGCACGGCCTGCCTGGTGGGCTCGGCCTTGAACGGCAGCGACGCCCTGCGCATCGCCTTTGAAAATTACACCACCAAGGGACCGCTCAAGGTCAGTCCCTATCTTTTGCCCAACCTGTGCGCCAACCTGCCGGCGGGCAAGGCCGGCATGCAGTTGGGTTTCACCGGCCCGATCTTCTCGCCCCAGGGCGCCTGCGCATCGGGCAACCACGCCATCGGCATCGGTGCACGCATGATCCGCGACGGCGACTGCGATTTCGTCCTCGCCGGGGGTGTGGAGACCTGCCTGATCCCCGAAATCATCCAGGGATTCGCCAACATGTGGGCGACGATCAAGGTCGAGCCCGGTGACCGCGCCTTCTCCGACCCCACCCAGCGTCGCGCCCCTTCAGCATCGATCGCCGCGGCATCGTCCTGGCCGAGGGTGGCGGGGTCATCGTCCTGGCCAGTGAGGATCAGGTGGTCAAACACCATCTGACGCCCCGGGCCGAGGTTCTGGGGGTGGGCTGGACCTCGGATGCCCACCACTTCACCCTGCCCAACCGTGGCACCATCGTGCAGGCCATCGGCCAGGCCATCGAGGATGCCGAACTGCGACCCGAGGATATTGAATACATCAACGCCCACGGCACCTCCACATCCAAGGGCGACAAGGTCGAGATCGAAAGCCTGCGGGAGGTGTTCGGTGCGGACCTGGCCCGGATTCCGGTGTCGTCCAACAAATCCCAGATCGGCCACACGCTGGGCGCGGCGGCGGCCATCGAGGCCGCCCTAAGCATCGAGGCCATGCACCAGGGGATCGTCCTGCCCACGGTGAACCATATCCCCGATCCCGATTTCGCCGACATCGACCTGGTGCCCAACCAGGCCCGGCGCCACCCCCACCGGGTGTTCTTGTCCAACGCCTTCGGCTTCGGCGGCACAAACTGCTGTGTCGTTTTCAGGGGAGTGTGAGATGCGGCCCAAACCGTTCATCCCCCAGGCCATCGACGAAAAGGCTGCATTCTTCCGCGACGCCACCAGCGGCCTTTCCTGGCACCGCTGCGAACTGCGCACCCTGTATGCCGACACGGACCGCTCCCAGGTGGTCTACCATGCCAACTACCTGCGCTACTTCGAGTTCGGCCGGGCCTCGCTGATGCGCGAGGCCGCCTATCCCTACCGGGAGATCGAGGAGAGCGGCTTCACCTATCCGATCATCGCCACCGGTCTGGACTACTTCCGGCCCCTTTACTACGACGATGCCATGTACATCTTCACCCGGCCCGGCGAACGCCAGCGGGTCAAGCTGCAATTCGATTACGTGATCACCCACGCGGAAAGCGGCGAGCTGGTCTGCACCGGGTTCACCCGCCATTGCGCCGTCAACGCGGCAGGCATACCGGTGGGCATCGATGAGAAAACCGTGCGCCTATGGGAGATCTTCCCCGCATAACAGCCACTGCCACCCAGGCGCTGACCCTTGGTGTCCAATCGTCCTGGCCGGACCACCATTTTCAGGGGCGGCCGGTGCTGCCGGCCGTGGAGGCCATGCAGATCCTAGCCGCACGGATGCGCGCCGACCGGCCCACTCTGGATGTGCATACGATCAGCAACGCCCGTTTCCCCAAGTTTCTCGCCATCGCGCCGGACCGCGACAGCGTGGAAACCCGCTGTGAAACCACCGACCAAGAAGACGGCGGCGTCCAAACGGCCCTGACCAGCAATGTCACCGTCGGGGCGGCGCGCATCCGCCGCAGTGTCACCCACGCCGAACTTTGTTTCGGCGGTACCGTCGCTCCCCTGCCTCCCATGCCCCTGGATTTGTTGGCCGCCATGGAGGGAATCTGCACGAATGTCGATCCCGAGGTGATCTATCGCGAGCTGGTGCCCTTCGGCCCGAGGTTTCGCTCCATTTGCCGGCCCCTGGTGATCTCTGCCGACGGCGCCCTGGCCCGGGTCCGGGCACCTGCCCATGCCGACGCCTATCCGGGGCCGCTGGGTTCCGGCTTTCCCCTGGACGGGGCCTTTCACGCCGCCTGCGTCTGGG
>NZ_BBCC01000396.1 GCF_001311845.1 Desulfosarcina cetonica JCM 12296 | reverse complement strand
CCCGGAATGGTATATCGTGATTGGCGGCCTGGGCGGTGCCTGGTGCGGTTCTGGCGCACCTGCGTGCAGCCGGTCGGCCTTTGCGGGGCGATCCTGGCCGACCCCGTCAAAGGAGAACTTTCGGTGAATTTCATGAATGACATCAATCCGAACCTTGTTCTGGCCATCGGCGGGGCGGCGCTGGTGACCTACGGCCTGCGGTTGGGAGGGCTGCTGCTGGCCGGGCACCTGCCCAAAAACGGCGGGTTCCGGCGTTTCATGGACGCGCTGCCCGGTACCATCCTGATCTCCCTGGTGGCGCCGGGGATCGTTTCCAGCGGTATTCTGGGTGCGGTTGCCGCCCTGGCCACGGCCTGGTGTGCCTGGAAAACGAAGAACGTGCTCCTGGCCATGCTGCTGGGAATGGGGGTCGTGGCCGCAGGACGATGGATAGGGTGAAGGGGCAATGTCAAAGGCCAACATCCAAATGACAAATGAAGGTACCCTGCCGTTATTATAAATATCCTCCCAGCTTCAGACGACTTTTTCTAAAATCGATTCCTATCCTCCAGTTGACATTTGCGCTTGGACATTTGTCATTCATTTTTTTGCTTTAAGTCGATAATCTCCATGCGGTTGTTGCGATGCGGATACTTGGCCGACGGGCCTTCGGTGAGCACCACGATGTCGCCGGACGCTCCGTGGCCAGCCAGCCAGTCCCGAATCCAGGGGCGCCATTCGCCGGGGTGATCCGGCTCGAAGACCGGCATCACGCCGTATGAGAAAATCAGCTCCTGACAGGTTTTCTTTTGGGAACTCACGGCACCGATCCACACCGGCAGGCGGAAGCGCGAGATGCGCCTGGCCGTGGTGCCGCCGCGTGTGGGCGTGATAATGGCTGCCGGTTGGATACAGTTCAGGGTTGCCGCCACGCTGGATGCGATGATCTCGGAAAAGGTTACCGGGCAGGCGTCGCCGGCCATCGTGGGGCTGGTGCCATGGCCGTAATGGGAACGGTTCGGCTCGATATCGGTGGCGATGGCGCGCAGCATGGCGACGGCTTCCTGGGGATAGTCGCCCACCGCGGATTCGCCGGAGAGCATGACACAGTCGGTGCCGTCGAGAATGGCATTGGCCACGTCGGTGGCCTCGGCACGGGTGGGCAGCCGGTTGGTGGTCATCGACTCTAGCATCTGGGTCGCGGTGATGATCGGTTTGCCCAGTCGGTTGGCCATCTCCATGATGCGTTTTTGCACCGAGGGGATTTTGGCGATGGGAATTTCCACCCCCAAGTCACCGCGGGCCACCATGATGCCGTCGGTGGCATCCAGGATGGTGGCCAGGTTGTCCACGGCGCGGGAGCGCTCGATCTTGGCGATGATAAAAGGATCGTAGCCCATGGCGTGGGCCGCCGCCCTGACCGTTTCAATGTCGGCGGCACTTTCCACAAAGGACTGGCTGACCGCATCGACACCATTTTCAAGGGCGAAGGCCATGCAGCGGCGGTCGTGGTCGGTAAAGGCCGAGATCCCCAGATCCACATCGGGAATGTTGAGCCCCTTGCGCGAGCGAATCATGCCCCCGACCACCACTTCGCATTCGACTTTCGGCGCTTTCACCGACAAGACCTTGAGCTGGATGAAGCCGTCGTTGATGTAAACGCGGTCGCCGGGATGGACCACCGTGGGCAGCCGTTCGAAATTGACGCCGATGCACGCAGCCGTTCCGGCCATATCTTCGGTGGTGAGGGTCAGGGGCTGCCCCCCCTTGAGCATGATGGGTTCCTCGGACAACTCGCCGATACGGATTTTGGGCCCCGGCAGGTCGGCCATGATCGCCACCGGCTGTCCGGCGGCCGCCGCTGCCTGGCGGATGGCTTGGATATCCTTGGCATGGCCGCTGAAATCACCATGGGAAAAGTTGAGACGGGCAATGTTCATTCCCGCCTGGATCAGTTGGGTCAAGACCTCGGTCGAGCACGACGCCGGGCCGATGGTGCAAACAATTTTGGTTTTGTTGGACGGGAACATGGTCATTCCTTTGTGGTTGAACGGTTAGCGAATCTGTCGATCATGCGTCGACCAGCATGATCTGCAGATCCATCACATTGGTGCGGGTGGGGCCGGTGATGAAAAGATCGCCCAATGCCTGGAAGAAGGGGTACGCGTTGTTATCGGCCAGGAAGGCGGCGGGTTTGAGTCCCAGGGCCTTGGCCCGTCGACAGGTGCCGCCGTCGGCAAAGGCGCCGGCCGCATCGGTCGGTCCG
>NZ_BBCC01000395.1 GCF_001311845.1 Desulfosarcina cetonica JCM 12296 | reverse complement strand
GGCCGACCGCAGATCCGGCATCCGGCGGCCCGCCCCATGGGGGCGAACCGATGGGCGATTCCCCCGGCGCCGATCACGGGACCACCGGCAAAAGCGGCACTTTTTTGGGCACCGCGGCATATTGCCGGCTCAGTCGATGGCATAACCAAACCCTTCCCCATCCATGGAGACCGCGATCCGGTGGATCTGCTCGCCACCGGCCTGGCGGCTGAGCAGCTCGCGGGACATTTCGGGCAAGAGGGTGTTGGTCATGATGTGGTCGGCGTTGCGCGCCCCGGAATCCACGTCGGTGCAGCGGTCGGCGATGGCGTTCACCACGGCGTCGTCATAGGTGAATTCGACCTCGCGGTTCTCCTGCATGCGTTTGACGATGCGGTTCAGCTTGAGGCGCACGATCAGCTTCATGTTCTCGTCGGTAATGGGGAAATAGGGCACGATCTTCATGCGGCCGAGGAAGGCCGGCTTGAAATGCTTGAGCAGCTCCGGTTTGACCATCTCGCCCAGGCCCGCCGGATCGGGCATGGTCTCCTCGTCGGCGCACAGGTTCATGATCAGGTCCGTACCCAGGTTGGAGGTCAGGATGATCAGGCAGTTCTTGAAATCGATGCGCCGCCCCTCCCCGTCTTCCATGACGCCCTTGTCGAAGACCTGGAAGAAGAGTTCCATGACGTCCGGGTGGGCCTTCTCCACCTCGTCGAGCAAGAGCACCGAGTAGGGCTTGCGGCGCACGGCCTCGGTGAGAACACCGCCCTCGCCGTAGCCCACGTAGCCGGGCGGAGAACCCTTGAGGCTGGAAACCGTGTGGGCCTCCTGGTATTCGCTCATGTTGATGCTGATCATGTTCTGCTCGCCGCCGTAGAGCAGCTCGGAAAGTGCCAGGGCCGTCTCGGTCTTGCCCACCCCGCTAGGCCCCACCAACATGAACACCCCGGTGGGTTTGGAAGGATCCTCGATGCCCGCATGGGCCGTCTGGATCACCTGCTCGATGGCCTCCAGCCCGTGGTCCTGGCCGATGATGCGCTCCTTGAGCCGGTCCGCCAGGCTGAGCACGGTGGCGATCTCGTCGGTGAGCATCCGCCCGGTGGGGATACCGGTCCAGCCGGAAACCACGGCCGACACGGTTTCCGAATCCACGGCGATCTGGACCAGGGGCTCGCCGGCCTGGCGTTTTTCCAGCTCGGCCTCCAGCTCCTTGAGTTCGGCCTGCTTGGCGGCCATCTCCTGGGCGGTCGTCTCGGCGCCCTCCGTCTCACCGGCCTTTTCCATCAGGCGTGGATCTCCTGAATCAACTCACGGATCTTGCCGGCTATTTCCATCTCGGATTGCCACTTCTCGGTGAGGCGGTTCATTTCGGCTTCGGTCGTTTCGCGGTCCCGGGCCAGTTCCTCCATGCGCGCCTGGTGATCCCGACCGATGGCCGTCTCACGCTGGAGAATCTTGATTTCGCGGTCGATGTCACCGATGCGCCGCTGGGCCTGTTCAACGGCCGGCGGGCTGGTGGTGAGCCCGATGGCCACCCGGGCACAGGCGGTGTCCAGCACGCTCACGGCCTTGTCGGGCAGCTGGCGGCCGGAGATATAGCGGCTGGCCAGGCGTACCGTGTCGGCCAGGGCTTCGTCGGTGATCATCACCTTGTGGTGCTTCTCCAAAAAAGGGCCGATGGCACGCATCATCACCATGGCCTTCTCCTCGTCGGGCTCCTCGATCTTGACCACCTGGAAGCGCCGTGCCATGGCAGCGTCCTTTTCAAAGTACTTCTTGTACTCGGCCCAGGTGGTGGCGGCGATGGTGCGCAGCTCACCCCGCGCCAGGGCCGGCTTGAGCAGGTTGGCCGCATCCCCGGAACCGGCCTGGCCGCCGGCGCCGATCAGGGTGTGGGCCTCGTCGATGAACAGGATGATGGGCACCGGCGAGGCCTTGACCTCGTTGATCACGCCCTTGAGGCGGTTCTCGAATTCACCCTTGATACCGGCACCGGCCTGCAGAAGCCCCAGGTCCAGGGTGTGGACGGCCACGTTCTGCAGGATCGGCGGCACGTCGCCCTGGGCGATGCGCAGGGCAAAGCCTTCGACCACGGCGGTCTTGCCCACGCCGGCCTCACCGGTGAGGATCGGGTTGTTCTGCCGCCGCCGGATGAGAATATCGACCATCTGACGGATCTCGAAATCCCGTCCGAGCACCGGATCGATCTCACCCTTCTTGGCCCGTTCGGTCAGATTGACCGTATACTGGTCCAGGGCTTTGGTGCCCGCCGGACCGGCGGGGCG
>NZ_BBCC01000394.1 GCF_001311845.1 Desulfosarcina cetonica JCM 12296 | reverse complement strand
CGCCCACCCGGTGAATACCGGCGGCAAGGATATCGGCGAGACCATGGCCGAGAAGGTCACCAACGATACCGTGGCTTTTGCCAAGAGCATTGCCGAAAAAAGGGGCCGCAACGTCACCTGGGCCGAGGCGGCCGTGCGCCAAAGCGTGTCCGTGACCGAAAGCGAGGCGTTGAAACTAAAGGTCATCGATCTGGTGGCCCGCGATGTGGACGATCTCCTTTCCCGGATCAATGGCCGCAAGATCCGTGGCCGGGAACCCATCGCCATTGACCCCCAACAGCGTGTCTGGATTGCCGAAACCCTGCGCACCCGCATCCTCAAGGCCATCAGCGACCCCAACATCGCCTATATCCTGATGATGATCGGCCTGGCCGGTCTCTATTTCGAACTTTCCCATCCGGGGGTGGTTCTGCCGGGCGTGATCGGCAGCATCGCCCTCGTGCTGGCCTTCTACGCCTTCCAAACCCTGCCGGTGAACATTGCCGGTGTGCTGATGATCGTGCTGGCCCTGATTTTTTCATTCTGGAGATGAAAATCGCCAGCTACGGTCTGCTCAGCGTGGCCGGCATTGCCAGTCTGCTGATCGGATCGATGATGCTCTTCGATCGTAGCGGTGGCCGGATGGCCGTCTCCTGGCAGGTGATCATCCCCACCCTGGGACTGGTGAGCGGATTTTTCGTGGTCGTGGCCGGTCTGGTTTTTCGCGCCCAGCGCCGTCAACCGATGACCGGCGGTGCCGGGCTGGTGGGCCGGACCGGTGTGGTAAAAACCGCTCTCGCACCCACCGGCAAGGTGCAGATCCACGGCGAGCTGTGGTTTGCCCGCTGCCGGACACCACTGGCGGCCGGTGCGCCGGTCCGCGTGGTTGCCATGGACGGGCTCACCCTGGTGGTGGAACCGCTGGATCAAGAATCGCATTAAAGCAAAGGAGACCCCCCATGTATCCCTATATCGGCATTGTCGTGCTGGTGATCTTTTTCCTGGCCACGGCCCTTAAAATTCTCAACGAGTACGAACGGGGGGTGATCTTCCGCCTGGGACGGGTTATTCAATCCAAGGGACCGGGCTGATCATCCTGATTCCCATCGTGGACAAAATGGTCAAGGTGAGCTTGCGCCTGGTGGCCATGGATGTGGATCCCCAGGACGTGATCACCCGGGACAACGTCTCGGTGAAGGTCAATGCCGTGATCTATTTCCGCGTGATCGAACCGATCAAGGCCATCGTGGAGGTGGAGAACTACGCTTACGCCATCTCCCAGCTGGCCCAGACGACCCTGCGCAGCGTGTGCGGCCAGGCCGAGCTGGACGAATTGCTCTCGGCGCGGGAAAAGATCAACGCCCAGTTGCAGGAAATCCTGGATACCCATACCGATCCCTGGGGCATCAAGGTCGCCACGGTGGAGCTCAAGCACATCGACCTGCCCCAGGAGATGCAACGCGCCATGGCCAAGCAGGCCGAAGCCGAGCGGGAACGGCGGGCCAAGGTGATCAACGCCGAGGGTGAATACCAGGCAGCCGATCGTCTGGCCGAGGCCGCCAAGATCATCGACGCCCATCCCATGGCCCTCCAACTGCGCTACCTGCAGACCATGCGTGAAATGTCCGCCGAGAACAACACCACGACGGTCTTCCCCCTGCCCATCGATCTGTTCCGGCCGTTTTTGCGGAAAGGGGAGAGGGATGAATGAATGCCAACAGGGTAACCGCATTTGATTCATCGTTACCCGTTTTATACGATGACGACGTGAAAAATGCTAAATGTCCAATGACAAATGCCAATTGGTGGTATTCTATCCATCTACGATCGATACGATCCTTCAATTGACATTTGGACTTTGGCATTTGGCATTGATTGAACCGAGAGCGCCTGCTTCCCGTTAGGCCAGTAAAAAGCTGAAAGCCAAACGCCGCTGCCATATGATTGCCAAATATCCATATTGACACGCCCCTTGCCTTGGGGTTACTTAAATAACTTTTTGTTAATGCCCGCTTGCGGGCCCCAGACGACCGTCAATGATCCAAATGACGGTTGGAAGACGGCGACGCCCGATGATCGATCCGAAAGCCCTGGCCTTTGATATTGACGGGGTCATCGCAGACACGATGCACCTGTTTCTGGATATTCTGAGGGATCATTACGATGTCCATTCGGTGCGCTACGAGGATATTACCTGCTACCGGCTGGACCAGTGCCTCAGTGTGGATGATGCGGTTTTGGAAGCGGCCACGCAGCGGATCCTCGACGGCCGTTACCGGGCGACGCTGGCGCCCATTCCCGGTGCCGGGCCGGTGTTGCCGGCGCCTTGCCGCG
>NZ_BBCC01000393.1 GCF_001311845.1 Desulfosarcina cetonica JCM 12296 | reverse complement strand
CACTACAGCGAAAATTGCAGTAGACGCCCAAATTAAAAGCATGTATACTTTCAAATAACAGGGCGATCAATCGGGGCCATGGCGTTGCGCATTGTGTGTTCGTTGGCTTGAATACGGGTTTTTCCGCTACGGTGAATCTGCGCCCTATCGTCAATAACCCATTTGCTGCCATGCAATCAAACCAAAAACAAAACGATGGCCTGCCGCCAGTGCCGGGTGTCATCAACACAGAGGCGATTGCCGGCGCGTTGAACGACTTTGGCCCGGCCATTGTGAAACCCGTCGGTGGTTCGGACTGGGAGCCATTGTGGGATCGCTGGGTCAGCCGGCATCACTACCTGGGGTATCGGCAACTGCTCGGGCATCGACTCAAATATTTGGCTTTTTTGAAAGATCGCCCTGTAGCAGCCTTGTCGTGGAGCGCACCGGCATTGAAACTGGCCGTAAGAGACTGTTTTATCGCTGGTCGCCGAGTCAACGAAAACGGCATCTGCATCAACTGGCCGCCAACAGCCGTTTTTTGATCCTGCCCTGGGCTCAGATCCCCAATCTGGCCTCGCATGTGCTGGCCCTCAATATTGCGCGGCTGCCCGTGGATTGGCTACACCATTTCAACCATCGCCTCCTGCTATTGGAGACTTTTGTCGATCCCCGCTACTTTGTGGGCACCTGCTATAAGGCCGCCAACTGGCTGCACGTGGGGCATACGCAGGGTAGCACCAAACAAGGCAAGGGATATCGTTATCATGGCAACCCCAAGGAGGTTTACCTTTATGTTTTAGACCCGGACTTCAGACAGATTATCGATTGCCGCCAACAACCCGCCCCTATTCTTGTTCTTGATCGCCCCCCACTGACCCAAACCAAGGTGGAGGCGCTGGTCATGCTATTAGAACATTGCCGATGGCATCCGCAACTGACCGCCGACTTGAATCTCGATACCGATGATATCGAGACGATGGCCAACGAGCTGGTCAGTTTTCATCAATGCTTTCATGACGCTTATGGTCGCATCGAACATCACCGTCTGGGATTGGCCTATTTCTCCGGACTCATGAGTAATGCCGAAGCCAAATCCGTGGAACCGATCGCGCTTGAGTTTCTCGATAAAAAATCGGTCCGCTCCATGCAGATGTTCATGAAGACCTTTCGTTGGGATCATGGGGCCATGCTGCAGACCCATCAGAAGATGCTGGCGGAGTTGATCGCCGCACCCGATGGAATGATCACCATCGATCCCAGCGACTTTCCCAAAAAGGGCAAGGAGTCGGTTGGCGTGGCTCGACAGTATTGTGGCGCTCTCGGAAAGGTCGAGAACTGTCAGTCCGGTGTCTTTATCGGCTATTCCAGCGACAAGGGCTACGGCCTGCTCGGTGGTCGGTTGTATATGCCGAAAAGCTGGTTTTCCCCTGAGCAGAAAGAAAGGCGCCAATTCAACTTGGTCCCCGAAGATCTTGCCTTTGAGACCAAGCAGCAGATCGCCTTAAAATTAATCACCGAGATCGTCGCCACAGGGCATTATCCCTTCACGTGGATTGGCGCCGACGCTGCTTTTGGCAGTGACATGGAATTTTTGAACGCCTTGCCCAAGGATTGCTTTTATTTTGCCGCGATCAAATCCGACACCCAGGTTTTCACGAAAAAGCCAAAAGTGGGATTCCCGCCCTATAAGGGGCGTGGCCGCCGTCCCACCAAATTAAAAGTTTTGCCAGGACAACCCAAACCGCGAAGTGTCGCTGAGATCGCCAAATCCGACCGCGTATCCTGGAAACCGGTCGTTGTTGCCGAAGGCGCCAAGGGCCCCATCATTGCTAAAGTCGCCCGACTTCGCATCCATTTGTCTCGCGATGGCTTGCCGACAGGTGATCCACAATGGCTTTTCTTGCGAAAGAACGACGATGGCAAGATCAAATACGCCATCTCCAATGCATCCAAAGAGATCCCGCTATCCGAGATGGTAAAGGCCTCCTCCATGCGCTGGCCCATCGAGCAGTGCTTTCAGGAAGGCAAGAGTCAAGTGGGCATGGATTGCTATGAACACCGATCCTGGCCCGCCTGGCATCGCCACATGACATTCGTATTCCTGGCTCTACATTTTATGCTACGGATGCGATTGCACTTTAAAAAAAACACCTTTGCTGACGGTACCCCTGGTGCGAAAAATACTATCGTTAATACTTCCGCTCAGATCTCTGAGCGTCGAGGGGATGAAGGAGATTATTCAATATCATCTGCGCCGCAACTTCATCGCTTACATCTCGCATCGAAAGAAAAGGGTCAGGCTGGCCAAATCTTATAACATCTATGTTTCGCTGTAGTG
>NZ_BBCC01000392.1 GCF_001311845.1 Desulfosarcina cetonica JCM 12296 | reverse complement strand
CTATCTTGACTTTTGCAATTACTGCGTCTGCCCGATAGCCATATTTTTCTGAAAACACATCACGAAGCTCGCTGATCATTATATCAACAAGATTTGCAGCAACAACAGCTGATGGCTTGTCGACCTTTTCCTTAAGCCTAAATTCCTTCCCAGGATGTATCAAGTTTCTATAATTCCTAACAACGGATGCAATATCCTTGGTCCTGTCGGAAACAAGGTTATTTTCTACTGCTATATCAATCAGTTTGCTTAGAGGGGATTTAAGTATTGTGCTTGAAGAATGTTTTTCAGCTAAAAATACAAGAAAGAAATCTACCAAGATGGCTTCAATGATACTGCCGGCTAAAACTAATACAGACTTAAAATTACCAGCGTCAAGGCAAGATGTCATTTCACGCTTGTCTCTTTCAAGCATATTGCGAAATGTGTCGTTACTAATAAAATCGAATTCGCTCATTAATTTCCCTCTATCGTCTTATCTCGTGGTAGGAACGCCGGTCACCCGGCGCCCCCCACACAGTCCCGGACGTGCGGTTTTCCCGCATCCGGTTCTTCGGTTGGACTCGCTTCCGCGCGGATCTTCACAGTTACCCGTTACAAGATCCAGTTGCTATTCCCCGCAGTGAGGTTGGCTCGTGTTATCCAGCCCTACATGTCCGGCACGAGTTTCCTTTGCGGGCTGCATCCTTCCGTCAGGTCCTTTCCCTTGCATGTATCACTGACACATGCGTGTGGCTGGCTTTCCCAACCTCTGAGTACTATGCCTGATAAGACACCCCAATGGCATATAGCCGCCTTGCGACGACCCACCTGGATCGAAATCACGCCAGGAGCGCAATGGGGCTTCCCGAGTTCTACAGCGCATCTCTTCCTGCATGCCACGGCCTGATGACTCCGGCGGACCTCCACATCCTCGCCAAAACGGATGCTTCTGTGTTGCCTTCGGCGCACGTTAAAACCCTCGGCGTCCGCAATTTGCATTTCGAAGCTGTACCAGCACTTCAGGGAGCGCGGTCTCCCCTACGGCCTACAGGATTCTCTGCCTACGCTTAGCCCATCTTGTTCGATACCCTACTCCATTGATCGTTCAGCGGGGTGAGGCCTTCCGCGAATGGCACCGGTTGCCCGGGTCGCGGCTCGTTTCCAGCCAACACATCGGCGTCCAACACTTACAATGAGTAGAAGGTATCTCCGCCATGGACCAAGGCTCGATACGGGTGGGTGGCTAACCCCTACAGAAAGCCATTACTGACTTTCCTCCCGGCAGGGACTTTCACCCTGCAAGATACGCCGAGCTTCGCTCGGCGCGATAACGCCAAACTAAGGGGCCGGGAAGGGACCAGAAAAATGTTCAAAAGATCTTTTGAACTTTCAAATAAATACAATCGTTCAAAATGGCACCGCTTTTCCCGGTCCCGCTTAAGTGACAGGTTATAAAAAATTCATTCCTCACATCGATGATAGCTGTTATTCCACTCACCACCATGATCAAGACAAGAATCAATTTCGATAAACTTCTTCAAATGTGGTACAGAAAACAGAATAAGAGCAACAATAAAGCCTATAACGCATTTAACCTTTATTCTTTTGGCATTATCCTTTAGTGCTAAAAAAACTGTTAATGCTATAGCAATAAAACCAATCCCATAATAGAAATGCCGCATAGCCCTGTATGCCCAAGCTTCTGGGTAATCATTTGGTGGGCCGCCCGATACCCAACCGCTAAAAGCTGCACTATTAAGGTAAACAGCAGCTATAGCTAAAAATGCAATTGGTAAAACAATTCTAAGAAATCGCTTCATCTTTTATAACGCCTGCGTCACGGGCGGCATGCTCCTCGCCGTCCCGTGGACGCGGAGGTTAAATTCAGTCGTTGCTATTATACTGTTTTAACTCTATATAGGGCAATTCATTTAAATTATAACCTGACCATTCTTTATTTTTCCTTTTATTCACGAATGACTCAAAACGGTTTAACAAGGTCATGATAAAATCTCTTTTTGACAATTCAGATTTGACCAACATTTGTTCCGTATAAGGATCAGAGATTCTCAGAAGGAATGAATCTTTTGCATCTTTAGATAAAATCATTGCCTCGACCCTTATAATTTTTCCTTCTTGATCTATTTCAAATTCTGATGGAAGATCACCAACACATATATCCTCAATCCAGTTGAAAAGGTCTGGAAGCGGATCAAATGCAGAACTTATGCTAATCTTTATTATTTTTTCAGGTAAATTTAATCTTAATAAAATCCATCCATAGCCATCATCATAGAATGAAATTTGTAGTGGTCGTTTCTTCTGTTTTTTAGACATAAGTGAATTTAACGCGG
>NZ_BBCC01000391.1 GCF_001311845.1 Desulfosarcina cetonica JCM 12296 | reverse complement strand
CCAATGAGGTCTGCTCGAAGGAATGTCCGGAAAACCAGCCAGAAATATCAACTCTTTTTTATTGTTTACATATGCTTCAAAAATGTACTCATTCCAGTAATGCCGGTTGAGTCCATATTTCATAAGAACTTCATAGGACCTTTTTTTATCTTTGATTTTGGTCTTCTCCTGGATCCTGTCAAAATAGAGCAACCAATTTTCCTCATTCGCAGGAATGAAACGATCGTTATACATTTCAGCAAGGACATAGGGGGTTGTAAAAACGACGGAATATCCGTAATTTGATTCGGGAAACGGATCCGGCATTATTCTCGCCAGTATTATTTCACCTGGATTGCCAACATATCCACTATGTACGATTGCCGTCACTTCTGCTCCGGTAATCAATTCTCTCAGATTGGTGAATCTACCAGAAAAGCCTTCATGGACATAGAGCCCCATCCTGGAGTTCTGCATCAGCTCGAAAAACATTATCAGATTAGGATCAACTTTCAAATATTTACACACGTCGATAATGACGGTTCCGAAACTTTCTTTCTTTAATCCGACACAGAGGTCGAAAAAACCCCAGCATGTAAAATAGGAGGTTGTTAGTGGACTCATTGGCGGACCCGAAGGCATATACAAATCTTGGGCATCAGCATACGCATTGTCAAGTTTGGACAGGGGTGGCAATTCTCCGATTTGCTCGACCAAGACGGATAACTTATTTTGGGCATATACATAAACGGCATGCAATGGATCTAAACCGGCAAGCTCTTTTTCCGTAACAACTGTTTTTTCGAGATCTTCTGCATGAATTTTGGCATTTCGTATTTCTGAAAGATCAACGACTTTCTTGGTTGAAGTCTTACATAGTCCGGCAATAACTTTTTGTGATATCGAACTGCTGACTGGTGCTTTTGGTTTGGCTTTCTTCATTATTTTATTTCACTTACCTGTTGTTTCTGTGTCGATTAAAATGAACGTTTTTATTCCGTCGGCCGAATATTTTCCGGCCCATTGTTACGAACTGAATTGACTCGGTTGGAGATGGGAACATTTACGAGTTCAGTATGGATCTGGTTCTGGATGATTCCTTGGAGCAACTCAATATCCTGATTCCTCGTGTTTAACCAGGCATCGAAAGCCGCCGGCTTCAAGATTACAGGCATCCGATTGTGGATTGGTGCCATAGACGCACTGGCTTCTCTGGTGATAATGGTGCAGGACTTGTAGGCCGTTTTATTCTCCTTGTCGTGCCACGTTTCCCATAGGCCGGCGAAAGCGAAAGGTTTCCCATCCGGCAGCGTGAGAAAGACCGGCTGCTTTCCGCCCTTGGTCTTTTTCCACTCATAAAAGCCATCCGCAGGGATAATACAGCGACGTCTTTTGAAGGCATTGCGAAAGCTGGGTTTGGTGGCGACCGTTTCAGATCGGGCGTTGATAAGCTTATTGCCTATGGAAACATCCTTGGCCCAAGCTGGTACCAGCCCCCAATAAAATCGCACCAAGTGATTCTCACCCTCATAGCGGGCGATGGCGAGGATCTCCTGGCTTGGGGCTACATTGTAGCTGGCCACCACATCGACATTCGTGACATCGATAGGGAATTGCTCTTTCAATGCTTTTAAGGATGTGAATCCTACAAACCGGCCGCACATTTCAGGCACCATTAATCTTGTCTCGCAACTGCCCCGAGCATTTGAACGTCACCACCCGCCGGGCGGGTAAAATGGCATCTTCACCGGTAGCTGGATTCCGTCCCCTACGCTCCGCCTTTTCCTTTACACAGAACTTGCCGAAGCCGGATACCAGGACATCTTCACCGGATGCAAGGGTGGATTTGATCAGTTCAAGAAGGCTCTCCGCGACATCAATGGATCGGTTCTTTTGAAAGCCAAGCTGTTCACAAATTCGTTCAACGATATCCAGTTTGGTCAAGGCCATGATGGATCTCCTGATTTCTATGCCAATGTCAAAATTAGAGTTCCGAAGATGATGCCAGCGATTGCGGAAATCCGATAGGCTTGATCCGATACCTTCTCAAAAAACCAATCCAACATTCGGCTATAGATCTTCTGAGGATTGGTGAAGGCGACAACGGCTTCTATTGCGGCCAGCACGCCAACGATCCAGAAAGGCCAGGAACATTTTGCGGCCGGGGCTGAAATCAAAAATAGAACGGCAAACACCGCCGGGATCGCTGCCAGGTATCGCAGTTGGTACGTTTGAAACAGACTTTTCAGGGAATCCAAGGCCTGTCGGGTATAAAGGTTCAAATAACTGCAATAGCCGATAATGCCTAATCCAAGCAGATAGATGACGATCTTCATGGTAACGGGCTCCTTCATTTTGGGGGTGGTGGTTTCAGCAGGTAGG
>NZ_BBCC01000390.1 GCF_001311845.1 Desulfosarcina cetonica JCM 12296 | reverse complement strand
TGCCGGCGTCCCACGCGTGGGCGGCATCTCCAAGCGGCCGGTGTGCATGAACTCGCGGATCCCCCGGGCACAGGTGGCACCGATGTCCACGGGTCGGCTTTTCATCCAGGCCACAAAATGATGGGCGATGGCGGTCAGGTCCCAGCCGCCGCACTCCCGGATGGCCCGGGCGATGCACAGCGACATTTGCGTGTCGTCGGTCACCTGCCCGGGTTTCAGGTAGAGCCAGCCGCCGCCGATGATCTTCTTGTGGACCCCGTATTTGAACCGGATCTCGGTGGGTGTCATGAATTCCGTGGTGGCGCCCAGGGCATCGCCGACGGCCATGCCGAGAAAGGCGGCCCGGGCCCGCTCGACGGTCTGTGCCCAGGTTTCGGATGAGCGCGTAACAGTCATGAAGGTTCCTCAATACAGTCGCAGGGTGACTTCGTATTCTCCGCCGATCACCAGCACCTCTTCCTCACCCTGGAGAATGCCGGCGTGCAAAAAGGCTCCGTCGAAAAAAACCTTGGGAATCGGTACCTGGGCTTCAATCACCAGGGTGCCGAACTCCCAGGCCCGCTCGAAGTCCCGGGTAAAGGAGTTGAGGTTGTTGAGCCGCACCACGGCGTGGGTCTCGTCCGGCCAGGCGAGAACTTCATGTTCGGCAAAATCGTACACCCCGCGGTAGAGGGTCATGTGAAGGCGCTCCGGATGGCGACGGGCCAGTTCATACTGGCCGAATTCGTACAACAGGTCCAGCTGGGATAAAATCGCGTTGGTGCGGGCGGCGCCGTTGAGCCGTTCGCCCATGTAATCGAAGTAAGCCTCGCAAGCCCGGTCTTGGATCCGCTTCTTGTGGAACGTGGGCGCAATGCCCAGGCGGCTCTCCACCCAGCCCTTCATCACCGCCCCCTCCACGGAATTGGCATCGAACAGCCAGCCGCGCAGGAACCGCAGATAACTGTTTTTCAGGCTGAGCTGGCCGGTGGGGTCTTTTTCGCGCCGCCACTGATGCAGATGAAAGGCCACGTCCATATAGTCCTGGTAACTGCGGGCGCGCTCGTCCCAGGTTTCCAGGCGGTCCAGCATGTTGAAGAAATGTCGGTGCGTGGAGCGGGTTCCCTGGATGTGCAATGGCCGGGGATGTTCGTTGAATGCCCGTGAGGCGATCTCCCACGCCGGCACGTCGCACATATTGGTCAGCGGTGGCATGGCACCCGGGTGAACAGACGCGTGATTTCGTCTACATCGAAACTGGGCCAGTCGACCGGACACGCGCCCTCGACGGCACTGATCCCCGGTGGCGCGTCGGTCACCTCGCCGATCTCGGTCACGGCGATACCGCTTTGGTGAAGGTCGGAGACGAGGGCGGCGGCGAATTCGGGACGACAACTGATCAAGAGACTGCCGGAGCCGATCAGGCCCAGCGGATCGATGCCCAGGATGGTTCCCATGCGACGGGTCTGGGAAAAGACCGGCACCTGATCGCGCCTGACGCGAATCCCCCGGCCGCCGGCCTGGCTCAATTCGGAGAGCGCCGTGGCGATGCCGCCCTCGGTCACGTCGTGCAAGGCCGAGACCCCGCCCACACGCCAGGCGATACGTGCCTCGGGCAGGATGCTGATCATCTCCTGAAAGGCGGTGCAGGCATCGATCTCCTCGACCGGCATGCCCTTGTCCAGAAGCAGTTGCCTGAACTCGGCGGCGATGATCGCCGTGCCCTCCACGGCCACGCCCTTGGTCACCAGCACCCGATCGCCGGGCGCATGCGGCTCTTACGGATCAGGTCGTTGCGTGCGACGGTGCCGGACATCATGCCGGACACCACCGGCCGGCGGACTGCGTCGGTAATTTCGGTGTGTCCGCCGCACAGGGTGATGCCCTGGTCGGTGCAGGCTCCGTGCAGGTCGGCAAAAATCTGCCGCACCTGGGAGCGCGAAAAGTCGCAGGGCAGAAGGAGGGTGGCCAGCATCCAGTGGGCCGCGGCGCCGGCCGTGGCCAAATCGTTGGCATTGATCGCAACCGCGTAACGGCCGATGGATGCGGTGGCAAAGGTGATCGGATCGGTTTTAAGCACCAACACCGCCTCGCCCTCGATGTCCACGGCGGCCGTATCCTCCCCCACGGTGGGGCCCACGATTACCGAAGGGTCGTCCATGGCGTAACAGGCCAAAAGCTCGGCGAGAAAGGCGTTGGGCAATTTGCCGGCCGGCAATGCCAGGCCGTCGGTGATGATCGGCTTGAGCTGGTCCAGGGTGGCGGCCACGAAATCGCAATCCAGCCCCTCGGGCAGGGACGTACCGTTGCTCAGGTAAGCGGTCAGAGCGCCGGCCCGGCGACCGGCCTGCATGTCGAAAAGAAAATCGCCCACCATCAAGACGTG
>NZ_BBCC01000389.1 GCF_001311845.1 Desulfosarcina cetonica JCM 12296 | reverse complement strand
CCGGTGGTCAGCACATCATCCACCAACAGCACCCGTTTTCCGGTTGCCTGACCGGGGCGGCGCGGAGCAAAAGCCGCTTTCAAATTCATCCGCCGCTGGCGCCGATCCAAGCCGGTCTGGGGGGCCGTGGCCCGTCGGCGCACCAGAAGGTCGCGCAGGACAACGCTCCCGGCCGGCAGATCCCACCCCCGAATCAGCAGGTAGGCCTGGTTGAACCCCCGCTGACGAAAGCGCCGCCGGTGAAGGGGGACCGGTGCCACGATATCGATATCGCCGGTCGGCCAGTACTGCCGAAAACCGGCCAGCAGCAGCCGGCCCAGGGGATCGGCCAGGGTGGCCACGCCCTTGAACTTCAGGGCCTGGATGGCGGTCCTCAGGCTCCCTTCGTACACCCCCAGGGCCCGCGCGCGGTTGAACGCGCCCGGTTCTTCCAGGCATCGGCCGCAAAGATGATCGTCGCCGGCGCGGCTTTTAAAGACCTGTCCGCAACGGCTGCACAGGGGCGAGGTCACCGGTGTCCAACGTTGCCGGCAGGCCGGACAGAAATGGCCGGCCATGGCCGTCTGAAAACCAGGCACAATGGTCTCCCCTTGCGTCAAGGGAGAATGGCCGGCACCATCGGCATGGGCGAAAAACCGGCCGCAGTCCCGGCAGATCAGCGGAAACAGGGCATCGGCCAGGCCGGTCAGCCAGCGCCGGATCTCCCGTCGCACACCGCACCGGCCTGAATCGGAAGCCGCTACTTCATTTGGGCCACGATGGCTTCGCCAAACTGGGAGCACTTGACCTCCTCGGCACCCTCGATCTGCCGGGCCAGGTCGTAGGTCACCCGGCGGGCCTTGATGGCCGCCTGGATCGCCTCGCGCACGGCCGTACCGGCCTCTTTCCAACCCATGTAATCGAGCATCATGGCACCGGAGAGAATCAGCGAACCGGGGTTGACCTTGTCCAGACCGGCATACTTGGGGGCCGTGCCATGGGTGGCTTCGAACACCGCGCAACGGTCGCCGATATTGGCTCCCGGCGCCATACCCAACCCGCCCACCTGGGCGGCCAGGGCATCGGAAATGTAGTCGCCGTTGAGGTTGGGCGTGGCGATCACCCCGTATTCGTCGGGCCGCAACAGTACCTGCTGGAACAGCATGTCGGCGATGCGATCCTTGATCACCACCTTGCCGGCCGGTGCCTCACCGTCGTAAGTGTCGTACAGGTCGGCCTCGGTGATCGTCTGGCCGCCGAATTGCGCCTTGGCCACCTCGTAGCCCCACTGGGCAAAGGCCCCTTCGGTGAATTTCATGATATTGCCCTTGTGCATGAGGGTCACACTGGGGAACCCGTTCTCCAGGGCATAGCGGATCGCACTGGCCACCAGCCGTTTGGTGTTGCCCGGGCTGATGGGCTTGATGCCGATGCCGGCCAGGGGCGGGATGTTGCTGCCCATCTGGGTCTTCAGGTATTCGGCCAGGGCCTCGGCCTCATCGGTGCCCGAGGCCCACTCGATGCCCGCGTACAGATCCTCGGTGTTTTCCCGAAAGACCACCATGTTGATCTTTTCCGGGTGTTTCATCGGGCTGGGGACCGTTTCGATGTAGCGCACCGGCCGCACGCAGGCATACAGGTCGAGTTTCTGGCGAATGGCCACATTGAGGCTGCGGATGCCCTTGCCGATAGGCGTGGTCAAGGGTCCCTTGATGGCCACCACGTGGGCTTCGATGGCGTCCAGGGCTTCCGGGGGCAGGTAGTTGCCGGTCTTGGCATACCCCTTTTCGCCCACGGGCAACTCCATCCATTCGATCCGGCGTTGACCGCCGTAACGTTTCTCCACGGCCGCATCGATCACCCGCTGGGTGGCGCGCCAGATGTCCGGACCGATCCCGTCCCCCTCGATAAAGGGAATGATCGGGCAATCCGGCACGGACAGCGTACCGTCGCTGTTTTTCGTTATCTTCTGTGCATCGGCCATAAGGCAATCCTCCTCATGTTAAAGGCTAATGGATTCGTTCATGGGTACGAACGGCAAAGGAAATTCACCCCGATCAGCCGGTCCCTTCGTTCATGCGCTGTCTAAGGGCTTCATAAAGCACAACGGCGGCGGCGGTGGATGCGTTCAGCGAATCCACGCGGCCGCGCAGCGGAATGGAGAGGAGAAAATCGCACTGTTGCCGAACCCGTGGCCGCAGCCCTTTTTCCTCACCGCCCACGACCAGGGCCAGGGGGCCTTTCAAGTCTGCCTGGAAAAGGGTTTGCGACGCCTGCATGGCCAAACCGGCGATCCAGACGCCCTTTTTCTTGAGCCCGGCCATGGTCGCCGCCAGGTTGGTCACCTGGCAAAACCGGGTGTGCTCCAGGGCGCCGGCCGAGGCCTTGGATACCGCCGGCGTTGCCCCGGCGGCCCGATCCTTGGGCACCACCAG
>NZ_BBCC01000388.1 GCF_001311845.1 Desulfosarcina cetonica JCM 12296 | reverse complement strand
CCCAAGGGCGCCCGGGTCTGCTTCGCGTCCAATGCCACCGACGCCTTGAACACCCTGATCCTGGGCCTGCTTGGGCCGGGGGACCATGTGGTCACCACCCGCCTGGAACATAATTCCGTCTTGCGGCCCCTCAACCACCTGCAAGCGTCCCTGGGAATCAAGGTCGATCAGGTTCCCTTCGATCGGCCGGATTTGTCGATCCCGGCCGGATCGAAGCCTTTCTTACCCCCCAAACCCGTGCGGTGATCATCAACCACGCCTCCAATGTGCTCGGAACCATCCAGCCGGTGCCGGCCATCGGGGCGATCTGCAAAAAGCGGGGCATCCCATTGATTGTGGATGCTTCCCAAAGCGCCGGTTGCATTCCCATTTACATGGAAGCCTGGGGCGTTTCCGGGCTGGCCTTTACCGGCCACAAGTCCCTTCTGGGACCCACGGGAACCGGCGGGCTGATCCTGAATCCGGATCTGGACCTTGCCCCCTCCCGTTTCGGCGGCAGCGGCGTGGATTCCATCAACCCGTTCCAGCCGGACGAATACCCCTTTCGCCTGGAAGCCGGCACGATCAACTTTTTGGGGATTCTCGGCTTGGGGGAAAGCCTTGCCTTCGTGGCTAAGCACATGGCGGCTTTTGGGGAAAGGGAACGCCACCTGACCCGGCGGCTCGTTCAAGGCTTGAATGCCATCCCTTCGGGCAAGCTGCGGCTTTTTGCCTGCGAGCGCCTGGAGAACCATCTACCGGTGGTGACCTGTGTTGTGGACGGAATTGCCAGCACGGACGTGGGCGCCATCCTGGACGGAGATTTCGAGATTGCCGTACGCACAGGCCTGCACTGCGCCCCCTTGGTGCACCAGGATCTGGGCACCGGAGGCGCCGGGGCGGTACGCTTCAGCCTGGGCCCCTTCACCACCACCGCCGATATCGACGCGGCCATTGACGCCATGGCCCTGATCGCCCGCTGAACTAAAAACGCTTTCGTCAATATTGATGCTCTCGTAAAAAGTCGCATTTCCGACGGATTCGTAAAAGGCCCGAGATCAAGGCTTGCGAATCCTGAGAATACCGCAATCGCGGGTGCCGTAGGCAGCGTACTAAGCGTACGCCGCAGTGACGAAGGGTGAGCGTAACGCCGATATCGGGCTTCTTTACGAATCCGCTTATCCATAGCGGCCATACTGCTCGGCCGCATCCATCAATGCCATGAGCTTGACGGGCGCTACCTCAGCCGGGAATTCGCATCCCGGGGTCAGGATGAAGCCGCCGGGGTTGTCCTTGCCGCGTGCGATGGCCGCCTTGCAGCGGTCGACGATGTCTTCATAGGATTTTTCGGCAATCGCCTGAGGATCGATGTTTCCGCAGATGATGTCATGCTCGCCAAAGGCTTTCATCTGGCCGGCCATGGCCGTCTCGGGACCGAAGATCCAGATGTAGCGGCCATGCCAGTTGCAGGCTTCGCGCATGTCCACATAAAAGGGCAGGTTCAGGTTCTGGTTGGCGCAGGGGTGCATCAGCACGGTGCCGATTCCCAGCTCCCGGATTTTCTTGTTGACCTTGAGATTGTACGGGTGGACGAGCTCGGCGAACTGGGAAGGGGAGATGATGCCGTTGGCTTCCAAGGGACCGGCCTGAAAGGGCATGCAGTTCTCGGGGCCGAAGCGATCGGCGAAGTAGACCAGGGCGCCTATGAACAGGTCGCTGACCTTGTCCATCAGGCGGTGCACGGCATCCGGCCGGGTCATGACCCAGCTGAGAAAACGGGCGGTCTCGGCAACCTGCGCCGCCGCCGAGAAGATGCTGCCCACCTGGACGCTGGCGGGCATGCCGTGGGCCACGCAGTGGGCGGCGGTCTTTGCGGCAATGCCATAGGCGCCGGGGAGTTCGCCGTCAAAGGTGGGCACTTCCAGCCGATCGACGTCGTCGATGGTCTTTACCGGCGATTCCACCACCACCGGCGCGGTGGCGCCATGCCGATCATCGGGCATCTGGATGCGTCCGCCAAATTCCCAGGGGCCGCAGGCCGCATAGCCGAACAGCGGTGTCTGCTCGTAGCCGAAAAGACGCATGCTCCGGTAATTGGCCTGAAAGTAATTGTCGCCATCCGACCAGAATTCACCCAGGGGCATGCCCGCCACCCGCGCGGCAAAGGATTGAACGAAGGGAATCACCGGGATCCGGTCGGGCTTTTTGCCCTGTAGCACGGCCATCATCCGCTGGGCGGGGGTCATTGCCCGTGGCACGATGAAATTCTCCCTATTTAGCGTTCCTCGTTGAGGGCTTGAATGAGGGCCGGCACCACTTTCTTGTAATCGTCGACGATGCCGAAGCGGGCACGTTTGAAGATGTTGGCCTCCTCATCCTTGTTGATGGCCACCACGCACTTGGCATTGGCAATGCCGGCCAGGTGCTGGCTGGCA
>NZ_BBCC01000387.1 GCF_001311845.1 Desulfosarcina cetonica JCM 12296 | reverse complement strand
CGCCGTGGCCCCCCTGCCCGAGGGGATCGATGAACGCCTGCTGGCCGCGTATATGATGGACCATCCCCTGGATGTGATCAAACGCCCTTCCTCGAATCACCGGGTTCCGGCGCGGGCCGAATTCGTCATCGAGGGTACGGTCTCGCCCGGCGACCTGCGCTGGGAAGGCCCTTTCGGCGATCATTTCGGCCATTATTCCCAGGCGGCGGACTACCCGGTCTTCCGCGTGCAGCGCGTTCTGGCACGCCGGGATGCCATCTATCCGGCCACCGTGGTGGGTAAACCGGTCCAGGAGGACTACTACCTGGGCGAGGCCCTCCAGGCGATGACCCTGCCCCTGCTCAAAATGATCCGCCCGGCAGTAATGGATCTGTGGGCATACCCGGAAGCGGGTTTTCATGCCCTGGCGGTGATGTCCGTGGCCGAACGCTATCCCCGGGAGGCGCTCAAGCACACGCTGGGGATGCTGGGCGAAGGCCAGGTATCCCTGACCAAGGTGATGATCACCGTGGACCAGCGGGTGGATGTGCGTGATTTTACGGCGGTCAGCCAAGCCCTCTGGCGCCATCTGGACGCGGCCACGGGGATTCACCTGCTCGCTCCCACGGCTCTGGATACCCTGGATTTCACCGGACCGGCCATGAACACGGGCAGTCGCCTGATTCTGATGGCCACCGACGCCGGCGGTGACCCGTTGCGCGGCACGCCGCCCGGGAAAATCCCCGCGCCCAAGGACCTGCACCCCGAGGTGACCGGAACCGCGGCGCTTGGCCCGGCCTTTCTGCTGGTACGGACCCGGGCCGGCCTGGCCGATATCGAAGCCCTGCGCCAGGCACTGTTGCACCATCCGGCGTCCCGCGACTACCTGTTTCACGTGATTGTTTCCGAAGACGTGCCCCTGGACGATCCGACCCTGATGCTTTGGGGCTGGTTCACGCGTTTCGACCCGTTGGCCGACCTTTATCCGGCCGGGCGGACGGTGGCGGGCAACCGTCTGATCTTCGATTTCCCCATCACCATTGACGCCCGCTGGAAAAGGGGGTATCCCAAACCGGTTGAATTCGATCCGGCAGTGGCGAAAAAAGTCGACCAGCGGTGGCGGACGTTCGGGCTGCCGGATGGCTGAGGGGCTGTTTACAAAATCAGAATCAGGTCCGGAAACAAGGCGGAATTCGGATCGAAGGCGGCGCATGTAAGGACAGATTGATTATGAATTCATCGTTATTCGACCGGGCCTTGGAAAAAGGCGCCCGTTGCGAGCGCCTGACCCGGGAGGAAGCCTTTGCCCTGGCCGAGGCGATTACACCCCAGCGGCTGCACCGCCTGGGCGAGGCGGCCCTGGCCAACCGCCAGACGCGGTTTGGCGACAAGGCCAGCTATGTGTTCAATGTGCAGATCAACCCCACGAACATTTGTGGCAGCGGCTGCACGTTTTGTAATTATGCCGCCTCGAAAAACGCACCGCATGCCTACGTGCTGACGGAAGCGGAAATTTTTGACAAGATAGATCGGCTCAGCCCCACCGAAGTGCACATCGTTGGCGGGCTCAATCAGATCTGGCCCTATGCGCGCAATCTTGAGCTGGTGCGCGGTCTGCGCCAGCGTTTCCCCGACGTGCACATCAAGTGCTATACGGCCGTGGAGATCGAATACTTCGCCAAGACCAGCGGCCTGACGGAATCGACGGTGCTCGATCAGCTCAAGGCCGCCGGCATGGACGCCATGCCCGGGGGTGGCGCCGAGATCTTCTCCGAACGCCTCTACCAAAAGCATTGGAAGAACAAGACCAGCCCCGAGAATTGGGTACGCATCCATCAGATGGCCCACGGTAAGGGGATCCCCACCAATGCCACCATGCTTTTCGGTTTTGGCGATACCTGGACCGAGCGTATCGAACATTTGCTGATCCTGCGGCGCGCCCAGGAGGTGACGGGCGGCTTCGCCTATTTTATCCCGCTGCCGTTTCAGCCCGGTGCCGGCAATTTCATCGCCAAGGGGCCGACGCCGCTCGAGACCCTGGCCGTCCTGGCCATCGCGCGGTTGGTGCTGGATAATCTGCCGCACCTGAAATCCTACTGGCCCATGACCGGGCTGGCAACGGGCGCGGCCGGGCTCAGCTGGGGCGCGGACGATATGGATGGCACCATCAGTGAGGAGCGCATTGCCCATCTGGCCGGTGCGGCGACGCCTGTGGGGCTGGCCCGGGAGATGATGGCGGAGACGATCCGCATGGCGGGTTTTACGCCGCTTGAACGGGACGGCGTTTTCACCTTTCAGGGAGGCGCGGCATGAGTGTTCCGGTGGCCATGATTCCCTATACCAACATGGCACCCTACCGGCAATTGGGGACGCCCGACGGGTGTCATTTCGTTCCCCTGGTCCCGCGCCAGAGCATCGCGGCGCTCATGGCCGGCGA
>NZ_BBCC01000386.1 GCF_001311845.1 Desulfosarcina cetonica JCM 12296 | reverse complement strand
TCGCCCCTCCTGCAGGGGCGTGGATTGAAACCTAATCTCCATGCGTACCTTAACGACTGATCCGCGTCGCCCCTCCTGCAGGGGCGTGGATTGAAACATTTTTTATAATAGCCTCAATAACGGCGACTTGTCGCCCCTCCTGCAGGGGCGTGGATTGAAACTTAATACCTGGGGAGACATGTATGAAAGCATCGGGTCGCCCCTCCTGCAGGGGCGTGGATTGAAACCCATGCACTTCCGCCAAATTTATAATAATTTCAGGTCGCCCCTCCTGCAGGGGCGTGGATTGAAACATCAAAATAAACAATCCGCTTTGTTAAACGGCGGAAGTCGCCCCTCCTGCAGGGGCGTGGATTGAAACACAAATGGCGATGACACGGTTGACGACCAATCCGCGTCGCCCCTCCTGCAGGGGCGTGGATTGAAACTTAATGCCCCAAAACGCAACCAAAGCCGTTACCAGTCGCCCCTCCTGCAGGGGCGTGGATTGAAACTTAATGCCCCAAAACGCAACCAAAGCCGTTACCAGGTCGCCCCTCCTGCAGGGGCGTGGATTGAAACTATGGAAGATGAAGAACCACCATTAAGCAAACGTCGCCCCTCCTGCAGGGGCGTGGATTGAAACATCTTCCATAGAATTCGATCAGTCTGGATTCGAGTCGCCCCTCCTGCAGGGGCGTGGATTGAAACTTTTGTATTTGTCAAGCCCTTGGATTTCTGCCGGTCGCCCCTCCTGCAGGGGCGTGGATTGAAACAAACATTTTAAAAAAAAAGAAAGGTTTGTCTGATGGTCGCCCCTCCTGCAGGGGCGTGGATTGAAACAATGTCGGTTGCCCAGCGGGCGGTTGTTGTTGCGGTCGCCCCTCCTGCAGGGGCGTGGATTGAAACCCGCATGATCAGCCAAATCCTGCATGGTCGCCGTGTCGCCCCTCCTGCAGGGGCGTGGATTGAAACCATCCGCGCCCATCCACATCGTCCAATGGCTCATGTCGCCCCTCCTGCAGGGGCGTGGATTGAAACCGTCAGCACCAAGGATCCGTCCGCGGCCACCAGTGTCGCCCCTCCTGCAGGGGCGTGGATTGAAACATCTCCGCGGCGTATGACATCAAGAGCGGGATTGTCGCCCCTCCTGCAGGGGCGTGGATTGAAACTCCGTCGCAGGGTGATGACCAAGTTGTAGGGCGTCGCCCCTCCTGCAGGGGCGTGGATTGAAACATTGAACCAGAGGCCTTGTAATTGCCTCTCCCATGTCGCCCCTCCTGCAGGGGCGTGGATTGAAACCGTACAACTGCGATATGGCCATATAGGACTCATCGTCGCCCCTCCTGCAGGGGCGTGGATTGAAACTGTTTCGTCTTGCATGCTTGTCCTCGCCTTAGGTGGTCGCCCCTCCTGCAGGGGCGTGGATTGAAACACTGTCTGCCATCTCATCTCTACAGCAGGAAAAGGTCGCCCCTCCTGCAGGGGCGTGGATTGAAACACCATCAGATATAACATTGTATTTCATCTCACCGGGTCGCCCCTCCTGCAGGGGCGTGGATTGAAACTTGCCCCGGGCTAGATAACATCCCGTCTGGTCTTGTCGCCCCTCCTGCAGGGGCGTGGATTGAAACCCTACACGCTGGCCGTGTCCGTTTTAATGAGTTGTCGCCCCTCCTGCAGGGGCGTGGATTGAAACATATCAAGAAAGGAAGGAACTGATATAGCCCGTGAGTCGCCCCTCCTGCAGGGGCGTGGATTGAAACCGTCGATTGATACGATAGGATCCGCGCAGCGGTACGTCGCCCCTCCTGCAGGGGCGTGGATTGAAACTTCGTCCGACATGTCACCACGGTCCTTACTACACGTCGCCCCTCCTGCAGGGGCGTGGATTGAAACTATGTTAATTGATGATTATTTTCAGTACGATAAAGTCGCCCCTCCTGCAGGGGCGTGGATTGAAACATCATCAGAACAACCTTGGTTTCTTTGTACAATCGTCGCCCCTCCTGCAGGGGCGTGGATTGAAACAGATTTACGCACCTATACCTCAAAAAAAGATGTGTCGCCCCTCCTGCAGGGGCGTGGATTGAAACATTTTAAAGGCCGGCTGGGCCGGTCTTCCCCGCGAGTCGCCCCTCCTGCAGGGGCGTGGATTGAAACTATCTTTCCACCAAGCCATCATGCCCGTGCGTATGGTCGCCCCTCCTGCAGGGGCGTGGATTGAAACGCTCCATGGCTTTCCGGTGAAGGGGTCGATGAGCGTCGCCCCTCCTGCAGGGGCGTGGATTGAAACAGCCTACTGCACGTGCCCTGCTGGACAAAAAGGAGTCGCCCCTCCTGCAGGGGCGTGGATTGAAACTCGTTGATGGCGATCCGGTGGGGCGTAAAGAATGGTCGCCCCTCCTGCAGGGGCGTGGATTGAAACAAGAAGAGCTAAAAACAAAAAACATGATGACAGG
>NZ_BBCC01000385.1 GCF_001311845.1 Desulfosarcina cetonica JCM 12296 | reverse complement strand
TAGGCAGCCTGAAGGGCTTCGGTGGGGCAGAGTTCAAAGCACTCTTTGCAATTCCAGCATTCGTTGGCGGCGATTTCGGGAACGAAGGCGATCTCCTTGCGCATGCCGCGGTCGACAAACCCGATGGCGTGTTTTCCCTTGACCTCGGCGCAGTAACGCACGCAAAGACCACAGTGGATGCAGAAGGAAGCCTCTTTCTCGAACCGATTGCGGTCGGCGCCATACTCCTTGGCCAGCTCCAAAAGCTCGAAGGCATCGGGTGCATGGGCCAGGAGCAGTTCGATGAGCATCTTGCGGATGCGATCGATTTTCTCGGAGCGGGTCCGTACCACCAGGTTGTTGGCCACCGGATAGACACACGAGACAACCATTTTGGTCCACCCGCGCTCTTCGACTTCCACGATGCACAACCGGCAGCCGCCGAACGGCTCCAGTTTCTCGTGGTAGCAAAGCGTGGGGATACGGATTCCGGCACCTTGGGCGGCCTGCAAAAGCGTCATGCCTTCGCTGGCTTTCACCTCTTTCCCGTCTATCTCTAAGAGAATCTCACTCATTTTATTTGCTCTTTCTGATTATACGGTCTTCTTCGGAAACTGGCGGCGGCACCGGTTCACCGGATAGCTTCGTCACCGCGCCAAAGCGGGGCGGGCAGACTTCGAAGCAGGTTCCGCACTTGGTGCATTTATCCTGGTCGATAATGTGGACCCGGTTCTTGGCACTGTCAATGGCATCCGCCGGGCACTTCCGGGCACACATCATACACGCCTTGCACTGGGTCGGATCAATGTAGTAGGAAATCAGTTCCTTGCAGGAAAGGGCCGGACAGCGTTTGTCATGGATATGGGCCTCATACTCCTCGCGGAAGTATTGCAGCGTGCTGAGGAAGGGGTTGGGCGCGCTTTTGCCCAGGGCGCACAGGGCCGCTTCCTTGGCTGTTTCCGAGAGCGCCTCAAGGAGTTCGATGTCGCCCTCCTTGCCTTTGCCCTGGGTGATGTTGGTGAGAATCTTGAGCATCTGGCGCAGGCCTTCGCGGCAGGGCAGGCACTTGCCGCAGGACTCGTCGGTGAGAAACGCGATGAAGTAGCGCGCCACGTCCACCATGCAGGTATCCTCGTCCATGACGATCATACCCCCCGAACCCATCATGGAGCCGACCTTGGTCAACTCGTCGAAGCCCACCTGAAGATCCAGCATGTCCTCGGGAATACAGCCGCCGGAAGGCCCGCCGGTTTGCACGGCCTTGAACTTGCGGCCGCCCGGAATGCCGCCACCGATCGTAAAGATGATGTCCCGCAAGGTCGTGCCCATGGGGACTTCCACCAGACCGGTATTGGTGATCTTGCCCACCAAGGAGAAGATCTTGGTGCCCTTGCTGGTGTCGGTCCCGTACTCGGTGAACCAGTCCGCGCCGTTGTTGATGATCAGCGGCACGTTGGCCCAGGTCTCGACGTTGTTGAGCACGGACGGTTTTTCCCAGAGCCCCTTGATGTTGGAGCGGGTGTACTTGGGCCGGGGCTCGCCCACGCGGCCTTCCAGGGCCGTCATCAGGGCGGTGGACTCGCCGCAGACAAAGGCGCCGGCGCCTTGTGTACCTTGACGACAAAGTCGAAGCCCGAGCCCAGGATGTTCTTGCCCAAAAATCCGTATTCCTCGGCCAGCGGATGGCGGTGTGGACATTTTCCACGGCCAGGGGATATTCCTGGCGGACGTAGATGTATCCCTCGTTGGCGCCGATGGCATAGGCCCCCAGGGTCAATCCTTCCAGGATCGAGTGGGGATTGCCCTCCAGGAGACTGCGGTCCATGTAGGCGCCGGGGTCACCCTCGTCGGCGTTGACGATCACGTACTTGGGATCGTCGGGGGCGTTGCGCGAGCCCTCCCATTTGCGGCCGGCGGGGAATCCGCCGCCACCGCGGCCTCTCAGATTGGCCTTCTTGACTTCGTCGAGGACTTCCTGGTTGGTCATGCGGTCGAGCGCCTTGGCCAGGGCCGAATACCCGCCGATGGCCAGGTAGTCGTCGATGCTTTTGGGGTCGACGCTGCTGTTGGAGCCGAAGACCAAGCGTAGCTGATGCTTGTAGAAAGGAATCTTGGATTCCTCGATGATCTTCTCGTTGGTGGCCGGATCGTTGTAGAGCAACCGCTCGATGACCTTCTTTTCCTTGATCGTTTCGCTAATGATCTCGGGGACGTCATCGGGTTGGATCTGAAAGTAGCAGATCTCGTCGGGGTGAATGACGATGATCGGGCCCCTCTCGCAAAAGCCGTGACAACCGGTTCGACGGATGTCCACGGTCTCGCTCAACCCCTGCGTTTCCAGCTCCTCGGCCAGGCGTGCGGCCACGTCCCGGCTGCCTGTGGCATGGCAGGCCGACCCGGAACACAAGGTGATGCAGGTCTTGTTGGGGTCTCTTTGGGACAGAATGCCTTTCCTGAATT
>NZ_BBCC01000384.1 GCF_001311845.1 Desulfosarcina cetonica JCM 12296 | reverse complement strand
CTCGATGCGGGGTAGGGGATGGGTGGGCGGGGTGGTACCGGTTTTCAGCGGCACGGGTTCGACGGGACGTTGAACGACCACTGGCGGTGCCGTAACACATGCACCGATCGTCAGGCATGCCAGGGCCATCATCAATGCGCGGAACGTTGACGGGTGATGGTTCATCATGAAACGACCTCCATCAGATACGTTCTATCCCTTGGTGTTGGTAGCACCGTCTGGTTCCCTCAGTTCGAAAGAAACTGCCGGCGGTAGTCCTCTATGCGATCTGCAAGCTGCGGCTGTGCCTCCTTTGCGCGTACGAGATCTGTTTCCAAAATACTCAGCAGGACGCGGTTAACCGCCGGGCAGGCGATTTTCGCCGACTGGAAATAATCCTGGGCCTTCACCGGATGGCCACTCAGGAACAGTGTTGCCGATAACGCCAGCTTCGTGTAGCAGAGCTTCTCCGATCGAGTGAAAACCCGAACGCCCTCATGGTTGTCAACTTCGAAGTACCACGTCCCTTGGTTTTTTTGCAGCGTCGCGACCTGATCGTCTTCGAGCCAGTTCAGGGCCACCTTTTGCTCTTCGAGGACGGTGTTCACATCGCCTTGCATCAGGGCCGCCTTGGCCCACTCCAGGGCGGCCAGCGGAGACTGGGGAATTTTGCGATATTCCGCAATGGCATGATCGTAGTCAGCCTGCTTGAAGTAGACATACGCCAGGTTACTGCGGTAAATATCCGTGTCCGGCGCTATGTCAACGGCATTTTGGTAGTGCGCCAAAGCAGCTTGCACATCCCCGGATTGATCGCTGATCACACCCAAACGGAAGTGGGCGAGTGCCCACATCGGATATTGCGTTGCGACTTTCCGGTAACGTCCAACGGCGAGACCTTTTTCGCCCCTGAAATAGTGTCGGTCGCCGTCCATGATTAACAGGTCGGGATCGTCAGGTGCCAGATTGAGCAGGCTGTTCAGTTTAAGGCTGAACAGCTCTTTATCCTCGGCCAGCACTTCGGGGAGAGTGGCTTTTTCCAGCCCGAAACCGGCTGCCTTGCTCCTTGGTCGGACTTTCTGTGCCTGTTGGTACTCGTCCTTGGCTTCTGAATACCGCCCCGCCCGCATGTATTTTTCTGCGTTGGCAGGTGCTTGCCTCAATCGCCACAATTTGGCGATAGTGATTCCAAAAAGCGCCTGTACCGGCCAACAACACGATTATCAGGGCTGCGATCAACAAGGCTTTAATCTTCCAAGGTCGCTTTGGCGGTGGGAACTCAGGAATATCCACCGAGCCGGGCGTCAGCGGTATGTTGACGTTCCATTGGCTTACGATGTTGCGCAGGCCTTGGGCCACTTCCAGGAAACCGTCATCCAATGTTTCGAATTTGACGACCGGCCTGCCATCCCTGGGAAGGGCCTGCAGTTTGCCAAATGGCGCGTTGCGCCAGTCGGTGGGACGCAAAATTACGGGAATTACCCGCGCTTCATGGTTGTTGTGGCGATCCAGGGCACGTTTCATCTCGATGTCGTAGCAATATTTTGAGTCGATGAAATCAGCGCTGATCAGCAGCAGAACGATGTGGGCGTTTTCCAGATGGTCGTCGATCTGCCCGGCCCACTCCTGCCCTCCGGTGAGTCGCCGGTCGTGCCATGTCTCGATCAGCCCGTCCCGTTTCAGTTGGGAGAGATGCGACACCAGTTTGTTGAGCAGATCCTCATCCTCGTGGGCATAGGAGATGAAGATCTCGATTTTTTGTCGATTCTCATCGTTCATGGCTCATGGTTTCCTGCCCACGGGAAAAGAGGCCCCGGAGAGTCTTTTCACCGGGAATTGTTCGAAACCATACTTGCGCTGGGTGATGTTTGGGACCAGTTCCTCGATATAGTCGGCCAGTTCACCCACCTCGATGAGGGTGTTTCCGTTGCGGTCGGCGTTTTTCAGGCCTTCGATGAGGGCATGGGTGAAGATCCCGTGGCCGTTTTCCTCATAGGCCACTTCATCGCTTTTCGCGGCCGCCAGCACGGCCCAGCCACTGAGTTTTCCCAGGCGGTCGATGGCGGCTTTCTCGGCAACGCCGCGGCCCATGGAAAAGGCGCCCGAGCTGCAGGTATCGAGCAGCAAAAGGGTCTTGTTGCAGAGAATTTTGCTGAGCAGTGTGCGCAAGTTCTCCTGGCTGAGGCTCTGTTCGTGCAAGGCTTCCTGGCTGGTGTAGCGCACGCCCCAGGGCAGATAGTGATACTGGCCGTCGATGGCGGTGCCATGGCCGGCGAAGTAAACCACGAAAACATCCTCTGGTCCGGCCATGGACGCCATGCTTGTGAGGGTGGTTTCGATGGCGCTTCGTGTGGCCGCCTGATCCGGTAGCACCCTTACCTTCGCGGTGCGGAACAGTCCCTGGCTGCGGGTCTGGAACTGGTCGACGACGGCCCGGGCATCGGCGGCCGCGTATTGCACGCCCTGGGTCAGACAGTGGTCGCGGTAGCGGGTCACCCCGGCGGCGAA
>NZ_BBCC01000383.1 GCF_001311845.1 Desulfosarcina cetonica JCM 12296 | reverse complement strand
ATTTGATCTCTTTAGGTTGCGTCCTCAACAAGGTCTTGCATTGCTGTCGGTTCAACATACCAAGAGTCCATGTCATGTGATTGATCAGGCTTCCATAGCCAACATTCAGATATGAGGCTATCCTGAAGATCTGTAATGGCTCAATCCGTTGAGGTTGGATGGACCGTGATTTGAGCGCTTTTTGGACACTGGTCTTTGGCATCAAAAGAAAGGCTGCGAACATATCGGCCAGGATTTCTTCGGGATCGTCATTATCAGGGATGTTTTTGTTCACACAGTCATCTAACCGTGCGCCATGCCCGAATTCATTATGGCCTAACTCATGAGCGCATGAGTAGGATCGTCTTCCGGCTGGCCGTTCTGATCCAAGGACGATGACAGGCCTGGGCGTGGGGGAATAGATCCCCTCAAGGGAGGAGAGTGCCATGAACCGGACCTCGCAGCCGCAGGTTTCGGCGATCGATATCGGATCAATTGCAGAACCCTGACTGATCTTGCATCTGGTTCGTACATTCTGCGCTTTCGCTGCGGCCTTCAGGATGAGCTGCCGCCGGGTCGAAAAATCCATCACTTATCCTCCTTGCTTCCTAATGAAGTCAGGAGGTCTATGACTTTTTCGAGGTCTTCATTCTTCAACCCTGCGACTTTCCTTGCGGCCAGCTGCAACCTGTCACGGATGACATCGACATTCTCTTCACCCCTTCCAGCAAGCCAGTCCATATCGACGGAATACAGATCCGCAAACATGGCAAGCTCATCAGCTGCCACACGCCGTCGGCCTGATTCGATCTCAGAAACCGATGGCCTTGGCAGTTTCAGTTCCATGGCGACCTGTGACTGAGACAGACCTGCCCGTTTTCTGGCTATCGCCAGCCGTGATCCAATGAGCTTTCTTTTTTCAGCTTTATCGTCCGGCATGAAATATCTCCTATTTGCGTTTTGATGCTAATCTCAGGATACGGTCGGCGACCTGGCCCAATGAAAGCGCCTTGCTATCCTTGCTGATGAAGATCGATGTGCATGATGGTTCTCCAAGCCCCAGAGCATCAAATGCATATACTGTGGCTTCGACACTGACCAGGCTGTCAAATTCACAGAGGTTACCGATCGGTACTGTCTCCTCAGCGATCGGTTCCGGGTCATCCACAATATCCTGCTGAATCCCTTGAATCACCTTGATCAATACATCCAGTACCTCATTCCGTTGAAGCTTCATATATGCCTCCATATCCTTACGTGTTGTAAGATTATCTTACACTCTGTCGGATAAATGTCAAGGGCGGGAATTCATTTTTTTGGCTTTAACCCTCTTTATTGTTAAGTAGGCTGATGTAAAATTCCTATGATACCGGACAGATAAGTTCCTTCATCTCGTTGAATCTGTTGATCTTTTCATCATCATCAGCTATAAGAGTCAGCGGTCTTAGCCTGCGTTCTGTGAAAAATTTCAGAGTTTCCGGATCGTCGATGTCCAGAAGGTAATCGGTGATCTCTTTGGGCAGCCGTTTGCAAAGCGCTATCATCTGGCACACCCGTGCCTGGTGATCCCGGCGTCGGCTGACAGGTCATCATATGTGGCGCTTGGGTTTTTGCTGAGGTATTCGACGAACCGGAAACCGGCCCGGACGGGGTTGGCTGGTTCCTGTTCCTGGCGTAAGGATCTGGTCAAGTCCCTCTGAGTTATGGCCTTATCAGCAGGAAATGAGGCGGGTTTCTGGCCCTTTTGAAGGAATTTTTTCCTCTTATTATACATGTAATAACAGTGGATTATCTCAGATATTGATTTGGTTCGCTGAGTGGATGAACCGGGGAGCCAAACTAAAATACCCGGTCAAAATTGGCCGGGTTTATTTTTTTATCAAATAGTTATCCACCTATAATCGGCAAAACCCAAAAGTTACCACTTCATACACTCAGCGAACCACCTATTCAGATTATGCCCTTTCTATGCTCTTCACCAATTCGTTCGCGATATTGGCACTTTCTATTCGCATGATGCTTTCCTGGGCACTCCCATAGCTCAACAGATTGATGCTACCGTACCACACGACCTTTTGATCCATAACCGCAAATTTCTGGTGGATATTGGATTTGAAAACGACACTGGCTCCGCAATCTGTTAACAGGTTCAATGTCCGTTGGATGGTGGCGTGATCTTTTTGTCTAAAATCTTCTTTAGGACGGGTAACAATTAGTACACGGACATTCTTTTCCAATACCACCTTCAGGTGTTTCGTCATTTGAAGCGTGCGCATTTTTCTGACGAACGGACTTACAATTAAAATTTCTTTCTCTGCGGTGTTGATATCCTGATTGAAAACAGGCAGAAAATTATCTTTATCAAAGATGATATCCAAAGGTGTGTCATCTATTTCCTCGCCTTTGGCCTTGTATCCCATGGAAGCGTATCCATTAAGCCTGTTTGTATACATCTTTTCCAGCATCTTTACCTGGATATCCACATAATCGTAAATTTTAACCTCTTTTTTTGACTC
>NZ_BBCC01000382.1 GCF_001311845.1 Desulfosarcina cetonica JCM 12296 | reverse complement strand
CGGCGCTAAGCCGGTCTTGATCACGTGGCCGCCGAGCATCACCAGGACCGGCTTGCCCCGCTTTCGGGCGTCGACCACCGCCCGGGCCACGGCCTTGAGCTCGTCGGCCTTGAGCACCGCCGGCAAATGATCCAAAAATTCAGCCATGCGCATGCCGGCGCGCAAGGGTTTGCCCTCCAGGGAAGTGGTCACCTTGGAGGCCCGGGAGGCCGCCGAATAGGTGGTGATTTTCGACAAATCGATCTCTTCAAAGGGCATCATCGCCATCCGTGTCTGCTGATTTTTCAAACAGCCTTTTATATAATGCCGGGTTCGGGATGGCAATGGCGATCCTGATCATTTACAAAAGACGGACCTTGCGTTAAAAGCGGGCCATCGAATGCACCAATGCGGGACGCCGTCCCCCAAAACAGGGAAAGAAAAGTGAACCACTTTTTGGGTATCAAGATAGAAGCCCGCCACCGGAACCTTTTCTCGCTGATAAAAAAAAACAGCGGGCGACTGATTCTGGCGGCCGGATGCAGCCTGATGATATCGGCGGCCACCACGGCCATGGGCTACCTGATCAAACCGGTCATCGATGACATCTTCGTCAACCGCAACACCCAGGGCCTGCTCCTTTTGCCCCTATTGGTCATCGCTGTTTTTCTGGTCAAGGGGCTTGGCAGCTATGGCCAGGAATACTTCATGAACTATGTGGGTGAGGATATCATCCGCCGCCTGCGCAATCAGCTCTACGATCGAATCCAGGATCTCTCCCTGGCGTTTTTCCAAAAAGAGCGCACCGGCACCCTGATGTCGCGGATTACCAACGATGTCAACGTACTCAAGTCGATGGTGTCCACGGCCGTCACCTCGTCCCTGCGCGATGCCTCGACGGTGATCGGACTGTCGGCGGTCATCCTCTACCAGAACTGGCGCATGGCGATCCTGGCCTTCATTGTCCTGCCCGCCGCTTTTTGGCCGGTATTCGTTCTGGGGCGCAAGGTCCGCCGCGTCAGCACCGGCTGTCAACAGGCCATGGCCGAACTCAACACCTTTCTGCACGAGACCTTCGCCGGCAACAAGATCGTCAAGGCCTTTGGCATGGAAGCGCATGAAAAAAGACGGTTCTTCGAGAAGACCCGACGCCTGTTCAATCTGGAAATCAAGGGCGTCATCATCCAGGCGCTCTCCTCGCCGGTGATGGAGTTTTTCGGCGGGCTGGGCATCGCCTTCGTCATCTGGTACGGCGGCTCGGAGGTCATCGCCGGCAAGACCACAGCGGGAACGTTCATGAGCTTTCTGGCCTGCGTCCTGCTTTTATACGACCCGGTGAAGAAACTCAGCCGCCTGAACAACTCGATCCAACGCGGACTATCCGCCGCCGATCGCGTCTTCGACATCATCGAGACGGCATCGGACATCACGGACCCACAGGTCCCCCTCCCCCTTGAGAACACGTCCCATGACTTGCGCTTTGAAAAGGTTTCGTTCAGTTATGGCGATCATGATGTGCTGAAAAACGTCGATCTTTGCGTCAACCCGGGCGAGGTTCTGGCCCTGGTGGGCATGAGCGGCGGCGGCAAAAGCACCCTGGCCAACCTGATTCCGCGCTTTTACGATGTCACCGGCGGCAGCATCCTGATCGACGGCACCGATATCCGGCAATTCCGCGTGGCCGACCTGCGCAAACAGATCGCCATCGTCACCCAGGAACCGATCCTGTTCAACGAGACCGTGCGCGACAATATCGCCTACGGCCATATCCAGGCCACCGAGGCGCAGATCGTCGCCGCGGCCGAGGCGGCCTTTGCCCACGATTTCATCCTGGGGTTTGAAAAGGGCTACGACACCCGGATCGGCGAGTTGGGCGGCCGGTTGTCCGGCGGTGAGAAACAACGTCTGTGCATCGCCCGGGCATTGATCAAGGACGCACCGATCCTGATTTTGGATGAAGCCACCGCATCGCTGGACTCCGAGGCCGAAGCCGTGGTCCAGAAGGCCCTGGAAAACCTCATGCACGGCCGCACGACGATCGTCATCGCCCATCGGCTCTCGACCATCGCTAATGCCGATCAGATTGCCGTCATCGTGGCCGGCCGGATCGTGGAAACGGGCACCCATGAGAGCTTACTGGCCCAAGGGGGAGAATATCACAAGCTTTATACGATGCAGTATGCCGCATCCGGCAAGACCGCTGCCAAAGGGTGAAGACGCAGGCCCCGCATGAACAAAACCGCTTCGACCATCGACCGTCACATCGACCGTCAGCAACTGCTCCTTTACGAGCCCCGCGTGGAGGGCCACCATCCCGGATGGCTGCGCTTTGTCACCGAAGATCTGCTCTCCGCCGGCTTCGACCTGACCCTGGCCGTCGACCTGCGCGCGCCGTCGCGACCGATCATCGAAGAGCACCTTGAAGATCTGATCTCACGGGTGCGACTGATTCCGGCCGTCGACCGCCACGGCCGACCGCAGGGGGGCAGCACGGCGGCATCCCTGCTGACCTGCCTCAACGAAT
>NZ_BBCC01000381.1 GCF_001311845.1 Desulfosarcina cetonica JCM 12296 | reverse complement strand
CAGAAAGGGCATCGTGCTCGCCTTCACGCGCATGGACCGCATCATCGCGGTCAACGCCCCGGACCGCTACTGCATCGTTCAGCCCGGCGTGGTCAACGGGGACCTGCAGGCCCGTCTGGCCAAGGAAGGGTTTTTCTATCCACCCGACCCGGGCAGTTTCATGGTCTCGACCATCGGCGGCAACGTGGCCCAGAACGCCGGCGGCCCGCGCTGCCTCAAATACGGGGTCACCGTCGATTATGTGCTCAGCCTGGAAGTGGTCCTGGCCTCGGGCGAGGTGATCCGCTTCGGCAGCCGCAACGTCAAGGACGTGACCGGCTACCGCCTGTCGAGCCTTTTCTGCGGCTCGGAAGGCACCCTCGGAATCATCACCGAGATCACCCTGCGCGTGGTGCCACTGCCCGAGGCCACACGCACGATCCTGGCGGTCTACGACGACCTGGACGCCACGGCGGCCACCGTGGCGGACATCATCGGCTCGGGTATCCTGCCCGTGGCCCTGGAGCTGATGGACAAAACCGTGATCAACGCGGTGGAGGATTCGGCCGGCATCGGTCTGCCGCGCCATGCCGAGGGGCTGCTCCTCATCGAGGTGGACGGCGTGGAGGAAGCCGTGGAAAAACAGATGCGGACCATCGTGGAGAAAACCCGCGGCCACGGCGCCACCGAGGTGATCGAGGCGCGTACCGCCGCCGAACGCGACAACCTCTGGACGGCGCGTCGCTCGGCCTATGGCGTCTTCGCCCGCCTGGCGCCGGATTGCATCGTGGAGGACGCCACCGTGCCGGTCAGCCACGTGCCGACATGATCCGCCACATCCGCGAGATCGCCGGGCGCTACCGCCTGCGCATCGGCATCCTGGCCCATGCCGGCGACGGTAACATGCACCCGTTGATCGCCACCGACACCCGCGACAAGGAGGAATGGCAGCGCGTGGAGGCGGCCAACCGGGAAATCTTCGAACTGGCCATCCAATACAACGGCACCCTCTCGGGCGAGCATGGCATCGGCCTGGCCAAGATCGACTACCTGCCCATGGCCATCGACGACGCCACCCAGGCCTTTATGGAGAAGATCAAAGCCTGCGTGGATCCCAAGGGGATTCTCAACCCCGGAAAGTTTGTTTAGCCCATGAAAGCCGACGAAGCCTACCAATGCGGCAAATGCGGACTGTGCCTGAGCGCCTGTCCGGTCTACCGCGTGATGCGCGAGGAGACCACCACGCCGCGCGCCAAGGTCCACCTGATCCGCAGCTTTGCGGAAAACCGCCTGCCGGCCACGGACCGCATGCAGGCGAAGTTACAGTGCTGCCTGATGTGCGGCACCTGCACGGCCATGTGCCCGGGTGGGGTCAGCCACGACACCCTGTTCATGCGCATGCGCAGCCAGATGGCCATCGATCGCGGCCAGTCCAAGGAGGTCAAGGCCTTGGGGGCGATCCTGCCCAAGGAAAACCGCCTGCGCATGGCCGCCAAGGCGGCCCGCATCGGCACCAGTTCCCTGGCCCAGCGCATCATCGGGAAAATGCGCATCGGCAACATCCCCATGGAGAACTTTCCCACACCCAATCGCACCCCTTTCCGGGACCAGGTGCCCGAAGTGATCGAGCCCGAAGGAAAGGTGGTGGGCACGGTGGCCTATTTCACCGGCTGCGCCACCCACCACATTTTCGAGCAGACCGGCCACGCCGTGGTCAAGGTATTGCGGCGCATGGGCTACCGCATCCTCTTGCCTGCGGACCAGGGTTGCTGTGGCCTGCCCCTCTTCTTCCATGGCGAAATCCGGCGCGCCCGGGAGAATATCCTCACCAACATCCGCAGCCTCTCTGCCCATGATTGCGACGCGGTCTTGACCGACTGCGCCACCTGCGGATCGGCCCTGGGGCATATGTACCCCAGGCTGATGGCCGAGCTGGACCTGCCGGCAGGCGATGCCGATGCCCTGGCCGCCACGGTGATGGATGCCGGCGAATTCGTTGCCACGCACATGGACCTCTTGACCCCGCACCTCTCGCCGGCGGCAACCCGGGAAACCGTTACCTACCACCTGCCCTGCCATCTCAAGAACCACGGCAGCGGCAAGACCCTTCTGGAAAGCCTGCTTACGCACTTGCCCCATGCCGACTACCACCGCACCCCGGACTGGGATGCCTGCTGCGGTGGTGGCGGCTTTTTTTTCAACGAATATCCCGATATCGCCAAACGCATGGTCGACGGCAAGATCGCCAACGCCCTGGCCAGCGGCGCACGCACCTGGGCCACGGGCTGTCCCGGCTGCCGGGTCCAGCTTGCGGGCAACCTGCCCCGTAAAGGAGTTATAGAGGTGTGTCATCCGTTGGAGGTGGTGGCGCGGGGATTGAGATAATTTTTTAGCGGTACGGACTGCTGCTACGGCCGGCGGCGACCTGCTTTTTGCAGGGGCTGGCCATACCTGCGACCCTGTTGCCCCGCCAAGGGCTCTGTCGATCGCAACTATCCAAACAAGGTATTTTGCTCGGAGGCTGAAGGGGGCGTTGGTAGGGGGCGAAAATTTTTCGACCCTTGGGATTC
>NZ_BBCC01000380.1 GCF_001311845.1 Desulfosarcina cetonica JCM 12296 | reverse complement strand
CCACCCAGTTGGCGCGCCTCACGCGTCAGCCGGTCGGTGGCCGCCTGGCCGCCGTTCTGCGCCCCTGCGAGATCCGCGCCTTCAACGAGCTGGTCAAGCTCAACCAGGGTCGGCGCGAAGGGTTGGTGATCATCGGCCTGGATTGCGCCGGCGCCAGTCCAACCGGGATTTCAGGGCCTTCGCCGACCAGCACGACAGCCTGGATGCGGCCACGGAGGCCTTTCTGGCGCTCTTTGCCGACGAGACCGCCGACCCGGAGGCGGCCCACCTGACCAGCGCCTGCAAGGCCTGTGTGCACCCCGTTCCCGCGACCGCCGACATCGCCGTTGAATGGTTCGGCACGGCGCCGGCCATGGACCTGACCGCCCGCGCCGGAACCGAAAACGGGCAGACAATCCTCTCCGCACTGGAACTATCATTGGCGGAAATGGCGCCGCAAGCCCGCAAAACCGCGCTTGACGGCCTCCTGAAGCGGCACCGGCAGTATCGTGATGAGAAAAATGCCGTGCTGGCCGATACCGTGGACAGTCTTCCCGGCCTGAGCACCTATCTGGCCGACTGCGTCAACTGCTACAACTGCCGCGTGGCCTGTCCGGTGTGCTACTGCACCACCTGCGTCTTTACCACCGACACCTTCCGCCACGAACCGTTTCAGTACCTGCAGTGGGCCCGTCGCAAGGGGAGTGTCAAGATGCCCACGGACACCCTCTTCTTTCATCTCACGCGCATGGCGCATATGAGCTGCGCCTGCGTGGGCTGCGGCCAGTGCACCAACGCCTGTCCCAACGAAATTCCCCTCTCCGACCTATTCGCCTATGTGGCCCGGCACACCCAGGCGACGTTCGGCTATGCCGCCGGCATGGATATAGAGGCGCGGCCGCCGATGAGCGAATTTGAAGCAGAAGAATTTCAAGACGTCGTGGGGATGTAGAATTTCAGATTTGAGATTTGAAATCTCAAACAAAAGGAGGGTGTCATGAAGCGGAAAATCGGCAGGGCCCTGGTCGTCGGTGCCGGCATCGGCGGTATCCGCGTCGCCATGGATCTGGCCCAGATGGGCTACGGCGTCACGCTCATTGACCGGGCCGCGCACATGGGCGGGATCCTGAGCCAGCTGGACCGCCAGTTTCCCTCCGACGGCTGCGGCATGTGCCGCATGCTGCCCATGGTGGAACGGGATGCCGCCCAGCAGACCTGCCTGCGCAAGGGGCTTTTCCATGAGCGCATCGACATCCGCCTGGGCACGCAGCTCTTGGATGTGGCCGGCGAGCCGGGCAAATTCCAGGCAACCCTCAAAACCGTGCCGACACCCGTCGATCCCCAGCGCTGCAACGGCTGCGGCGAGTGTGCGGCGGTTTGTCCGGTGGAGGTTCCCGATGCCTTCAATGCCGGCCTGACCCGCCGCAAGGCGATCTATCTGCCGGTACCCCATATGATGCCCCCCACCTATGCCATCGATCCGGATGCTTGCACCCGTTGCGGGGCCTGCGAACCGGTCTGTCCCATGGGGGCGATCCACCTGGCGGACACGGGCCGCAAGGCCTTTCGCATCCTCGTGGTGGACGACGAGACGATCATCCGCAACTCCCTGGATGCCTGGCTGGGCGATGAGGAGGGATACCACGTCACCATGGCCGCCTCGGGCGCCGAGGCGTTGGAACGGCTGGCCGAGGCGCCGTTTCACCTCATGCTGCTGGACATCAAGATGCCCGGCATGGACGGCGTCGAGGTATTGGACAAGGCCCGGGTGCTGCAACCGGCGCTGCAGGTCCTGATGATGACGGCCTACGCCACGGTGGAGACCGCCGTGGAGGCCATGAAAATCGGTGCCATGGATTACCTGATCAAGCCCTTTGATCCCGAGGCGCTGATCCCCAAGGTCACCACCGTCTTCACCGCCTTCGAGGCCCAGAACAACGCGCAACTGGCAGTGGGCGCGATTGTCCTGGCCACCGGCACGACCGCCTTCGATCCCTCCACGGGGAAAAATCCCATGGGTTACGGCGTGGTGCCCAACGTGGTGACCGGCCTGGAACTGGAGCGCATGCTCAGCGGCAGCGGACCGGACGGCGGACGGCTGCTGCGCCCCTCGGACAAGCAGCCGGTGCACAGGGCCGCCTGGATCCAGTGCGTGGGGTCCCGGGATCTGCAGACGGGTGCGGATTTCTGCAGCACGGTCTGCTGCATGTTCGCCCTCAAGGAGGTGTCCCTGGCGCGGCGGGCCGCCGCCGCGGACTTCGAAGCCACGATCATTTACATGGACCTGCGCACCTTCGGCAAATCCTTCGAGCGCTACGCGCAAACGGTGGGCGACAACCTGCGCCAGGTCCGTGGCCGGGTGCACTCCATTGCCCAGGCGCCGGAAAACGATCGCGTGGCCTTGCGCTGGAGCGATTCAACCGGAGCGGTGCATGACGAGACTTTTGACCTGGTGGTGCTCTCCACCGGTCAGCGGCCCTCCCCGGGCAGCGCCGCCCTGGCCGAGGCCCTGGCCATCGACACGGATGCATTCGGTTTCATTCGCACCCTACCTTTTTTGCGCCCGCACCAACCGGCCGGG
>NZ_BBCC01000379.1 GCF_001311845.1 Desulfosarcina cetonica JCM 12296 | reverse complement strand
AACGCATTGCTCATGGGGCGCGCGCTTTTTGCGCTCCCGTGCAGCAAATTGTTCGGTTTTTTAGATATTTATATGTTCTTTTGGAATAGGATAATCAAAATCAAATATTTCAGAATTTGATATTTCCAATAATTCCCTATATGCGTCAAGTATCAAGTCATGCATTTTAACTAAATCATTTAGCATTATAAGGCGTCCATCCTCAGTATTTCGTCGAAAATTATGTTCCCTATAAAATGAATGAGATAAACGGTTTCTAACTTTCAATGCATTATCAAGTTTAGAATATATTTCGTCTATATAATCCGTTGATTTTCCAACTTGCTTAAGTAGTTGACCTAATGTACTTCTGTTAATTTTTTGAAATATCGAAGCAGCAGCATCTGGACTTTTTTCATCAATCAAATTTTTATCCAATAAATTGTGCATTATCGCAATATTGCCCAACTCAACTTCTAATAACTGAGCGGCCTCTGCGGTTTCACCAAACTGTCGATAAACATCATCTAAGCTTGTCATGGCATTTCCTAAGACCGAACGTGGCTATCAGTTGCCGCCAGGACTTCCACTGAACAGCTAAGTATTTGATTATGAACAATTTGGAACGGACTTCCCAAATTCGCCCGGCCCTGGCGGTCAAATGCATGGCATGGTTGGCGCATCGGCTTTTCCTATTAAAAACATACAAGAAACCATTGCTTTCAGTTCATGCCTTTTATTGATAATACGAATGTAACGGTTCAGAATGTGCTACATAAAAATAAGCTTTTCTTGTTTTCAAAAAGCGCATCATCACTCAAAACTTGTAATTGCGCATTTCTTCAATTTAGGACAAAGAATTTCTTTCGCTTCACCTTCATGGAAAATGATCGTGTGTTTTCCCTCTCCTAAGCGAGCATGCTTATTTTTGCTCATTTTTTTCATCTCACGAATTGTACCTTCAGAAAAATCTAATTCCTCTCCGCAATCACATTTGAATGATGATGGGAACAATCCTGTTGCCATAATAATTTGATTTTCATTTTTCAAAACTATTAGTCAAATTGATCATCTTTTTCTGTGCCAACGCTTCATTTCACCAAGGCGCAGGAAAAAATATTAAGAGCTTTTGAGATAGAAAAAGCTTCGACAAATCTATGCACTCCAAAAATGCCACGCCCCCTGCGCTCTGGTGGAAATGGTGGTTCGCTGCAATTTAAATTATCATGGGAATTTGATACCGTTTGGATTATTTTCAATCCAATCTTTAAGCTCCCGCCTGCTTTCGAAAAATATTTGTCTGTCTTTCTTATCATAGAGAAGGATATTATTGATGGCAATTTTATAGGCTAATAATATTTTTCTTTTCCTATCTCTTAGATAGCTATAATATCCTGCCTTTGCATACATTTCTGCAAACCTTTCTGCCTGATTCTTTTTTACGCCATGCCGTTTGAAACGATGAGCGTGATGCCCCACCTCATGGGCTATAATTTCAGACAGGAATAGCGCAGCAATTTCTTGATGTCGTTTAAATATATACTCGGGTATTTGATCCTTTATCAGGTTGAGCGTATTTATCTCAATGGTTGCTTGTTTTCCACTTTTACCCTCTAAATAACATGCGACATAAGCCTTATCCGATTTTTGATTGGAAAAAGTATTTACAAATCTAATTTCATCTATTCCGACAATATCAGCCTTTGGCAGAACACTAATTATCGAACGGCAGTATTCATCAAATGGGAATGATATTTCACAATTTTCAATTGTTACATTCATATAAATTTACGAACAGCGAACGTCTGGTATAAGGCGCGGCGGCTTTTGCCGTCGCCCTTAATGCCATTGTTGGGTGGTCGATATTAACATCTTCTCAAATCTTACCACACAGGTCATTTTTAATTAAGCCTCAGAATTCCATGATTCGGTGGAATTTGTAAACAAGGTACCCGTCTTGGCAAACGTGACCCTTTGATACAAATTGAGCCGTCCAAGACGGTAGTTCCTCAGTATCAAAACCCAGGCTCCTAAGAAAAGGTTCGATTTCAAAAATGGTGAATGTACGCTCTTTTGGAAATAGGGTCTCTATTTCTTCAGCAGTCTTCCCTTTTGGTATTCCAATTCTGGCATTGTAAATACTGTCGATAGTCTTGGGCTTGTATTCAGTGAATAGCCTGTGTAGCTTGGCATTTTGTTCGATAAAGGTTTCGAGTTTTGCCAATATTTCAGGGTTAAGCTTTTCGACAAAGGTCGGGTGACAGCATTCCTGACTAAAAGAGCGTTTGAACTTCGACGAAACAAAACGCTTGGAAAAGATAGTCGTGTGAGGTGATGGGAGACCTGATAGAGGGTCTTTCTCTGTGTATTGGAGGATTCTATAAATCTGCCAAATTCCTTGGTGATAGCTCGTTACCCAATCGCCCACTTTCAATTCTGTTGTCATGTAAATCCCCACCCAACAACAAGGTAAGGGGCCGGGAACAGGTGCTGCCGAATGCCCAAAAATCCCCGAGTTTTCAGTCAATGTCATCCGTTAAAAATGGCACCGTAATTCCCGGTCCGCTTGAGTGATTGGTTGGCCCTTTTTGATGA
>NZ_BBCC01000378.1 GCF_001311845.1 Desulfosarcina cetonica JCM 12296 | reverse complement strand
GGTGGTCATCGACCCCGCCGGGGAGGCTCGCGGCACGGTTTTCTACTTTCCCGGGTGTGGCTCCGAGCGGCTGTACGCCCGGGTCTCCCTGGCGGCGATCCACATCCTGGTTCGCACCGGCCTGCGGGTAATCCTGCCGCCGCCCTTTCTCTGCTGCGGATTTCCGGCCCAGGTCAACGCCAAGGCCGACATGCACCGGCGCCAGGCCATGCGTGCCGCGGTGATCCTCAGCCAGATCCGCGAACGCTTCGGCCATTTGGCATTCGCCGCCGTGGCGGTGAGCTGCGGCACCTGTCGCGAGGCCCTGGCCGGCATGCAGGCGACAACCCTTTTCGGCTGCCCGCTGACCGACGTCAGCCGACTGGCCATTGAAAACGGTCTGACGGCGGATATCGGTGCCGGCCAATTCTACCATGCCCCCTGCCATGACTCCCTGGATGGTGGCGCGGAAACCTTCTGGCCAGCCTGGGGCATCCGGTAACCGCGGTGCCGCACTGCTGTGGCGAAGCCGGCACCCTGGCCCTCAGCCGGCCGGATATTGCCATGGCCATGCGCGCGCACAAGGCCGACGCCTTTCGCACCGGCATGGCCGAGACCGGCGCGCAAAACCCCGTGATGCTGACCAACTGTCCGTCCTGTCTTACCGGGCTGGGCCGCAACCAAAAGCTGGGGTATACGCCCCGCCACCTGGCCGAAGCCCTGGCCATGGCCAGCGACGGAAAACATTGGCTGAATCAGGCCCGTGAATGGATGGCGCGGGCAACCGTGGTGACTTTTTGAAAAATGACGGATTCGTACAAAGCCCGATATCGGCGTTACGCGAACCCCTCGTCACCCGCGATTCTTATGGGGCCGGCGCCCACACGGCCACCGATCCGCCGCCCACGTGGAATTCGCCCCAGCCGTCGTCGTTGATGAAAACGCTTTCGGGAAGGCGCCCCAGATGCTCCACGAAACGGCAGCCCCGGTGACGGCGGCCCACCGCCATCCATTTAGATCCACCCGGACCGTCGCTGAGCAGCACGGCCAGACCGGATCCGGGATGCGCGTCGTCGCCTTCACGGGTCCAACCGATGCAGTCGGGATGATCCCAGTAACTGCGCTGGATGCCATAGGCCCGCTCCCGGCGCAGCTTCAAGAGGGCCGGAAGCTCGGCCACGGGCGCCAGGGTGATCGGGTAGCGCTTGCCGTCCTTGCCCGTGTCCGTGTAGGCGGCGCCGTAGTAGTCGGGATAGAAGATGCACGGGTAGCCCTCCTGACGCAACAGGATGATGGCGTAGGCCAGGGGCTTGAACCAAAAGTCCACCGGTGATTCCAGGGCTTGCAGGGGCTGGGTGTCGTGATTTTCCACCAGGGTGACCGCCAGGGCGGGCTGCTGCTGCATCAAGGTGTTGTCCAGGATGCGGCGCATGTCATAATAACCGCCGGCTCGCGAGGCCTCGTGGAAATTGCGGTGCAGCGGCGCGTCGAAGAGGCTCATCGTGCCTTGGGTACAGCGGATGTATTCGTGCAGCAGTTCCACGTTGTCGGGGTTCCAGTACTCGCCCACGGCAAAGAGCGGCCGTCCGGCGATCTTGCGCATGTGGTCCAGCCAGCTGCGGAAAAAACTGTATTGGATGTGTTTGACGGCGTCCAGCCGGAAGCCGTCCACACCGGTGGTCGACAGGTACCAGGCGCCCCAGCGGGCCAGTTCGGTGCGCACCTCCGGGTGGTTCATGTCCAGGTCCGAATACATCAGGTAATCGTAGTTGCCGTTCTCGTCCCCCACCAGCTTCTCCCAGTCCTTGTCCGGGCCGAGGAACTTGAAAATCGAATGCTCATTCAAATTCTCGGCCCAATCCACACCGTCGAAATGGCGATAGTGCCAGGTGAAGTCGGAGTACGTCGCCTTTCGCCCGGGAAACCGGAATTCGGTGTAGGCTTCGATCCATTCCTCCTCCCCCGTGGTAAAGCGGCGATCCCCGGGAAGGACGCGGATGGCCTTGACCCATTCGGTGCGGTCGGCCCCGCCGCGGTGGTTGAAGACCATGTCCGCATAAATCTCGATGCCGGCGGCGTGGGCTGCGTGATGGCCGCCAGGTAATCTTGACGGCTGCCGTATTTGGTCGGCACACTACCCTTCTGCGAAAACTCCCCCAAGTCGTAGAGATCGTAGGGCCCGTAGCCCACATCATCGATACCGGCAGTGCCCTTGTAAGCCGGCGGCAGCATAGGGCGGTGATTCCGGCCTCGGCCAGATGCGCCGCCTCCTCGGCAACCTTTTGCCATAGATTGTCTCCGGCGGTGATGTACCAGTGGAAGTACTGCATCATCGTTCCGTTCCGTGTTGCCATGGCGCCTCCTTTGGGTTGGCCTGTTCCATCCGCACCCAGGACGGGGTCAACTGAACTTCTCCTTCCAGGTCTTCATCTTCTCGGCCGGCCAGCGCACGCAAAAGGCCGGACGGCCCTTCATGACCATCTGCATGCAGGCCTCGCCGCAATCCGGGGTACAGTGAAGGATCTCGGCTTCGCGGCCATCGCGAACCTTGCGCGGCCACTCGGGATCGGACCACAGCACGCGCGCCAGCCCGATCAGATCGGTCTGGCCGGCGG
>NZ_BBCC01000377.1 GCF_001311845.1 Desulfosarcina cetonica JCM 12296 | reverse complement strand
CCCTGATCACCCGCGGGCTGGTGGAAATCCGCCGGCTGGGACTGGCCATGGGCGCCCAGCCGCGCACCTTCACCGGCCTGGCCGGCGTCGGTGACCTGATCCTCACCTGCACCGGCGATCTGAGCCGCAACCACACGGTCGGCAAACAGATCGGGCAGGGGCGCAAGCTCAATGATCTCTTGGCCGAGATGCATATGGTCGCCGAGGGCGTCAAAACCGCCCGTTCGGTGTACAACCTGTCACGCAAATTGGGGGTGGAGATGCCCATCTCCCACGCCATCTACCATGTGCTTTACGACGAACTGGACCCCAAGGCGGCGCTTTATCAGTTGATGACGCGTGATCTCAAGCAGGAGCTTGACGAAACTTGACGGATTCGTAACAAGCCCGATATCGGCGTTACGCTTCATCTTTAATGCTTGTTATGTAGGGGAGGCGCGCAAGCGGTGACGCAGGATGAGAAAAAACCGCCGCACAAGGGAGCGGGGCACCGTCAGCGGTTGCGCGAGCGCTTCCTGCGCTCCGGCCTGGATGGCTTTCACGACTATGAGGTGATCGAACTTTTGCTCACCCTGGCAACACCGCGTAAGGATTGCAAGGAAGCGGCCAAGGCGGCCATGCGCCGGTTCAAGACCCTGCAAGGGGTGCTTGACGCCGCGCCCGAGGATCTCTGCCAGGTACCGGGCATCGGCCCGAAGACGCTGATCGGTCTCAAGCTGGTGCCGGCGGTCGGCCGCCGCTACCTCAAACGGCAATTGACCGGAAAACGGCTGCTGGCCAATTCGCGCGAGCTTTTCGACTACCTCGAGCACACCATCCGTGATAAAAAAAGGGAGTCGTTCATGGCGGTCTACCTGGATGCCAAAAACCGGGTGGTGGCCGACGAAATTCTCTTCACCGGCACGGTGACCGCCAGCGCGGTCTACCCGCGGGAGGTGGTCCAGGCGGCGCTGGCCCATTCGGCGGCCGCGGTGATTTTCGCCCACAACCATCCCTCCGGCGATCCGACCCCGTCACCGGACGACATGGCCATCACCCGTCGATTGGTGCAGGCTTTCAGCCTGATGGGCATCACCGTGCATGAGCACCTGATTATCGGGGCCGAAGGGTATTACAGCTTTGCCGACCATGGGCACATGACCGGGATCAAGAGCGAGTTGGATATCCCCTGAACCCGCTGCCGGCCAAGGATTCATCCATCTGCCGGCAGGCTGATGTGAGGCGATAGAAATGACGGTCAATCAGAAAAAGTTTCCCCCCTGTTATGGTGATCTTGAGGCTGTTTTTCCCATGGGACCCGAGGGCCTGCGGCAGAGTCCCGAATCCTGCATGCCCTGCTGCTACAAGACCGCCTGCCTGAGAAAAGCCATGGCCGATCGCAGCGGCATCACCGTCCGGGAGGAGATTGTCGACCGGGCCTATGCCTCGGGCATGCTGGGATTTTTCGAGCGCTGGTCCCGCAAAAAAGCATTATCCGCCAAAAAACAAACGGGATGATCCATCCTGGTCGTACTTCGGCGCCGATAGGGATGGGTATCGTGTTGAAACCACGCCAAGGAGGAACCCATGGCCAAACTTTCCGTTTCCGATCTTGATGTCCGTGGACGCCGCGTTCTCATGCGGGTCGATTTCAACGTTCCCCTGGAAAAGGGACGCGTGGCCAACGACAAACGCCTGCGCGCCGCCCTGCCGACGATCCGCTTTATCCTGGAGCGCGGCGGTCGGTTGATTCTCATGTCTCACCTGGGCCGCCCCAAGGGAAAGATCGTTCCGGAACTCTCCCTGAAGCCCTGCGCGGTCGCCTTGGAAGGGCTGCTGGGACAACCGGTGGCCTTTGCCGGGGATTGCATCGGTCCGGCCGTCGAAAGCGCGGTGGCCGCCCTGGCCGACGGGCAGGTCCTGCTGCTGGAAAACCTGCGCTTCCACAAGGCGGAGACGGACAACGATCCCGAATTCGCCCGCGCCTTGGCCGCCCTGGCCGATCTGTATGTCAATGATGCCTTCGGTACCGCCCACCGGGCGCACGCCTCCACCGAGGGGGTGACCCACTTTGTCGATACCTGTGCCATGGGGCTTCTGGTCGAAAAGGAAATCGCCTATCTGGGGGATGCCCTGGAAACGCCCCAGCGGCCCTTCGTGGCGATTCTGGGCGGTGCCAAGATTTCCGGTAAGATCGATGTGATCGCCAATCTGCTGCCCAAGGTGGACCGCTTGATCATCGGCGGCGGTATGGCCTACACCTTCTTCAAGGCCAAGGGCTGGGAAATCGGCAAGTCCCTGGTCGAAGCGGACAAGGTCGAACTGGCCGGCCAACTGCTTTCCCGGGGCGGTGACAAACTGGTGCTGCCGGTGGATTGCCAGTGCAGCGATCGGTTCGATTTCGCCGCCCGTCAGGTCGGCGTCTTGACGCCCACGCCGGTCGAGGCGATTCCGGAGAGCGCCAGCGGCCTGGATATCGGGCCCGCCTCCATTGCCGCCTTCGAGAAGATCATCGCGGAGGCCAAGACCCTGGTCTGGAACGGTCCCATGGGCGTTTTCGAGATCGACGCCACGGCGGCCGGCACCTATGCCGTCGCCCAGGCCATGGCCGCGGCCACCCAAAGG
>NZ_BBCC01000376.1 GCF_001311845.1 Desulfosarcina cetonica JCM 12296 | reverse complement strand
CCGGCCACGCGTTCCTGCAGGCCGTGGAACCGGAGGCGTTCGGCGGCCGGCAGCAGGTGCGCCACCCGGCCCCCATGCTCTCCATCGAAAAGGCCTACAACCGCGAGCAACTGGAGCGGTTCGTGAACCGGGTACAGAAGGAGGCCGATGCCCTGGGCATCACCGATCTGACCTTCCGGCTGACCCCCAAGCTGGACGGTCTGGCCGGGCGGGACGACGGCGAGGTGTTCGCCACCCGCGGCAACGGCGAAGTCGGCTATGAGATTTCCAGTGCCTTTGCCAAGGGGGTGAAGCCCATCGGCGGCCGCGGGCAAGGCGTGGGCGAAATCGTGGTGGTCAAATCCTATTTCGACACCCACATGGCCGAGTTCTTCGAGCACCCGCGCAACATGGTGGTCGGCATCGTCTCCTCGGATACGCTCAATGAAAATGCCCGCAAAGCCCTGGAAGCCGGCATGGTGCGTTTCCTGCCCTACAGCCAGATCAAGTCGCGAATCGTCACCGGCCAACAATTGATCGAGGAGCGCCGCCAGCTTGCAGAAGCGCTTCAGGCCGAGGTGGACTATCCCACCGACGGGGTCGTGGCCGAAGTGACCGACGAACGTCTGAAGGCCCGGATGGGCGCCACGGCCCACCACTATCGCTGGCAGATCGCCATCAAAAGCAAGGGCGACACGGCCGAAACGACGGTCGAGGAGGTGCAATGGCAGGTGGGTCGCACGGGCAATGTCACCCCGGTGATGATCGTGGCCCCGGTCTCCCTGTCCGGCGCCACCATTCGCCGGGTCACGGCCCATCACGCCGGCAACATCCGCAGCCAAGGCATCGGCACGGGCACGCGTATCGAAATCATTCGCAGCGGTGAGGTCATTCCCAAGCTGGAAGCGGTGCTCGAGGCGCGCGGCGAGGTCCATTTGCCTGACACCTGCCCGTCCTGCGACAGCCCGCTCTCCTGGCAGAACGATTTTCTCAAGTGCACCAACCCGGCCTGCCGGGCGCAGATCGAGCAACGCATCAGTCACTGGTTCCGCATCCTGGGCAATGCCGATTGGTTCGGGATCAAAACCATCCAGCGTCTCGTGGAAAATGGCCACACCACCCTGGAGGCGATTTACCGGCTCACCGAGGCGGATTTCGTCGCCATGGGCTTCGGGCCGGTGCAATCCCGCAACCTGGCCGAGGCCATCACCATCAGCCGCACCCGGCCGGTGGAGGACTGGCGATTTCTGGCCGCCTTTGGCATCAGCGATCTCGGCACCGGGGACAGCCGCAAGTTGTTGGCCCATTTCCCCATCGAGACAGTTCTCACCCTGGACGATTCCGCGATCGCGGAAATCAAGGGCTTCGGCGCGATCACCAGCAAATCCATCGCCGAGGATCTGATGCGCCTCAGGCCGTTGATGGCGCACATGCTCGAGCTTGACTTCAACCTGGTGCGCACGCCCCTGGCTTCCGAGCAGGCTGCCGCCGACAGCCCCATTGCCGGCAAGGGCATCGTCTTCACCGGCAAGATGATCCACGGCACCCGTGAGGCCATGCAGGCCGGCGCCAGAGCCCTGGGCGCCAAGGTGCAGACGGCGGTGAGCGGCAACACCGACTACCTGGTGTGCGGCGAAAAGGTCGGTGCCACCAAGCTGGAAAAGGCCAAGCGCCTGGGGGTCACCCTCTTCACCGAAGCCGAGTACCTGGCGCTGGTGGAAGGACGCGGTTGACACCGCCGACCTGCCATGCGATCACCGCGCCGGAAAGGATCTCCCCATGACCGATGACCACAGCCCATCGGCTGTGATTCTCGCCGCCGGATATGCCTCGCGCATGGGACGCTTCAAGCCGTTGCTCGAATTGGGCGGCCGAACGGCCCTTGACCGCGTGGTCTCCCTGTACCGGTCCCTTGGCGTGGCCGACATCCATGTGGTCACCGGATTCCGGGCCGATGACATCCGCGCCGCCCTTGGGCAAGCGCCCGTGCGCATCGTCCACAATCCCGATCATGACAGCGGCATGTTCTCATCGGTGCTGGCCGGCGTGGGCGATTTGCCGGATGCCTGCCCGGCCTTCTTCGTCCATCCGGTGGACATCCCCCTGGTACGGCCGTATACGGTAAAACGCCTGTTGGCGGCATTGACCGAAACGCCGGCCGCCGTCATCTATCCTTGTGTCGGGGACGAGCGCGGCCATCCCCCCTGATCCACGGTCCCTGAAACCGGCGATCCTGGCGCATGACGGCCGGGGTGGCCTCAAGACGGTTCTGGACCGTTTCACGGCCGAGGCGCGGGATGTTCCCCTGGCCGACGAGGGCGCGCTGCTGGATATGGATACGCCCACGGATTTCGATCGGCTGACCGAACGTGCGGCCATGGCGGAAATACTCACCGACAGGGAGTGTGATCTGCTCATGACGACGGTTTGCCGCCTGCCGCAAGCCATCGATGATCATTGCCGCCAGGTGGCCCGGATCGCCGGGCGGCTGGGCGATGCGGTGCTGGCCGCCGGTGGCCGCCTGGATGTGGCCCGAATCCGCTGTGCGGCCCGGATTCACGACCTGGCCCGTTTGGAAAAGGATCATGCCGCGGCCGGGGCTAGGTTCTTGCGGCAAATGGGCTTTGCCGATCT
>NZ_BBCC01000375.1 GCF_001311845.1 Desulfosarcina cetonica JCM 12296 | reverse complement strand
GCCTGGAACGCGGCCCTGGAGGCGGAACTGGAGCAGGCCGGCCGGCGGCTGAGCAGCGTCACCGTCCAGCTGCTCTTCAATCTGCCGACGCTGGCGGTGTTGGGCTATGCCGGCTGGTTGACGGCCATGAACTTCTTTAGCAACACAATCCTCTCCAGCGACTTTTTCGTCCACGCCTTCTGGACCATCGCCTTGGTTCTGCTCCTGAGTTTTTTTTTACTTCAGGGATTGATCCGGCTGGCCGCCGGTCGGGAGCGGTTGGTGGCGCGAGTCTTCGAACGCCTCCAAACGTCCCTGGAGCGGGATGTCCGCCTTGCGGAAACACCGGTCTGGACGCAGGCCCAGCGGATTCTGGGCTTGGCACGCTAACGGTGCCGGTGTTGATCGGTCAGGTGCCGCTAGTGTTTCTCGGTGTAATCCTGCATGGCCGTCATCAGTTGGCGGGTGTGCTTTCCCGGCCGGCCGGAACCGATGGTGCGGTCATCCACCTGAACCACCGGCACCAAGCCCTTGCTGGTCCCGGTGATGAACACCTCGTCGGCGGCCTGCAGCTCGCTGCGGGAGATGTCGCGCACCTCGATGGGAAACAGGCCTTCGGCCAGTTCGAGGACCACCTTGCGGGTCACGCCGGAGAGAATCCCCCGGCCGGGCGTCACCAACCGGCCGCCCACAAAGGCGAAAATGTTGGATGTGGTGCACTCCAGGGCCAAACCGTTGCGATCGACATAAAGGGCTTCGATGGCCCCGGCCGCGGCGGCTTTCTTGAGGGCCAGGCTGGCCGAGATGTAGTCGATGCTCTTGGCGCCGGGAATGGGACGTTCGACTTCCCAGGAGGTGATTTTGACGCCGTCCGTGTACCAGCTGTCGGGCAGTTTGGGAATCGGCGAAACCAGTACCACGAGGCGGGGCTTGCCCGACGGGGTCATGAAGTCGGTACTGGAGCCGCCGGTGACCACGATGCGGATATTGGCTTCGGGAATATCGTTTTTCGCCAGGGTGGCTTGGACCACCGCGGCGATCTCGTCATGGGACCAGGGCAGGGGTAATTGGATTTTGCGCGCCGAGTTTTCCAAGCGGTCGATATGGGCGTCCAGAAAGTAGGGCTTGCCGCCGTGGGTGCGCAACAGATCGAACACGCCGATGCCGCGTAAAAGGGCCAGATCGTCCACTGGGATGACCGCTTTCTCGGCCGGTACGAATTTACCGTCAACATAATAAATGGGCACAACAACCTCCAGGTGATCGGTGGTGATCGGACCGAATTTAGGCTTTTTAAACCGTTTTTGGGGTCCGGGCGCTCCTGTACCACCATCGGCCGGAGGTGCTCAAGGAATAAGATGCGCTTCCGGTGAAAACGGCCGGTGGCGTCGAAAATGATGAACGCAGTCAAAACCAATTCCATCCGTGCCTGGATGCTGGCGTCCCGTCCAAAGACACTGGCCGCCGGGTCCGTGCCGGTCCTTGTGGCCTCCGCCCTGGCGGCCCATTTCGGTCAATTCAAGCTCGTCCCGGCGGTGCTTTGCCTGCTTTTTGCGCTCCTGGCCCAGATCGCTTCCAATTTCAGCAACGACTATTTTGATTTTGCCAAGAAAACGGATAACGCGGATCGGCTCGGTCCGGCGCGTGCCGTGGCCTCCGGTTGGATTTCGCCCCCATCCATGCTTATCGGCACGGCCGTGGTCATTGGTCTGGCATGCCTCTTCGGCTCCGGTCTGATTTACTACGGTGGCTGGGAAATGGTGCTCGTGGGTGCCCTCTGCGTGGTGTCGCTGCTGGCCTATACCGCGGGGCCCTGGCCGCTGGCGTACCACGGATGGGGCGATTTATTTGTACTTATTTTTTTCGGCCTGGTCGCGGTTGTTTTCTCTTTTTATGTTCAGGCCGGATCTTTCGGACCATTGGTTTTCGTGGCCGGCTTCATTGTTGGCTTGCCTGCCGTCAATATCTTGATCATCAACAATTTCCGCGATTACGAAAACGACAAGGCCTGCCGGAAACACACCTCCATTGTCCTGTTTGGCCGGCTGTTTGGAAAGTGGCTTTATCTGATCAACGGCATCGCGGCCTGTCTGCTGTGCCTTTCTTTTGCGCAAGAATCGGCCTGGGCCGCCATATTGCCTTCGTTTTACCTTTTGTTCCATTACCGCTCCTGGAGAAAAATGTGCGTCATTTGGAGCGGCCGGGAATTGAACATCTTGATCGGAGAAAGTGCGCGAAACCTGCTGATTCTGGGGCTGCTTTTCGCCGCCGGGTTGCTGATGGCGTGAGGAAGTCCATCAATCCTGTAACGGAACGGGTTGCCATGGCGAATAATTTTTTGCCGATGTCACGATCGGATATGCAACCATGGGGTTGGGATGCGCTGGACATCATCCTGATCACCGGGGATGCCTACGTGGATCATCCGGCCTTTGGGGTGGCGTTGATCGGCCGGGTGCTGGTGGCAAGCGGCTTCCGGGTGGGCATCATTGCCCAGCCGGATTGGCGCAGCGTCGATGATTTCAAGCGGCTGGGCGCGCCGCGTCTGTTCTTCGGTATCACCTCGGGCAATGTCGATTCCATGGTGGCCAACTATACGGCCAACAAGCGGCCCCGCAAGACCGACGACCTTTCTCCGGGGGGGCGCACGGGCCTGCG
>NZ_BBCC01000374.1 GCF_001311845.1 Desulfosarcina cetonica JCM 12296 | reverse complement strand
CGGCTAGGTGCTCTACGACTTCCCCTCGCCCAATTACGGCCCCATTGAAAAAGGATTTGCCTACACCCGCCAGCTGATCGACACCTGGCGGAACGATCCCCTGGTGACCATTGCCGTGGAGCCCCACTCGCCCTACCTGTGCGCCCCGGACCTGTTGACCGAGGCCGCCGCGATCGCCCACGAGAATCGGACGCCCCTGGTGATTCACCTTTCGGAAACCCAGAGCGAGGTGGACGATATCCGCAAGCGTTACGGCGTCACCCCGGTTCAGCATCTGGCCAGCCTGGACGTGCTGGATGCCAACCTTTTGGCCTGCCACTGCGTGGTTCTCGACGACCGGGACATGGCGCTGCTGGCCACCCATGACGTCAAGGTGGCCCACAACCCGGAGAGCAACATGAAACTGGCCTCGGGCATCGCCCCGATTCCCGATCTTTTGGCGCGCGGCATCTGTGTGGGCCTGGGCACCGACGGCTGTTCGAGCAACAACAACCTGGATCTGTTCGCCGAAATGGACATGGCCGCCAAGCTGCACAAGGCCAGCCGCCTGGACCCCACGGTGATGGATGCGTCCCGGGTTTTGCGCATGGCCACCATTGACGGGGCCCGCGCCCTGGGCCTGGACGGCATCACCGGCAGCATCGAGATCGGCAAGCAGGCCGACATCATCGTCATCGATACCCAAAAGCCCCATCTGACGCCCCTGTACCACCCGGCATCCCACCTGGTTTACGCGGTGAACGGCGGCGACGTCTGGGCGACGGTGGTGGCCGGCCGGGTGTTGATGAAAAACCGGCAGCTGCTGCACCTGGACCTGGAACAAATCATGGCCAACGCCCGGCAGATCGCCAATGAAATCCGAGAGCGTTGAAATGACCTTCGATACGATCATCCATAACGGCACCCTCCTGACCCTGGATGCGGACATGCGAACCCTCCCGGCAGGATGGATCGGCATCCGCGAGGGTCGCATCGCCGCCATTGAACCCACCTGCCAGGCGCCGCCGCCCGAAGCGCCGCTGCGCATCGACGCCGCCGGCGGCATCGTCATGCCCGGTCTGGTGAACATCCACACCCACCTGCCCATGACCCTCTTCCGCGGGCTGGCCGACGATCTGCCGCTGATGACCTGGCTGAACGAACACATCTTTCCGGCCGAAGCCCGTTTCATCGAACCGGAAGCGGTACACTGGGGAACCCGGCTGGCCTGCGCCGAACTGCTGCTTGGCGGCACCACCTGCTGCTGCGGGGGCTATTTTCACGAAGATGCCGTGGCCGAGGCGGTTGCCGAAACCGGTCTGCGCGCCGTCTTGGGACAGGGGGTGATCGACTTCCCCGCCCCCGGCGTGCCCGATCCGGCCCAAAACGTAGCCCATGCCCGGGCCTATGTCCAAAAGTGGCGCGAACGCTCGGCCTTGATCCAACCGGCGATTTTCTGCCATGCGCCCTACACCTGCGGCGATACAACCCTCACGGCCGCCAAGCGGGCCGCCAATGAGCTGGGCGTGTTGTTCCAGGTACATGCCGCCGAAACCGTTTCGAACGGGATCAGTCCGTGGCCGACAAGGGTCTGAGCCCCATCGCCCGCCTGGCGCAATTGGGCATTCTCGACGCCCGGACTTTTGGCCCACTGCGTCTGGCTGGACGAAGCCGATATCGACCGCATGGCCGGCGCGGGCTGCGGCGTGGCCCATTGCCCGGAAAGCAACATGAAGCTGGCCTCGGGCATCGCCCCGGTCCCCCGCATGCGGGCGCGGGGCATTTCCGTGGGACTGGGTACCGACGCTGCGCCAGCAACAACGACCTGGACCTGTTCGGCGAAATAGCCACGGCGGCCAAGCTGCACAAGGTGGCCGGCAGTGACCCCACGGTTCTCGACGCGGCCAGCGCATTGCGCATGGCCACCATCGAGGCGCCCGGGCCATCGGCCTGGAGAATCGGATCGGATCGCTGGAAGTCGGCAAGCAGGCCGACATCATCGTCATGGACACGCAAGCGCCGCACCTGACACCCATGTACCACCCGGCGTCGCATATCGTTTATGCCGCCAGCGGTGCCGACGTGCGCCACGTGCTGGTCGACGGCCGCCTATTGGTACGCGATCGCCAGCTGACCGACATGGACATCAACGCCGTCATGGCCCAGGTCAACCGCATCGCCCGGGACATCCGGGAAACCCAGGCCGGCTGAGTCACCCATCGCAAGCCAACCCCAAAGGAGCCCCCATGGACCGCAATACGATCATCGCGGCCGCCCGCGGCGATGCAGCGGTCGACCTGCTGCTGACAGGCGCCCGCATCGTCAATGTCTTTTCCGGCCGTATCCAGAGTGGCAGCATCGCCATCAAGGACGGTTATGTCATCGGATTCGGTGATTATCCGGCCAAGGAAACGCTGGATCTCGGCGGCCGGTATGTGGCCCCCGGTTTCATCGACGCCCATGTGCACATCGAAAGTTCCATGGTCAGTGTCACCGAATTCGCCCGCGCCGTGGCGCCCTGCGGCACCACCACGGTAATCGCCGATCCCCATGAGATCGCCAACGTGCTCGGCGCGGCCGGCATCGACTACATGCTCCGATCGGCCGACGGCCAACCCATGGACTGTCTCTTCGCCCTGCCCTCCTGCGTGCC
>NZ_BBCC01000373.1 GCF_001311845.1 Desulfosarcina cetonica JCM 12296 | reverse complement strand
GGATTGGATGGGAAAAAATGGTGTTTATTCTTTTCCCTTCACGTTCATTTGGAAATTCGCAATAATATTCTTCACAGTAGATTATTCGTTTGCCAAAGTCCGGGAATTGACAATGATCGTTGTCACCACAATTGACACATAGCCCTTCACCTTCGATTGGTGCTTTTCTCTTATTTTCCATCATTTATTCCTTTCGATTGCCAATGTTCTGGCGGCTAGTTTTCCAAAACCGTCCGGCCCTCCGCAGCCATGTGAAGCCGGCTCAACGTGTCATCAAAAAAAGGCGGCTGAATGTTGGTCTTTAGTTTTCCAACGGATTTCTTCACCAATGTAATTAATTCGTCGCAATGCCCTGGGCGGCTGTTTCTCAAAAGATCACAAAGGGCATTCCCAGCGATTACTCTGGCATCATAATAAACGTTGTCATCCGTCAAAACGGATAGAACGGCGGAGATCAATTCCTTTGAAGGCATCTGGATTTCTCCAACACGCTTTAAAACCTCTTCGCGAAGCCGCCAATTTCCTTTGAAACGTAAGATTCGAATCATGCCAGGTTGGATCTTTTCCAGTTGACCGCTATCTGCCAATTCTTCAAAGAGATCGATAACCGGCGCCCAGTCGGTAAGGTTTCCAAAAGGATCTGGATTCATTGAATAACTCCTTTCACATAGGATCATTTTTTGTTTTCCTACCCTTAATCACCAACGTAGTCAGCGTAGGTCCCTCTCTGGGCCAGCGAAACGCGATGATCCAACATTGGATTTCCTTGATCCAACATGTCTATGCTGGCAAACAACCGGCGTTCTAAGGTTTTTATTTTTCCATCGGGAGTGATCACCAAAAATTCATCACCCCCGGAATCATCAAGAACGATGAAAATTTTGCCTGACGCTTTATTTTTAACCAATTCCATTTTTTCCCAGGCTCCATTGATGTTTTATGATTCATTGTTTTCTGGACACGCTAACTGAGCAATGGTGATGCCACCTTGCAGAAATTTTATAAGATATTGTAATAATGATAAAAAATAGAATTGGCAAAATGGGGCGGGTGTAATAATGGGCGGAATCGCCCACTATGGATAGTAGTTAATTATGCTTAACTATTTGTATTTAATTAATTTTATTTGTTCGGGCGAAATCGCCCATATGGGCGATTGTGGCACTCAAGACGGGCTTAACTTCCTGAAGAGCGCTCTGCGGGATATGCCAAGCAAGGCGGCGGCCTTTGTTCGATTTCCATCTGCTTGACTGATTGCTTTTGTGATGAGGTCTTGCTCCACTTGATCTATCGCCTTGCGAAGATCCAAGTCAGCTTTTGCAGCAACTGTTTTTTGAGTTTGCCCGGGCGACAAGAATTCAAGATTGCCTATTGTGATGTATCTTTGCAGGACGTTGCGCAATTCGCGAACATTGCCTGGCCAATCATATGAAATGAGAGCGTCCATGATGTGCCCTGGAACCCTTTTTAAGCCTGAGGGGACTTTCATTTGTCGCAAAAAATGCTCAACCAACAGTGGCAGGTCTTGCTTTCGGAGGCGTAAAGGGGGGAGCTGGATCTGGATCACTTGGATGCGGTAATAAAAGTCACTTCTCATCAAGCCCTTGCTGACATTATCATCTAAAGCCGAGTGAGACGCGGATATAATTCTGAAATCCGACTTATTCGGCTCGGTCCCCCCCACGGCATGATATCCGCTGCCCTCGATCGCACGCAGAAGCTTGGCCTGCATATTGATTGTTAATTCTGTCACCTCGTCTAAAAACAGCGTACCGCCATCGGCCATGTCCAAATACCCGGGAGAATCGGCATGGGCGCTGGAAAAGGCACCTTTACGGTGACCAAAAAATTCTCGTTCAAATAAAGACTCCTGCAACGCGCCACAGTTAACGGCAACAAAGCGCTTGCTTTTGCGATCGCTGAAATCATGGATGGCTCTGGCAACGAGTTCTTTGCCTGAACCGGATTCTCCAAAAACAGCAACGTTGGCATCCGTCGCCGCCGCCTTCAGGATCAGCTCATAAACATGCTGCATTGCCGGAGAACGGCCAAGAATACCGCCAAGTCTGAAACGCTCCTTCAAAGAAGAGCGTAAAACGCGGTTTTCATTGTCTAATTTATCCGCCATATGCTGCGCGGCCAATTGTTGTTCTTTAATTTCGGTGATATCCTTGAATGTAGACAACAATGCCGCATTTCCCTGGAATACGATCGGACTATGGCAGACCTGAATCCAACTACGCTTATCGGGTCGATCGAGCATGTAAATCTCTTCAACTTTTCTTTCGATGACACCTTTTCCGACTGCGCCATAGAGTCGAGCGATATCGTCAGGGGCAGTCGCTGGCAAACGACTCAACGACTGACCGATCAGTTCCTGAATCGATGGAACGTTGAATATTTTGCAAAACGCTGGATTAACATACTGAAAATGAAAATCTTGTACCAGGGCGACCCCTTCAGCCACTTGCTCGGTGAGGATGCGATAACGGGATTCGCTCTCTTTCAACGCCTCTTCCGAGCGCTTTAACCACAATACCTTGCTTAATCGTTCTCCAATTGCTCGCAGCAGGCGATCTTCTTCTTCAAGAAACGGCTCCGGCTCACACACGGGGGGTTTTTTCAAGTAATAGACATCAACGTCGCCAACATGTTTCCCATTTAA
>NZ_BBCC01000372.1 GCF_001311845.1 Desulfosarcina cetonica JCM 12296 | reverse complement strand
CTTTTAAAAAAACAAACAAGCAAAAAGAAACTGCAAAATATAAGCCTTGATGAACTTACAGATTCGGTGCAGTCCCTTCAAGCAAGCACAAACCAAAAACGTGCAAAATAAAGAACGGAAAACAAGTCAATATGAGCACCAACACCACAAATCAGCCGCACGGCTTTTTGTGTCGGCTGGATTTGACTGGTTATGTTTAAAGGAGTAAATGTTATGTGAAATCGGGGACGGGGATGTTTTTATGCATTTCTTTAGAAAATTATATAGCATCGCATATTTTCATCACCCTGTCCCTGTTACACTGTCTACCACCGTCTCTGTCTCCCACCTGTTGAAAAGAACGTAAAATTGGGTCAAGGGGCCATTTGGCCTCTCCATGCTTATTAAATTCTATACCTTGAAGGATCAGAGATTTATTCTTCCTTGAAGATATGCTGAATAAAGCATTATCGCCCCACCTACAATTGAGATAGAAATGCTTTCTTTGCGCTATCCCAATGGACGAATAAATATATTATTTGAATTGGAGCAATAAAGAGACAACCCAAGCCCCAAAGCATACTAGTTTTGAAAGCTGCAATTAAAAATGCAATGCCTCCAATTATGAAAACACCCAATCCTAATAACAGAAAGATATCAGCCATTAAATTTCCCTCTACCTCCTAATTTATAGGCAAAAAAAGCCGGATAGCAGGTGCATTGAAGACAACTTCATTGTGTATTCAATGCGTTTGCACCCGGCGATTACGAAACCATTTAGGCATCTTTTTTTCTGTGATGATTGTATCTTTCACAACGCGGACCAGTCCAATATTAGCGATGCAATTGAATGGGCGGCAGAGCAGAAGTTCTCTAATGCAAACATTATGCAAAAAATCGTATTTAGTAATTATCGTAAAAATTCAGCATGTTAAATAATTTCTCATTATCGTTGGTGTTACAATTTGTGTCAGATATCCCAATTGAACAATCGTTTTACTGTGAAGATTGGTTACACCGTCGAGTCTTTCACACCGGCAGACCCTACGAAGATAGCAATCAATATTGACGGATTCGTAAGAAGCCCGATATCGGCGTTACGCTTCATCTCGTCACTGCGGCGTACGCAAAAGTACGCCTCATCCTCGGGATTCGCAAGCCTTGATCTCGGGCTTCTTACGAATCCGTCGGAAATACAACTTTTTTACAGCTTCATCAATTCTTGAACGATCAACAAAACCGCTCCAGCATTGTTTGTGGTCTAACAGCCAAGTAAAAAATTGAGACCATCCGTGCAACTGTCCGTGTGGTGCACTATGTTAACACGAGCTTTTTGCTATTGATTGTCAGTCTTAAGATCGGCTACAAGCGTGACCGGCCACCAAACCGAAGATGTTGGCCGCGAAATTATCCGTATTCTGTTTGCCAACCGGGCCGAATTTGCCCTACTATGCGGATATGAATGGGGCGGGAACAAAAAAGGGGATACAGGATAATATCCTGAATCCCCTTTGAATTCGTGGCGCCGGCGCGCGGACGCGAACCGCGGAACCGCCAAGTACGAATCAGCTGTCCGACCAGCTGACCTAGGCCGGCCAAAAACAGAAAGACCCAGTATCGTGTTTACGGACCAGAATCAAAAAGAAACCGCATGTAGCGACGTCGTCCAAGCCATCGCGGCCCGCCGTGACCCATTGGTGGTGACCGGCGTCAGCGGCAGCGCAGCCGCCTACCTGGCCGCAACCGCAAGGCGCATGCTGGCCGCGCCGGTGCTCCTGGTAACCGCATCGGCCAAGGTTGCCGAACAACGCCAGGCCGAGATCGACTTCTTCAGCGGCGAGGGTGTGCCGGAGAGCGTGCTCCTACCGGCCTACAACCTCTCGCCGTTCAAATTCATGTCCTATCACAATGAAACCGCTGCCCGGCGGATCGGGGTGTTGTACGGCCTGATCGCCGAAAGCGAGCCCCGCGTGACGGTCACGACAGCCGCGGCCCTGCGCCAGCGCTTGATGCCACGTAGCGTGCTGGCCGATGCCGCCGAGTTGATCATCGCCGAGGAGGAGTTCGAGCCGGACCGCCTGGTCGCCAAACTGGTGGCCGGCGGCTACACCCGCAGCGTGGTGGTGGAGGAACCCGGCGATTTTTGCGTTCGCGGGGGGATTATCGACATTTTCTCCCCCCTTTACGACCGTCCGTTGCGCATCGAGCTGTTCGGCGATTTTGCCGAGAGCATCCGGTTTTTTTCGCCCGCTTCCCAGCGCAGCCAGGAACACCTCGACGAAGCGGTGATCCTGCCGGCCCGCGAGGTGACCCTGGAGAAGGATCGCCTGGACGAAATCGTCAATCGTTTCCGGGCACGGGCCATTGAGCAGGAGCTGCCACGCACCACGGCCCGCGATATCGTCCAGCGCATTCGTGACCAGGGCGTGTTTCCCGGCATCGAGAGTCTCACGCCGCTGATCTTCGACCACATGGATACCCTATTCGACTACCTGCCCAAAAACGGTGTGGTAATCGCCGAGGATCCCGCCGAACTGGCCAGAATTGCCGAGAAGAACGCCGAAACCGCCCAGATCAACGTGGAGAAAGCCAAGGCCGACGGACGGCTGTGCGTCGAGGCCGGGGAGCTGTTTCTGAGCTGGGCGGAAATCGAGGATCACCTGTCCCGCCGCCAGGCGGTTCGGCTGTCCCCCATCGCCGTCGGCGG
>NZ_BBCC01000371.1 GCF_001311845.1 Desulfosarcina cetonica JCM 12296 | reverse complement strand
GGGTGCGGATCTTTTACAACGCTTAAAAATACTGTTTGAAGCAGTCCATGCTACATCTTGTCTACCGGATGATGCTACTTGATTACTTTCAAGTGATCGCGATTGGAAGGAAGATGAGCCGTTGAGGTTCGTGGAACGACCCCTCCAGCATAAAGATTCTGATGATTCCGTTTGTATTCGCAAGCCTCATGAAAGGTCCAGTATTCATCAAAGTCGTGGCTTGCGCGCAAGGCCCGAAGTCGAAGCACGGCCTCGGCGCTTGGAAGCTTCCATTTTGCTCCCGTAATTTCGAGGCGATCTTTGACGAGATGCCTGCACGCTCCCTCTATAACGCCTGTGGCAATGGGGAACCCTTGCGAGAGGTAATGATTGTAGTGAAGATAAGGAGACTTGTTGATCAGGTAGGTTGCGCACGTATCTACCGGTTCGCGGGCCTTTTTATCCAATCCCTTTAGGGTGGCGCTACGGCGCATCCCCCCTGCCATCAAACCGGCTTTCCCATTAAGGACGGCAAGAAGACGATGGCGAACCCAGCCTTCAAGCTCGGGTCCGGATCCCGGGTGGAACACCCTGCCGGCCTTCCACAAATATTCAATGACGTGAACGATATCGACGATGATCGTCATATTCACGCCCCTTTTCTTGGCAATTCGCTCGAGGATATCGATCTGGGCGTTGTTGCCATCTACCAACGCGACCCAATGCTTCTTATGGCTTGGATCCCGGCGGCTGGCCTCGTCAAATGCATCCTCAATGACCTGCTCCGGTTCCTTCTCAAGGCTTGCCCACACGCGCTTTTGTTCGGGACGGGGACGTTTTCCCTTGCTTACGGTGCCGGCCTCTTCGGCGATCAGATCTTCGGGAGAGCGCTCGAAAGGATCGATCGTGTAGACGGCCGCCACGGTGGCCATGCGTTTGCAGTTTTTCTTTTCCCCCTTGGAAAGCCTTGTTCTCATTTTTTGTTTACGCTTTTTAGCGGCATTGCGGGTCTGTTCCCTGAGATCCTCCTCATGCATCACCACTCCCTTTCCGTCGGTGGTGATCACCAGCAGTGGACCTGTCTGCCCGTTTTCTTCAGCGTTGCATCGGCGCTTTTGGTAAAAAGCGTCGAAGTCCTGGGCTGCTCTTTGCGTCAGTTCCTCCACCTGGCGTTTGGGAATATATCCACCCGTGACATGATCAATCGTTTCCACGGCTTCGTCGAAGGAATTTTTTGCGGTATTAAGGGCAACCAGCGCCGCATCTCGAGCGAATAGCGCTCGGGAGGAACGTTGAGTTCGGCATCCAGTGGGTGAAGGCTACAGGTTCCCTCCCGCCCGTATCCTGCCCGGTGCTCCTCAATGGTGCCAAAAACCGTCTCGACCTTCCGCTCGTGAGGTCTTATCCGCAAACGCTCGACACCGTCGGCGTCAACGACCGCCTCAACACACAGACCGGGACCACGACTGTCCACATGCTCCTGAAGCAGCTGGCGCATCAGCTCCAGGCCCCGCTTTTTAAGTTCTCGCTCCAGTTCACTAAGGTTCATCTCACTGCCCTTTTTGGAATCCAGGAAAGATACGATACCTTCAAAATATTGCCGCCCCTTGCCATAAGACCGTTCCAAGGACGACAGGGCCAGTGCTGCGCTCATTGTCCTTTACCTCCCGTCCCTGAGGCGCCTTGCGGCATTTTTTACCAACGGATAGACCAGGATGGTTTTCACCTGGTCGTTGCGGCGCCGGTTGGTCTTGTCCATCCGGCCGCGCCCGGTGGTCTCCCCCAACTCGATCCAGTTGGCGGAGCGATAACAGCCTCCGTGGAACCGGTTCCGATCCACAAGGGTTTCCAAAAGCAGGGGCGATACCCCGTACTGCCGCTCCCAATCGCTTTTCAGATGGCGCAGGGCACAGCTGAGCATGGCGCTGGCCAGGTTACGGATGGATGCCATAACCAGGAACCGGCTGTTATTGACCACCTGCTGCAGCCCTTCCTCCCGACGCTTATCGTCCCAGCCGATCCATTGATCCCGGGCTTTCATCCGCCAGGCAGGGCTGGAAAATTGGAGGCATCCCACCACTTCGCGCCGGGGGCGATCGACATATACCAGATATTGGATCCGTGCTCCAAAAGGCATCGCATATCCAAGGTAGTGGTACCGGGCGAGAAGGTCCTTGAAAAGCTCCCGCTGCTCCCTTGTCTGTACCTGCTTCACATCCAGCGGCGTAAAATCCTCCACGCTGCCGGTAAGTTCGCTGTAAGGTGCATTGGCTCGAACCTCTGCTTTGCGCTTGCGGGGTTTGGTGTTCCCGTCTTGCCGTTTATCCGGAAGCTTCAGGACCCCCTTGCCCTCCAGTTGCACCAGAAGCTCCAAGCATTCACGGGTTTTAAGTTTGCCATTGGGCCGCATCCATTCCAACAGCTCACACACCGTGCAAGCCAGCTCATTTCGGCTGATTCCGCCACAGGTGTCCACCACTTCCTGGATCAGCGACACCTCCCCAATGCTGAACTCGCGACCACAAAATCGTTGCTGCGCCATCAATCCGTGCATGGAATCCTCCCTTTGCTGATTTTTCATAGCAAAGAGATGGTCTTTTGTCCCGTAAAAAATGCACGGCATATCGAATTATGGCGGGGTTAGCTGCCCAGAAAGGAGGCTGGCATTACTCTTACATGTATACAACTAACCAATTTAACTGCAATTAGAAATTACCGCGTTAGATCCACACCC
>NZ_BBCC01000370.1 GCF_001311845.1 Desulfosarcina cetonica JCM 12296 | reverse complement strand
CAGGCCGCCCAGGCCGCCCTGGAGCAGTTGATCACGAAGTCGAAAACGATTTCGGCACTGGTTGAAAGGGCCGAGAAAGGCGCTGAAGATGTGGGTACCGAAATGCGCGGCGTGGTGGAACGTAGTGAGGAGATGAGAAAACTCACCGACCTCCAGGCGCAACGGTCAAAAAACCTGGTTGAAATCGCGCATGCATCCGCTGCCAAGGCGACCCAGACCGCCCTCGGTGCCGGTGAGGTCGTGGGCATCACCGATGAACTGGAGCAGCTGTCCCTGCAATTGTCCCAACAGATCGCCATCTTCCGCATTGAAGCGGCTAAGACAAGCTAAGCGGGAATCGGGAGCAGCGCCTCCTCGTCATCAGGACGTGTGCACCGTGTCTGTGGATGATGCGGTCCGTGGATGGGCATGGATGCCACCCTCGGCTTGCCGATAACACCATTTGTTTGCTGCCGGTATTGGAGAAGAATTTGGACCATGATCATTTTTTGTGAAGAATGTGGATCTCGGAACGATTTGAGCGCGGATGCCATGGAGGAGGGCCTGCACAGTTTTGCGTGCTGCCACTGCAACGAGACGCTGGTGGTTTCCAGGCCATCGCTGCGGGGGGGCTGCCATGCTTTCGCCGACTTGAGCGCCAAAGGCGACACGGCCACTTCCGGTGGCGACAGGCCCATTTCCATCCTGATTGTCGACGACTCGACGGTACTGCGCAAGGTCCTCAAGGAAATATTCAGTGCGGATGAACAGCTGAAAGTGGTCGGTGAGGCGCAAAATGGCCTCCAGGCCTTGGAGTTGCTTCCGCAACTCAAACCGGATGTGGTGACCTTGGATGTCAATATGCCCGTGATGGATGGTTTGACGGCCATCAAGCACATTATGATCAAATGCCCCACGCCGGTCGTCATGTTCAGCACCCTCACGGGGCAGGGGTCCCAGGAGACCTTTGAAGCGTTGCGCTATGGCGCCGTCGATTTTCTCCAGAAACCGTCCAGCTTGTTGACCGAAGATTTGAAGAGCCAGCATGACTTGATCATCAGTCGGGTGAAAAATGCCGCGCGGGCCGGTATCGACACCATCCGTTACCTTCGGCTGGCCCAGCAGGATCAACGGCCGATGCCGGCCAATGGTGCCACCTGCCAGCATGTATTCGCCATTGGCAGCAACTATGGCAGTTATGGTGCGCTGCTAGGTCTGGTTCCGGAGTTGGACCCGCAGACGCCGGCAGCCTATGTGGCCGTGCTCTATGCAACCCCCTTACATGTGGAGGCGTTTGTCCACTATCTCGACAAGTATAGCCCGATCCGCGTGAATCGGGCCACCGATGGCAGATCCTCCATGGCGGTGTTTGTTATCTGACCTCCGTTTTTGAAAGGACGACCATTCAATCCACCGCCGATGGTCTGCGAATGCTGGTCCTGCCGAATTCGTCTGCCGCGGATCAAGCGTCCGATCAACTGATGACATCCCTGGCGATGGCCATGGGAGAAAGATCCACGGGGATTTTACTCTCCGGAATCGGAGATGACGGTGTCGATGGGTCCGGGCAGATCCTGTCTGCCGGTGGCAGGGTTATTTTGCAGGATCCGAAAACCTGTCTGTGCAGTGAAACCGCAACGCGCGCTGCGCGAAAATACGATCTCCCGACGGTCCTTCCAGGTGCACGGATGGCCGATACCATCCGCTCATGCTGTCTGGAATCGTTTCAATAAAAGGAGAAATCACCCATGAGCGAACGTTTTGCGCAGTTTGCCGAGGTACCTGTTGAAACCGCGGTGAATCAACAACTGGTCGGATTTATCATCGGCGACGAATTGTTCGGTGTCGACATTTTGAGCGTCCAGGAAATCATCCGCGATGTGGCCATTACCGCCATCCCGGATTCTCCCGCTTTTTTGGAAGGGGTGATCAATCTTCGTGGCAACATTATTCCGGTGATCGACCTTCGCAAACGGTTAAAACTGATGGCGCAGCCCAAACCGGAAGACCAATCCCTATGGATCATCATCCTGACTGTCGAAGGTCGTGTCACCGGGTTCGTGGTCGATCGGGTCACCAAGGTCTTGAACGTGCCTGTCAGCAGCATCAAACCGCCGCCCGATATCGTCGTTTCCGGTTTGAAGCGTCAGTATATCGGGGGCGTATGCAAGCTGGAAGAGCGATTGCTGATCCTGCTGGATTTCGAGCGGGTGCTCATGGCAGATGAAATCAAAAAGCTCAAGTCCATGAAACGCCCCAAAATCATGCATTAACGTTTATTGCCCGGGGGCAAGGCGCGACCCTACCCGGGCAGATGGATTACACGGTTCGGGTGAATAAGGATGAGGCGGATGGGAAAGACAATCCTCGTGGTGGATGATTCTTCGATCATGCGAAAAATGATCAAGCAAACATTGAGCGCTGCGGGTCATACGGTTATCGGAGAAGCCAAAAGCGGGGATGATGCCGTTGCCCAGTATACGATTTTGAAACCGGATATCGTTACCATGGATATTACCATGCGGGGGATGGATGGCATTGCCGCCGCACGACTGATTTTGGCCCGGGACGCCGATGCACGCATCATCATTCTTTCCAACCTGGATGAGAATAAATTCAGCCAGGAAGCCCTGCAGATCGGTGCCAAGGGGTACCTAAACAAGCATAACACCGTGGAGATTCTTCATCTCATCGAGCGGTTGTGACATGCATGCATGACAACCAAGGGTTGCCATAAACATAGAGGGAACGTTCCATGACCGACCATTCCTTGCTTG
>NZ_BBCC01000369.1 GCF_001311845.1 Desulfosarcina cetonica JCM 12296 | reverse complement strand
TATTGCCACAAAATTCAGTTGGATTGAAGCATTTTCTACCCCGTTGTAGCCAACCGGACAATTTGCTCCGGCAGGCTTGGCAGGTTTGATAAAGGTCGGAAGCCGGGCAGAAGTCTTTCGGTATCGGGGACTGATTTCGTGTCACATTTTTCACCATTCATCTCTATTTCGGCAAACAGTTCCTCCAGGGTCGAATTGCCGTGGAGCAGGATATCCACGTAATCCGGATTGCTCAGGTTTTTTACCAGCGGGGTGTCGGCCAGCATGGTCTGCAATCTTTTGCGCATGCTGTTGTTGCCGGTTCTTCGACGATATTCGCGTCGCTGGCGACGAAAAAACTGTTCGAGGATATTGTTGGTCCGTTGCGGATAGATCGTTGCAGCTCCTGTCGGTGTATTGATTTCTATAGGATCGGTAAAAAGCTTCGCACCATACTGGTCGATCTGTTTGGCAACTTTTCGGCACAGCGGATCGTCGGCGAATTTGGTGTTGGTGTCCAGTCGTCGACGGAACTGGCCAACACCTTTTTTGATGTTGTCCATGGCCTGGCTGCTGCCCTCATCATTAAGGCCTTTGTCGCCGTCAGGTAAGGCGATGCGCATCTTCTCCCGTAGATCGTCAAAGAGCCGACAGCGCCAGCGTAGCTCTTCAACGGCTGGCTCGAATACGGGATCCTGGACAACATCGATAACCTGGCGGACCAATTTATAAAAGATTCGATTGCCGGTCCGATCCTTGGCGGGCAGACGCTGAACCAGGTCCGGCAAATACTCGATCAATATCAACAGCCGCTGTGCAAATTCCAGCAATGGACGATCAAAAGGAAAACCGTAACCGTCGCCGTTTTGCTTGCCTTGCAAACACCATAGGGCCAGCGAGTAGGTCGACACCAGGGGCAGCAACGCCATGTCAGAAAGGGGCTCGGCACGCTGGATCAATTTTGCCAACTGCTGGGCACCGATGCTGTGCGGCTCAAGCTGCTGGCGGACCTGACGCACCAGGGCACTGAACTTTGTGGTGGCTGCATGCGTTCGCAGACAGCTTCGCAGCTTGCTGTAGCAAGGCTCGATCAGGTCTTTGCCCACATCGCGCAGAAAGTGAAAATGGCAGATAAAGTCCCGGCTGTTGGGAAAGACCGCTGCCACTGCTTTAAGGATGCCGGTGCCCATGTCGTGGACGCAGGCGATGGGCTCGCCGTAGTCACGGCGCAGCCGCTTTAAAAACGGGATGATGTATTCGGACCGTTCGCTGGGCAGTTTTCCATTGGCCAGTACAAACTGACTCAGGCTGTCCAGGCCCGTCATCAAGGCCGGCGCGTCTGCCTCGTGGGTGGCGTCCAGGTGCAGAATGTAGCCACCGGAAAGCTGCATGGCCCGATTGATTCTTGGCGTTGCCCGACGATGGGCGATGGCCAGATAGGTGATAAATTTTTGTCCCAGGTATTCGATTTCCGATGCACATAGATCGACATGGCGGACGAAAAGCTCCTGGCGAACCTGTTCGATATTTTGGTGTTGCTCGAACAAAGCGCGACCGACAAAAACCAGCACATCCCAGGCTACATTGCAGCAGCGCGGTACCAGGCGGCGCAAGGCTTCAGAATGGAAACGGCGACTGCATTGTGGACATTCAAGGATGGTCTCATGTGCGGTAAACGGCGTAATCATGCTCAGCACGGTCTTTCTCCGCGTTTTTTGCACATTGAGTTTGCTGTCGCACAGACAGGCATCGCGCTCCGGTCGGAATCGAACCATCGGTACCCGGGCAAACAAGCTGGCCGGCCGGGTCTCCTGACCAAGCCGCTCCAGACACCGGTTCAACGCCGCCAAAGCTGCCGCACCGGAGTTTACGCTGTTTTTTTTAAACCGTGCCGTTCGAACAGTGCCTTGACTTGTCCGGCGTCGATACGCACGCCGGTGCGCCGTGTGATCGCTTGTGCTAATTGGCCGAAGCCGGCGTCGGGGCGGCGAATAAACTCGACCAGCACCAAAACCGCCATCTCGGCAGGCAGTTGGATCCTGTCGGTTTTTTGAATCGCCCGAGACTGAGCGGCGGCAGTTTCGCCATCGGCTGCAAGGTAGACAAATGAGCGCCCCAGCTTTTGTCGCTGCAGCCGGCCTTGACGGACCAATGCCACCAGAACCGAATGGCAGCGGCAGCGTAGCGTTTTTCCAAGTTGTTCGGCGCTCATCCCTGCCGCGCTGCCCGACACCAAAAGAACAAGGGTATCGGTCAGGCTCCCTGCGCGTGAGAAGCCGATGTCTTTATAAAACCATAATCCTTGATGTTCGAAGCGGGGTATTGAAGCCAGTGTGTACCAGCGCCCGTTGTGGGTGAAACTACTGTAGTAACCGATCCTTGCCAAAAACCGCCTGACAGAAGGTACAGAATAGTCCAACTGCTCGGCCAAGGAGGCGATCATCCAGCAAGGATGCTTGTCAAACAGCCCACTGAGCTTATCCGAGACATCGGTTGCTAACGCCATGGTGGCCTCCTGATAAAGTAATGCAAATAATCCCTTTCCGGCGAATATAATGCAATACATTATCAGAAAAACCTACTTTCAACAAGTCTAATGATGTTGATGCGTTAAACGACAGGTTTTAAATATGCTTATTATGATCAATATGATATGGATGCGAACGGAAGTATTTATAATGAGAAGTTTTGTTTTGACGCATACAGGAAAATGATCAGGTATGGCACGAAATAGAGCTGTAACCCATTGAATTCATACAATCCAACTGAATTTTGTTTCTATA
>NZ_BBCC01000368.1 GCF_001311845.1 Desulfosarcina cetonica JCM 12296 | reverse complement strand
CGGAACGAGATCTCTCATTCGTCTTAAAAAGCGACTTCTCAGAACTTTTCCATATTCCTTGCGCACCGAGGACTCCTAATTGGCTAACGGCGGGCATAAGGCGCGACGCTTTTTGCCGTCGCCCTTAATGCCCTTGATACTAGTTATGGCCTCCCAAAGAAAACGGGGCCGAAGTTAAACCCCGCATCATGCTTCCTGCTACTTTGAATATTCACAGAAAACATGATGCGGGGTTGCCCCCTTTCACTTGCAACGGTAATCTTTTGTTATCCCCAACAAAAATACCCAAGCAAAAGGAGGCACACTATGAAATTTTACAATCAGCAGCACAAATACTATTGCGGTGTCGATCTGCATGCCAGGAAAATGTATGTCTGCATCCTGAACCACAAGGGAAAAGTCGTGGTCCATGTTAACATCAAAACCGACCCTGAATCGTTTTTTGAACTGGTCTTTCCCTTCCTCGAAGACGTCGTTGTCGGGGTTGAATGCGTCTTCTGCTGGTACTGGCTTGCTGATTTGTGCGCCGATCACAAAATTGACTTTGTCCTCGGTCATGTATTGTACATGAAGGCCATTCACGGTGGCAAAACAAAAAACGATAAAATCGATTCCTACAAGATTGCCATGCTGCTTAAAGGTGGCAATTTCCCCACGGCGTATTCCTACCCTGCTGAATGGCGGGCCACGCGGGATCTGTTGCGAAGACGTATGTATATTTCAAGACGATGCGGTGAGCTGGTCGCCCATATTACCAATACCAACACACAATACAATCTGCCGGCATTCAAGAAAAAGTTGTCGCGTAAATATAATCACGACGCGTTGCCGAACGCTTTGATGATCCTGCCGTCAGGAAAAGCGTTGAGGTGGATCTGGAAATGATCAACGCCTTGAACCAGACCCTCAAGAAACTCGAATGGCATATAGAGAAAACTGCCCGTCAGCACGATTACCATACGCTGTTCTTGCTCAGATCGATCCCCGGTGTCGGGCAAATCCTGGCGCTTGTGATCCTTTATGAAATCCACGATATCAAACGTTTTCCTCGGGTACAGGATTTTTCATCCTACGCCAGGCTGGTCCGGCCCGTAAAAGAATCTGATGGCAAATGGGCCGGACACACCAACAAGAAAATCGGGAACCATCATCTCAAGTGGGCGATCAAGGAAGCCGCGATTCTCATGCTCAGGGATTCATCCGAGGCCAAGTATTTCGTTTCCAAACTGGAACGTAAATATAACAAAGGCAAGGCCCTGGGGATTTTCACCCACAAGTTGGGCCGAGCCATCTATTTCATGCTCAAAAACAAAGAGGCATTCGATATGAAACGATTCTTCGACCAATAGGTTTGGATCCGGAGGGTGCCAGCTTGCGGCCTAACTGAGATCATGCGGGCGGATCTGATCCTCTCAATTAATGACATGCAGCCCAGACTGCGAAAAAAGAGTGGACCCTATGCCCGAAGCTCAATGCGCTTGATTGGAGGCATCTTCCGGTTCCATCCACGAATACGGATAGCTTTACAAGTGATGATCGCGTTCTACCCCTTATCCGAGTGACACCCTAACTGGACGCCCATGGCGGCGAGCCGATTCTTTTGACTGCGCCGGAATAAGGGACCCGAAATATATTCTGAAGCCGTCCTAAGGCGGCACGCTGATTGTCAAAGAACCTTACGGCAAATCAGTCAATCCCGATAGATGTTTGGTGCAGACGCGTTATCCAAACGTGCTGACTCCCGCGATTGAAGACGAAAGTCAGAAGCAGCGAATTGCTTGTTAAGAAATCTGAAACCAGAGACGGAATAAGTTGCATGAATTTTATTTGCCTTCCGATCCGCCGGAAAAGTTTTTTCTTGACAAGGGGAGGCCATATAGATGTTGGGGCACCGAGATTTCATGGAAGATGAAAACGAGGTGCTCGGTTTACGCCGGACAAGCCCGGCCCGAAAAGAATGAAGGGCGCAAATCGACGATGTCGAAACAGGCTTGCGAAAGAGCCGACAAACAAAAAGAACCCGCACATTCCAAGCAATGATATCAATTACAAATTCTGTGCATCCATTTCAAGCGGGAACAGAACCAAAAACTCGCAAGAAAAAATTAAAATACAAAAACAAGAGCTGCCCCAACGCCATGCTCACCAGAGAGGGCCGCTTTTTGGCCCGAATCTGGTGAAGCAAAAGGTTGGCTGAATCAGCTTTTGCTTGGATAAATTCCGTGACCATCTGTTCGTTTATCGCCGCGATGCATTGCATCCCACCAACGTTTGCCACCATTAATTAAGCTACTAATTTCAATCTCCCGTTTCATTGCATCATGGACACTTAAACTTTCAAACCAAATCCACAGGTCCAAATGTTTTGTAAATGTAGCCCCTTCTTGAAATAGGCTTATTTGGTTTTTTTCTGAGCCAGTTCTGTTTCTGAAATCTAAGCTTAATTTATCACTCCATTTAAAGAATTCTTCATCCAAAATATTAAAAAAATTCCATCCATAGATCGGCTGACCACCGAACGATTGAACTACTGAAAGGAGTTCATTTAACTTAAACTTTTCTATATCAGCATCATAATCATTCCAATATCCATTTCTCAGAGATGCTGCTATTCGCCCAACATTATGAAATATCATCTGTATACGTGAATCTGGTGGTTCAGAATCTTTTTCATTAGGTAATGTCAAAATAGAAAATGTGGCTGAGGCGCAATTCAACTCATCAGAATATTCAACTCCTAAAAGCGACGATTCATTTAATGCAACACCTAATCCTTTAGCAATTTCGTCTGATAATTTCATTTGTTCAGCCAACGCCCGGCATGTGGCGCGGCGGCTTTTTGCCGTCGCACACAATGCCGTT
>NZ_BBCC01000367.1 GCF_001311845.1 Desulfosarcina cetonica JCM 12296 | reverse complement strand
CACTGGCGACCATGCCGCTGCCCGCCCTGGCCGATGCCTGGGCCAGGCTGCGCGAGCTTTCCGCCACCCATTGGGCGATTTTTTGCTCGTCCACCCCGGTCAGGGCGCGCAGGTTGTCCTTGATGTCGCCCAGGGCCTCGGGGCCCCGGTTGAAATAGGCATCCGCGCGCTTGCCGATGACATAGGTAAACAGGACGTTGGTGGTGGCCGAGGCGGCCATGCCCACGGCCGGAACCGCCTTGGCCAGCCATTTTTGGGCGGCGATTTCACCGACCTTCTGGGAAAGCCCTTTGACCGCCGAGCCGCCCAGACGGCCCATGCCGGTGCTCAAGCCGGTCACCGCCAGGAGCACTTCACTGCGTTCGCTTTCGCCCAGTCGATGCCCGTAAACCTCGGCGATCTCCAGGACCAGTTCGGCGTGCAGTTTCAGGGTGCTGCCGATGTCCACGACAAGCCCCACGGTGACGGAAATTGCCGTCCCCAGTCCGGGGAACACGCTGGCGGCCGATGTCGCCGCGCCGACGGTGGCGGCCTTTTGGCATTTGGCCTTGATCAGGCGTTCCACCAGTTCCTCGTTCCGCAAATCCGGGTGTTTGCGCCGCAGCGCCTGGACTCGTGCCACGGCCTTGTCCGGGTCGACGCTGGTCAGCCGCTGGGTGGTATACCCGAAAAACTTGTCAACCAAGGTTGTCGATGACGTATCACCGCTATCGCTGGAAGGGGTGGTGATGATGCCGCCGTTCTCGGCGTGCTGTTCCATGCGGTGGAGGATGGCCAGGGCATCCGCTTTCTTTTGCTCGATCATGTTTTGCCTACGAATCGGTTAATGAAATAGGGTGGCACAAAAGGGCGATCCGGGCAACCGCTTTCCTGTCGGGATGGCTGGCCGTGGGCGGGATCCGCCCAGGCGGCGAATGCGGCTTGACACAACTGCCGCAAACCCACTACAACCGGTTGCGATTCCAAGATATCGGTCATATTGTTAATTCACTGGCCACGGGTTTTCGGAAACCCGGTTTCAGGGACACTGCATGACGCGCCAAGCCCTTTTATCCAGAACGCTTCTCCTGGACCTGGAGACCACGCGGACCGGACGCATCCGGCACGTGGGCGCCGTGTTGGGCGATACGGTGTTCGAGAAAAAGGCGCCGGCCCATGGCCAAAAGACCCTTGCGCGCCTGGATGCCTTGGCCGATCGGGCCGATTTCATCCTCGGACACAATCTCCTGGGGCACGATTTTCCGGTTCTGGCGGCGGCCCACGCCCATCTGCGGATGCTTCAAAAACCGGTCATCGACACCCTCTATCTATCCCCCCTGGCCTTTCCCGAGAATCCCTACCACCACCTGGTCAAGGACTACAAACTGGTGCGTGCCAGCGTCAACGATCCGGTGGCCGCCGCGCGCCTGGCCGCCGCCGTGTTCACCGACCAGTGGGAACGCTTCGATACCATCGGCGCAAAAAATCCCCGGCAGCTCGACTTTTTCCGGTTTTGTTTCTCCGGTACGCGCTTCAACGGCTTCAGCGGCGACGGGTTGGCGGCGGTTTTTGCCCGACTGGGGGCCTCGGGCATGGCGTCCCCTTTGGCGGCGCAAACCTGGTTTCTGGATGCCACCGATGGCATTGTCTGCCTGCCTGCCGCCATTCGGCAACTCCCCGAACTTCTCGCCGACGCCGCCCGGCGTCCCATGCTGGCCTACTGCCTGGCCTGGCTGCAGGTGGCCGGTTCCAACTCGGTGCTGCCGCCCTGGGTGCGCCATCGTTTTCCCGGCATCCCGTCGGTATTGCGGGAACTGCGCGATCTGGCCTGCCAGGACCCGGCCTGCCGGTACTGTCGCCAAAGCCACGACCCGGATGGCCATCTGACGCGGTTTTTCGGATTCTCCGCCTTTCGCCCGCAACCGGCCGATGCCAAGGGGCGCAGTTTGCAACGCGAGATTGTGGTCAGCGGCATGCGCGACGAACCGCTTTTGGCCATCCTGCCCACCGGCGGCGGCAAGTCCCTGTGTTTCCAGTTGCCGGCTTGGTGCGGCATTGGCGCCGGGGATTGCTCACCATCGTCATCAGCCCCCTTCAGGCCCTAATGAAGGATCAGGTGGACAACCTGGTGAAAAATACGGGGACGCCCTTTGCCGAAGCGGTCTACGGCCTCTTGACCCCGGTGGAACGCGGCGCCGTGTTGGAGCGGGTACGCCTGGGGGATGTGGCGATCCTCTACCTGTCGCCGGAACAGCTGCGCAGCCGGTCGGTGCAGCAGGTGCTCAAGCAGCGCGAGATCGGCTGCTGGGTTTTCGACGAGGCCCATTGCCTCTCCAAGTGGGGGCATGACTTTCGTCCCGACTACCTTTACGCGGCGCGCTTCATTCGCGAGTTTTGCGCCGAAAACAACCAGGCCCTGCCGCCGATCTGCGGTTTCACCGCCACGGCCAAGCAGGACGTGGTCGACGAGCTCACCGGTCACTTCCGCGACCAGCTCCGGCAGGAACTCAAACACTTCAGCGGTGGGGTGACCCGCGACAACCTGACCTTCGAGGTGTTGCCCGTGGCCGGTCCCCAGAAACCGGAACAGGTGCTGGCCCTTGTCCGCGAAACCCTGGCCACGGACAGTGACGCCAGCGTGGTCGTTTATGCGGCCACGCGACGCCACACCGAGGAGATCCGCGATTTCCTGCGGCATCATGGGGTGGCGGTCGAGGCCTTCCACGGCGCCTTGGCGGCCAAGGAGAAGCGCGACGTGATCGAGACCTTCGTCGAGGGGCATGTGCCGGTGATCAGCGCCACCAACGCCTTCGGCATGGGCGTAGACAAATCCAACATCCGCCTGGTGCTGCACATGGACATGCCCGGTTCCCTGGAGAACTACATCCAGG
>NZ_BBCC01000366.1 GCF_001311845.1 Desulfosarcina cetonica JCM 12296 | reverse complement strand
CGGTCCGCCGCCCCCCCGGCCCGGGCATGCCGGTCATGCGCACCGGCGGTGATGGACGGTTGGGATCATCAGCCATGGGCATGCTCCTTTGAATTGTCCGGCTCGCCGAGCTGGGAGCGATAGATGTCCTGGTAAACGGCGCTTTGGGCCAGCAGTTGCCGGTGGGGTCCCATGGCATGGACCCGTCCATGATCGAGGACGATGATCGTGTCGGCCGTCAGCACGCTGCTGATGCGCTGGGCCACGATCAGGCGGGTCATGGGCGTCTGGGTGTCATGCGTAAAAGCGTCGAGGGCCGTTTGCAGGCGGATTTCGGTTTCCATGTCCAGGGCGCTGGTGGCATCGTCGAGGATGAGGACTTTGGGCTGCACCAGGATCGCCCGGGCAATGGCGATGCGTTGGCGCTGGCCGCCCGAAAGGGTGACGCCGCGCTGGCCGACACGGGTGTCGTATCCCTGGGGCAGCGCCCTGATGAAAGCGTCGGCCTGGGCGACGCGGGCGGCTTCCCCTACCGCGTCCGGGCTGGCCGATATCCGGCCGTAGCGGATGTTGTCGGCCACCGTGCCGCTGAACAGGACCGTTTCCTGGAGAACCATGCCGATGTCGCGGCGCAGCCCCGGCAGATCCATTTCACGGATATCGCTGCCGTCCATGGTGATCCGGCCGGCGGTGACGTCGTAGAAGCGCGGGATCAGGTGGACCAGGGTTGATTTCCCCGAACCGGTGGCGCCGACGATGGCTACCGTTTGCCCGGCTTCGGCGACAAAGGAGATGTTGGACAGGGCCGGTTCGGCCCCATTGCCCGGATAGCTGAAGCTCACGTCCGTAAAGACAATTTGTCCGCGGGTAATCCGGGTCTGGTTGGCGCCGGGACGTTGGCGGGCCTGGGGTTGGGCATCGAGCACCTCGAGAATCCGGCTGGCCGACGCATCCGCCGCCGAAACCGGGCCGATCATGCCGGTGAGCATCAGAATCGGAAAAAGGGCAAAGGAGAGATAGTTGATGGCGGCCACGACGGTGCCGACCGACATCCCGCCGGTGATGGCCGTGGCGCCGCCGAACCAGACCGCCGCAACGATGGCCAGGTTGAGAATCAGCAGCATGAAGGGTGAAAGACCGCCATCAGTCGGCCGACCCCGATCGTCCCGGCCATCAGATCCTGGTTGGCGTCGTCGAAGCGGGCCTTTTCGTGGGTGGCACGCACGAAGGCCTTGACCACGCGGATCCCGGCCAGGTTTTCCTGCAGGACGACATTCAGCCGATCCAGGCGCTGCTGAACCCCCAGAAATAGGGGCGCGCCCGGTGGGTGAAAAAATACACCAGGACGATGATCAGCGGCACGAACGCGACCATGATCCAGGCCAGGTCGGACGCCGTGACAACCAGCAGCACGATGGCGCCGACGGCCCAGATGGGCGCCCGGGTGAGAATCCGCAGGGAGAGCATGACGATGGTCTGTACCGTGGTGACGTCGCTCGTCGAGCGCACGATGAGCTTGCCGGTCTGCAGGGTGTCCAGATTGGCGAAGGAGAAGGTCTGCACCTTGCGCATCAGCGCACTGCGGATATCGGCGCCGAAAGCATGGCGACCTTCACCGACAGGAGGTTGTTGGCCACCGCGAGGGCCGCCGAGAGGAGTGATGCGGCAACCATGATCAGGGCCGTGGTGACGACCACGTGCAGGTTGCCGGCGGCGATGCCTGATCGATGATGCGTTGGGTCAGGCGGGGGATCAACAGATCCGCCGCAACCATGGCGACCAGAAGGCTGAGGGAGATGCTGGCCGGGATCCGGTACGGCCGCAGAAAGCCGTAAAGACGCATCAGTGATTTCATGGTGGTGCCCCCTTGGCTTTTCCCTCCGACGGTGGAACCGTTGACAGGCAACCCAAACCGCTATCCTCCCCGCCGGCCGCGATCAGGTAGTGCTGGACTTTGAGCAGGCAACGCCGCAGGACGTCGTGCTCGCCCTCGGTCAGAATCGCCGTCATTTCCCGCTCCAGCGCCGCGAAGGAGGCATGCGCCGCATCGTGCAGGCGTCTGGATTTCTCGGTCAGGAAGACGCGCACCACCCGGTGGTCGGCCGGGTCACGGCGCCGCTCGATCCAGCCGTCGCGCTCCATCCGCCGGAGGGTGCTGCTGGCCGTGGGCGGCGTGACGTGCATGTCATGGGCCAGGACCCGTTGAGGAATGCCGTCCGCCTGCCAGAGTCGGAACAGGATCATCCCCTGGGCATGGTAGAGGCCGATCCGTTCCATCTGAACCCGTCGGCGGGCGCGACCAATCGGCAGACCTGGGCCAGCAGATGGCCGGTGGCCAGTTGGGCGGAATTTTCCGTTTTCGTCGACATGACGGCGTCCTATTTAGTTAGTTAGCTAATAATTAGTTAGCTAACATAATCGGCCGTCCTGCACCTGTCAACCGGTTTCAGACTTGCCATGGGTTCCCATGGGAGGGTAAGATGGTGTCACCTTCCCAATATCCGTTGTCGTCTGTGCGTCACCACACTTGGCGGAAATCGTTTGCCCCCGGATGCGGGGCCACAATCTTGATGCTATTGATCCAACCAAAGGAGAAAACACCATGCATGCTCACCTTTTCACGCCGCTTACCATCCAGGGCGTAACCCTGAAGAATCGGCTCATCATGGCCCCGCTCTACCTGGGGTATGCCGGTCAAGGCGGCACGGTCAGCGATATGCTGCTCGACCATTACCGCTTGATGGCCGAAAGCGGGGTCGCCATGGTCGTGGTTGAGAACGCACCGTGGATTACCCCCTTGGCAGCGGTTCCCACCGCACCCTGCGGGTGGATTCCGACGACCACCTGGACGGGCTGCGGCAACTGGCCGGCGTCATCCGGCAGGCGGGGACCTTGGCCT
>NZ_BBCC01000365.1 GCF_001311845.1 Desulfosarcina cetonica JCM 12296 | reverse complement strand
AGACCCATCAAATGCAGGACCGGCAGATCGAGCTTGACGTCGGCGCGGTGATTCTTTCGCCGGGTTTTACCCCCTATGATCCGTCCGGGCTGGATTTCCTCGGCTATGGCAAGAATCCCAACGTGATGAGTTCCATTGAATTCGAACGCATCCTGGCCGCGTCCGGCCCCACCACCGGGCATCTGGTGCGTCTGTCCGATCACCGGGAACCGAAAAAAATCGCCTGGCTGCAGTGCGTGGGCTCGCGGGATCAAAACCGTTGCGGCAATGGGTATTGCTCATCGGTGTGCTGCATGTACGCCATCAAGGAAGCGGTGATCGCCAAGGAGCATTCGGCCCAGCCCCTGGACTGCGCCATCTTCTACATGGACATGCGCACCCACGGCAAGGACTTCGAACGGGCCTACAACGATGCCAAGGGCAAACACGGCATCCGCTTCATCCGCAGCCGGGTGCACACCGTGGATAGCGTGCCAGGCACGGACGACGTTTTCGTGCGCTACGTGCTGGACGACGGCCGGACGGTGGAAGAGCAATTCGACATGCTGATTCTTTCCGTGGGCCTGGAAATTTCCCAGGATCTGGTCGATCTGGCCGGGCGGCTCGACATCTCACTGACGCCCGGGAATTTTTGCGCCACTTCCAATTTCTCGCCGGTGGCGACCTCAAGGCCCGGCATTTTCGTGTGTGGTGCCTTCCAGGGGCCGCGCGACATCCCCCAGAGCGTGGTCGATGCCAGTGCCGCCGCCGTGGCGGCCGGCGAGATGTTAAGCTCCGCCAAGTTTACGCTCACCAAGACGCGTGAGGTGGTGCCCCAGGTCAATGTGACCGGCGAGCGTCCACGGGTGGGCGTCTTTGTTTGCCATTGCGGCATCAACATCGGCGGTATCGTGGACGTGCCGGCGGTCAGGGATTATGCGGCCACCCTACCCTATGTGGAATATGTGGCCGACAACCTGTACACCTGCTCCCAGGATACCCAGGATATCATGACCCAGATGATCAAGGAGAAAGGTCTCAACCGGGTGGTGGTGGCGGCCTGCACGCCCAAGACCCATGAGCCGCTGTTCCAGGAGACCTTGATCAATGCGGGGCTCAACAAATACCTGTTCGAGTTCGTCAACATTCGCAACCACGATTCCTGGGTACATCGCAACAATCCCGACCTGGCCACGGCCAAGGCCAAGGATTTGGTGCGCATGGCCATTGCCAAGGTGGCCCTGATGGAACCGTTGGAAGAGGCGGAATTGGTCATCGGCCAGTCGGCCATGGTCATCGGCGGCGGTATTTCCGGCATGGCCGCGGCCCTGAGCCTGGCCAACCAGGGCTATGAGACCCATATCGTGGAACAAACCGGCCGGCTCGGCGGGCAGGCGTTGAATCTCTTTCGTACCGCCGACGGCGAAGCGATCAGTCCGAGGTTGCGCCAGATGGTGGCCGAGGTGGAGCAAAACGATCATATCCGTGTGCATTACCACGCGACGTTAAGCAAGGTGGACGGCTTTGTGGGCAGCTTTACCTCCACCTTGACCGCCGGAGACATGCAAACCGCCGTCGATCACGGTGTCACCGTCATCGCCACCGGTGCCATGCCGCTGGTACCCCATGAATATGGCTACGGCAGCAATCCGAGAATTCTCACCAGCCTGGAACTGGATCGCCGGTTTATCGAAAAGGATCCGGCGCTGGATACCTTGGGCACGGCGGTTTTCATCCAGTGCGTGGGATCGCGGGAGCCGGAACAGCCCTATTGTAGCCGGGTCTGCTGCACCCATTCCATCGACAACGCCCTGATGCTCAAGGCGCGCAATCCTGACACGGACGTATTTATTCTCTACCGCGATATCCGAACCTATGGCGAACGGGAGTATTTGTACGCCGAGGCCCGTGAAAAAGGCATTATTTTCATTCGCTATTCGGTGGACGATAAGCCGGTGGTCAAGGTGGATGGCAATCGCGTCTTTGTGACCGTAACGGACCATGTGCTCGGTCGTCCCCTTGAGATTGAAACCGACCTGCTGACATTGGCCACGGCCATCGTTCCACCCGAAAACGATGCCCTGGCCCGCTTTTTCAAGATCCCGGTCAATGACGACGGCTTTTTCGTTGAGAAGCACGCCAAGCTCGGTCCGTCGGAATTCGCCACCGACGGGGTGTTTTTATGCGGGCTGGCCCACTATCCCAAGCCCATCGACGAGGCCATCGCCCAGGGCAAGGCCGCAGCTTCCCGGGCCACGACCCTTTTGGCGCGCAAAGCCATCAATACCAGCGGCCAGGTGGCCAAAACCGATCCGATGTTGTGCAGCGCCTGTGGGGTGTGCGTTTCCATTTGCCCCTATTCAGCACCATCATTCATTGATGCTGAAGCGCGCATGCATGCGGGCAAGGCCCAGATCAATCCCGTGCTCTGCAAGGGCTGCGGCCTGTGTGTGGCTTCCTGCCGGTCGGGTGCGATCCACCTCAAGGGGTTCGACAATGATCAGATTTTTGCCCAAATTTTCGAACTTAATGAAGCGGTATAATTTAGGGGAGGAACAAGATGAGTGATTGGGAACCCAAAATCGTGAGTTTTTTTTGCAACTGGTGCACCTACGGAGCCGCCGATCTGGCTGGCGTCAGCCGTTTCCAGCATCCCCCCAACACACGCGTGATCCGCGTTCCCTGTTCGGGACGGGTCAGCCCCAAGTTTATCCTGGCCGCCTTCATGAATGGGGCCGACGGGGTATGGGTATCCGGTTGCCATCCCGGGGATTGCCATTATATCGAGGGGAACTTGTACGCCAGAAGACGATTCACCCTTTTGAAAAACCAACTCGAATACATGGGCCTGGAACCCGAAAGGCTGCACTTTTCCTGGATTTCATCGGCCGAGGCCTCAAAGTATCTTCAGGTTGTCACCGAGGTGAT
>NZ_BBCC01000364.1 GCF_001311845.1 Desulfosarcina cetonica JCM 12296 | reverse complement strand
TCTTTCTGGCAGTCGGGTTCGGTGTCGCCCTGGCCGGTGTGCAACTGGCCCTTGGCCCGGTCATCGAACAGAACAAATTGAACGAAACCCTTAGAAAGGTGCCGGAGCTGGTCCTGGGCAGCGCCGAGGCCCAGAAAATGGCCGCCGAGAATCAGCAGCTGGACATCGTCCCCCAACAGATCGCGGTCAAGAAACCGACCACTGAAAAATTCTACAGCGTCTACCAGGCCAGCTATCAGGGAAAGCCCAAGGGCTGGGTGGTCAAGGCCAAGGGTCAGGGATATGCCGATACCATCGAACTTCTGGTGGGCCTCTCCCCGGATCTTTCCACCATCACGGGCCTGTTCGTGCTTGACCAGAAGGAGACCCCCGGGACTGGGCAACAAGATCATCACCGACACCTGGCGGGGCCAGTTTATCAACATCCCGGCCGGCGCCCCCCTGGTGGTGGTCAAGACCGGAAAAACCAAGCCGGGTGAAATCGATGCCGTCACCGGCGCCACGATTTCATCGCGCAGCGTCACCACACTGATCAATTCCACCATCACGGATCTGCGCCAACCACTGGCCGATAAGGGGAAAGGGGGCAACGCCAATGGCTGACCAACCCACTGCGGCGGAACGTTTTATTCAAGGCATCCTGCCGGAAAACCCGGTCTATCGCCAGCTGCTCGGCATGTGTCCGACCCTGGCCGTCACCAACAGCCTCATGGCCGCGCTGACCATGGCCAGCGCCGTGGCTTTCGTGCTGCTGTGCGCCAACGTGATCACCAGCCTGATCCGGGATCTGCTTAAACCGCACCTGCGAATCGTCATTTTCACCCTGACCATCGCCACCTTCGTGACCATCGCCGACCGGCTTTTGGCCGCCTATCTCTATCAGATGAGCAAAACCCTCGGGCCGTACATCCCGCTGATCATCGTCAACTGCATCATCATCTGCCGTTGTGAGGTGGTCGCGTCCAAGCAGTCAGCCGGCATCGCCGCCGCCGATGCCATCGGCCAGAGCCTGGGATTCGGCCTGGCGCTCTCCAGCATCGCCGCCGTTCGCGAGATTCTCGGCACCGGTTGCCTGTTCGGCCTGCGGGTCCTGCCCGCCGTCTGGCCGGACTGGGTCATCATGGTGCTGCCGCCCGGCGCGTTTCTCACCTTCGGGATTCTGCTGGGCTGCGTCAACTGGTTTACCGCTCGCAAGAGCGCCAACAAAGCGTAGGGAGCCGACCACACCATGAACTATCTTATCGATATTCTGCTCATCGCCCTGGGGGCGGCCCTGATCAACAACTTCGTGTTGTACTATTTCGTGGGCATCTGCCCCTTCATCGGTGTCTCCCGGCGGGTCAGCATGGCCTTTGGCATGGGCGCCGCCGTGACCTTCGTCATCACCATCGCCGCCTTTTTGTCCTGGAGCATCACGACCTTCGTGCTGATGCCCGGCGCGCCATTGACCCGGCTGGCGGCCAGCCTCTTCATGTCGGCCGAATCGGCGGCCCATGTCGATCTGACCATCTTGAGCTACATCGTCTACATCTTCGCCATCGCCGCCTCGGTACAGTTCGTGGAGATGTACGTCAGACGCTTCTTCCCCTTGCTGTACAAGGCCTTCGGCGTCTTCTTGCCGCTGATCACCACCAACTGCGCCATCCTCTTCGCCTGTCTGACCATCATGAGTCACGTGGTCGGCGTCGAGAATCCGGCCGACCGCTGGGATCTGGGCCGCGCCTTGACCCTGGCCTTTTTCGGCGGCGTGGGCTTTACCATCGCCATCGTGATCATGGCCGGCCTGCGGGAGGAACTCGAACTGTGCGACATTCCCAAGCCGTTCCGCGGTGCGGCCATCGCCCTGGTCATCGGTGGCATCCTGGCCATGGCCTTCATGGGATTTACCGGCGTCGATTCGGGACTGCGCAAGGCCATGACGGCCAAGCCGGAACCGGCCGCCGTCGAACAGAAACAGGCATCCAGTGTGCTGAACGGATCGGATGGGCTGCGTCTGTCGCAGGCAATGCAGATTCCTGCCGTGACACCGGCGTCCCACCCATCAATGCAAATCGGGGGTTAACATGTCTTGGGTAATTATCGGGCTGGCGGCCACGACCATGCTGGCCATGGCGCTGGTGCTGTCATTCGTTCTGGGATGGGCCAATCGGGCCTTTCATGTGGAAGTCGATCCGCGCATCGATGCGGCCATCGATGTGCTGCCGGGTGCCAACTGCGGCGGTTGCGGATACGTGGGCTGTGGTGAATACGCCGAGGCGATCGTCAACGACAACGCGCCGGTGAACAAGTGCACGGTCGGCGGCGAAAGTTGCGTCAAGGCCCTGGCCGACGTGATGGGCGTGGACGCGGAGGCGAGTTTTCCCTGGCGTCCGGTGGTCCACTGCGGCGCCCACTTCAACGATCGCCTGGGCCGCAGCCCCTATTTTGGCGAACAGCGTTGCGTCGCCGCCAACCTGGTGACCGATGTCCAGGGCTGCACCTACGGGTGCCTGGGATTCGGCGACTGCACCCGGGCGTGTAATTTCGATGCCATCCACGTCGAGGACGGGCTGGCCCGGGTGGACTATGAGAAGTGCGTGGGCTGCGGGGCCTGCGCCAAGGCGTGTCCGCGCAACATCATCACCATGGCGCCGTTCAAGAGCGAGCGCATGCTGGTGGTCGAGTGCTCCAACCTGGATGCGGGCAAGGATGTCAAGACGGTCTGCAATGTCGGTTGCGTGGGCTGTCGGGCCTGCGAGCGCATTTCGGACATGTTCGCCTGGTCAACAACCTGTCCACCATCGATTACGACCATTACACGCCGGAAAAACTTACCGAAGGGCTCAAGGCCGTCGAGAAGTGCCCCCGCCACCGGCTGGTCTTCGTGGGCAAGCCCAGTGAAAAGGACATTGCGGCCGTGGCCGACGAAGTTCTTCCCGAAGTCGTGGT
>NZ_BBCC01000363.1 GCF_001311845.1 Desulfosarcina cetonica JCM 12296 | reverse complement strand
TCACCCGGGTCACGACATCGATAAACTTGGTGGCTTCAGCCGAAGACACCCATGACATGTGTAGGCGATCGCGTTCGATCCCCATGTAATCCAGTAAATTGGTGAACAGGGCAAATTTCCGACGGGCGTAGTAATTACCTTCCAGGTAATGGCAGTCCCCCGGATGTCACCCGGACACCCAGACGCCGTCGGCCCCATTGCGAAAGGCCGCCAGGGCAAATTTCGGACTCATCCGGCCCGTACAGGGGATGCGGATGATGCGCACGTTGGCCGGATACTGCATCCGGCTGACACCGGCCAGATCGGCGGCTCCATAACTGCACCAGTTGCACAGAAAGGCCACGATTTTCGGTTCCCATTCAGTCATGGTTCTTCTCCTTGTGTTCGGATCCGCCCGGCGGGTCGCTTTTTTCCCCACCGGGCGGCATCGAATTAGATAGCATCGTTAGATCGCATCGAGCATGGCGAAAATCTGGTTGTTGTCGAAGCCCCTGAGATGGATCGCGCCGGACCGGCAGGATGCCACGCACAGGCCGCAGCCCTTACACAGTGCGGCGTTGATGGTGGCCCGGCCGGCAAACATGCGTGCGTCGGCGGCGATGAAGCTGGGCGCCGAATAGGGACAGATGGAAACACAAACCCCGCAGCTGGAGCACATTTGCGGATCCACCGAGGCCACTTCTCCGCTGGTGAAGATGTTCTCCTGGGCCAGCAAGGTCACCGCCCGGGAGGCGGCCGCCTTGCCCTGGGAGATGGCTTCGTCGATGGATTTGGGATAATGGGCCAGCCCGCAGAGAAAGACCCCATCGGTGGCGAATTCGCAAGGACCGAGCTTGGCGTGTTTTTCGACAAAAAATCCGTCGTCGTTGAGCGGAATCTTGAAAAACTGGGCCAGCTGTTCGTCGGCATAGGGAACAATCGCCGATGCCAGGGTGACCAGGTCCGTGGTGATTTCCAGGGGGAAGCCCAGCACATGGTCGGTGACGCGCACCGCCAGACGATCCCCGTCGCGCACCACCTGGGGCTTGTTGTCCAGGTCGTAGCGGATGAAGATCACACCGGCGGCACGGGCTTTTTTGTACAAGGTTTCCCGTTCGCCGTAGGTCCGGATATCCCGATAGAGAATATAGACATTGGCCTCCGGGCTTTTTTCCTTGATGGCCAGAGCGCTTTCGATGGAATGGGTGCAGCAGACGCGGCTGCAATAGGGGCGTTGGGGCTCACGGGAGCCGACACACTGGATGAACACCGCCGCGCCGAGATTGCCGAGCATGGCGTCGCCGGACAGCATTTTACGATCCAACTCCAGACTGGTCACGATCCGTGGATCTTCACCGTACAGATATTCGGTGGGTTTGAGTTCCTCGGCACCGGTGGCCACCACGGCAACACCATGCTCGATGGTGGCTTCGCCGCCACCGTTTTTAATAACGGTTTTGAAATTGCCGACAAAGCCATCCACATGGGTCAGCTGCGTGTTCATGTGCACCTGGAGCCGTTTTTCGGCCTTCACCTGGGAGATCAAGTCGGCAAGGCCGTTTTGGATGTTCTCTCCCTTCCAGGTCCGGTAAAGACTGTTGGCTTGGCCGCCGAGCTGGTCCGTCCGTTCCACCAGGTGGGTCTCGTAGCCCTGGCGGGCCAGACTCAGGGCCGCCGTCATGCCGGCGATGCCGCCGCCGATGACCATGGTGGTCTGGCCGACGGTCAGTTCGGTTTCGGTCAAGGGTTCCTTCAGGGCCACTTTGTTAACGGCCATGCGCACCAGATCCTTGGCCTTCTGGGTGGCAATATCGGGATTGTTCTTATGCACCCAGGAATCCTGGTTGCGGATGTTGACCATTTCAAACAAGTATTTGTTGAGTCCCGCATTGATCAGGGTTTCCTGGAACAGCGGCTCGTGGGTCTTGGGCGTACAGGCCGCCACGACCACCCGGTTGAGATTTTTCTCGCGGATGATGGCCGTCATGCTGTCCTGGGTGTCCTGGCTGCAGGTGTACATGTTGTCGGTCACGTACTCCACAAAGGGCAGGGTGGCGGCATAGTCGCGCACGGCCGGGACGTCCACCACACCGGCGATGTTGATGCCGCAGTTGCAGACGAAGACCCCCACGCGGGGACGGTCTCCGCGCACATTGATTTCGGGGATCACCTCGGCCGTGCGGGTTTGGGTATTGCGCGCTTCGCTGAGCAACTCGCCGGCAGCGGCGGCCGAGGCGCTGGCGTCCACGACGGCCGTGGGAATGTCCTTGGGCCCCTGGAAGGCGCCGCAAACGTAAATGCCGTTTCGGCTGGTGGAGACCGGGGAAAACGTCGGGGTCTCGCAGAAGTTGCCCGGTGTGAGTCCCACATCGAGCGATTCAGCCAGGGCAACCACTTCGGGAGCGGTCTCGAGGCCGACGGAAAGTACGACCAGGTCGAAGGTTTCCGTCTCAATTTCACCACTTTCGCTGACGTACCGGATGGCCAGGTCGTCACTGCCCGGCAGGCTGTCGATGGTATGGACCTTGGACCGCAGGAAACGGACGCCCTGGGATTTCGCATTTTCGTAGTAGCGCTCGAAATCCTTGCCATAGGTGCGCATATCCATGAAGAAAACGGCGCAGTCCAGTCCTTCGCCGGCGTGCTCCTTGGCGATCACCGCTTCCTTGATGGCGTACATGCAACACACGGACGAGCAGTATTCGTTTTTGCAGCGGTTCTGGTCGCGGGAGCCCACGCACTGAAACCAGGCGATTTTCTGGGGATCCTTGTGATCCGACGGCCGGGCGACATGCCCGCCGGTGGGACCGGAGGCCGAGAGCAGCCGTTCGAACTGCATGCTGGTGATGACGTTGGGATGCTTGCCGTAGCCATAAAAATCGATGCCGGACGGATCGTACGGCGTGAATCCGGGTGCCAGAATCACGGACCCCACGTTGAGTTCGAGCAGTTCGCGTTGCTCCTGATGGGTCC
>NZ_BBCC01000362.1 GCF_001311845.1 Desulfosarcina cetonica JCM 12296 | reverse complement strand
CTTCCAGGTGGCCTGGCCGCCGCGGCCACGCGCGGTTTTCAATCGGCGGCCCTGGCGGTCTTTTTCGGCAAAGCGGTGAAGATGGCCCAGAACGTTCCCCACACCCATGCGGCCAAATCCGAGCTGACCCTGAAGACCCTTGCCCGCTGGACCCTTGAACTGACCGCCGATGGCGCACTGGCCGAAACGGTGGCCCGGGCTAACACCGCCCGCCACGCCTTCGACCCCCTCAACATCCAGGCGCCGAACGTGATCGCGCATGTGGCCGAAATGGCCCGGCGATGCGCCGAGGCTTCGCCGAACACGCGCTTTCGGTGCGCTGCATCATTTTCGATTATGACGGCGGCTGTGTGGTTGACACCGGACCGGATTGGCAATAGGGTTATTGCCCGTTAAATCCGACGATTCGTAACAAGCCCGAGATCAAGGCTTGCGAGTTCTGAGGAAGGAGGCGTACTTTTGCGTACGCCGCAGTGACGAAGAATGAGCGTAACGCCGATATCGGGCTTGTTACGAATCCGTCAATAATAAAAGTGAGTTTGCGTTGGCTCCTCCGATCACCATCATCGGCACGGGCATTTCGCCCGACGACCTGACCGCCCGACAGATTCGCATCATCGAAAATGCCGACATCCTCGTGGGTGGCCAGCGCCTGATCGCGCCCTTCGCGCACCTGACCTGCCGGAAACGAATCATCGACAAGGATCTGAAAGGGTTGGGCGATTTCCTGGCGCAGCAGATGACTGCGCACACCATCGTGGTGCTCGCCTCGGGAGATCCCCTCTTCTTCGGCATCGGCGCCTTTCTGGCCCGGCGCCTGGGAGCCGCCAACATCCGGGTGCTGCCCAACGTCTCGGCCGTGGCCTGCGCCTTCGCCCGCCTGGGCGAGCCCTGGCAGGACGTGCGCATCATCAGCCTGCACGGCCGCAGCCACACCGGCGAGTTGTTGCGACATCTTGCCGACGGGGAAACCGTGGCGGTCTATACCGATCCGGCCCATGATCCGGCCTGGCTGGCGGCCCAATTGGTGGACAATGGCCTCTCCGATGTCGATCTGTGGGTGTTGGAGGAGCTGGGCTCGCCCATGGAGAAGATCACCCATTTGACCCCGGCGGCGGCGCGCCAGGCCGCGTTTTCCGATCTCAACCTGGTGGTGCTCAAGCCCGATCCGGCCCGCCGGCAGCGCCCGGCCCTTTTCCCGGGCATGCCCGAGGACATGTTCGTCCACGAAAAGGGTTTGATCACCAAGGCCGAGGTACGCGCCGTCGTGCTCTCGCGGCTGCGTCTCTTCGACCGCGCGGTCCTCTGGGACCTGGGGGCCGGCAGCGGATCGGTTTCCATCGAAGCCGGACAGTTCATCCGCCGGGGAAGCATTTACGCCGTCGAGCAACACGCTCGGCGCGTCGCCCAGATCCGGGAAAACCAACACCGTTTTGCCATCGGCAACCTGACCGTCGTCGAGGCGCGCCTGCCCGATGGTCTGGCCGAGCTTCCCGATCCGGATCGCGTCTTCATCGGCGGCGGCGGCAAAAATCTGGCCGATATCCTGCGAATCGCCGCCGATCGCCTGAAACCGGGCGGCATCATCGTGGTCAACACCGTTTTGATCGACACCCTCGGCGCCGCCCGACAAACCCTGGCGGACCTGGGATTTGCCGTCGACATGCTCCAGCTCCAGGTCAATCAGGCCAAGCCCATGCCTTACAGTTATCGATTCGAAGCGGCCAACCCGGTGTGGATCGTCACCGGCCACCGCCCTCAATAAGCACCATTTAAGAAAGCCAATCATCATGGAATCATCCGTTTCTTCCGTTTCACCCCAAAGCAATGCCAATCCGATCATCTTTTGCGGAGCCGGACCCGGCGACCCTGACCTGATCACGGTCAAGGGTCAGCAGGCGCTATCACACGCCGACCTGGTGGTGTATGCCGGCTCCCTGGTCCCCGAAGCCCTGCTCAAATGGACCCGCCCCGCTGCCGCCACCAAAGTAGCGCGGGCCTGCACCTGGATGAAATGGTCGCCATGATGGCCAAGGCCCATGCCGCCGGTCAGAAAGTGGTCCGCCTGCATACCGGCGACCCGAGCCTGTATGGGGCCATTTTCGAGCAAATGGCCAAACTGGCCGAACGTGGCATCCCCTACACGGTCATTCCGGGGGTCACGGCCGCCTTTGCCACGGCCGCGGCCCTGGGGATCGAATATACCCTGCCGGAAATCTCCCAAACCCTGATCCTGACCCGCATGGCCGGACGCACCCCGGTGCCGGAGGGCGAAACCCTGGCCGCCCTGGCGGCTCACCGCGCCACCATGGCCATCTACCTGAGCATGGCCATGATCGACGAGATGGCCCGCATCCTCGCCGAGGCCTATGGTCCGGAAGCCGCCTGCGCCGTGGTCTATCGGGCCAGCCAGCCGGACCAGAAAATCGTCTGGACCACCACCGGTCAAATGGCCCGGGCGGTGCGTGACGCCGGCATCCAGCGAACGGCCCTGGTGGTGGTGGGCAGGGTACTGGATGTGAGCCTGGAGACACTGACCCACCATTCCAAACTCTACGACCGCGGCTTCGCCCACGGCTACCGGGATGCGGAGGAGACGCCGTGACCACCGACGACGACGCCACGGCTGTCTGGGCCCTGACCCCCAACGGGGCCCGCCTGGCCCGCACCATCGCCCAAGGCATTCCCGCAAGCGTCCTGCATCTCTCGGCCAAGCTGGCCGTTGAAGGCGAAGATGCCGTGCGCTTCGAAATCCTCAAGGATGAAGTCGAGCGACGGTTCAATCTGTTCTCCCGGCATGTTTTCATCATGGCCACGGGCATCGTGGTGCGCAGTATCGCCGACCATCTGGTCCACAAGACCCGGGATCCGGCCGTGGTGGTCTGTGACGAGGCCGGCCGGTTTGCCATCAGCCTGCTCTCCGGCCACCTGGGGGGCGCCAATGCCCTGGCGAAA
>NZ_BBCC01000361.1 GCF_001311845.1 Desulfosarcina cetonica JCM 12296 | reverse complement strand
TCCTGGCCGCCACCCAGAGCATGCTCGACCGCCATCACCGCCTGGGCCAGCGGGTGGGCACCGGTTTTGTGGACAGCCCCGGCGCCTTGTTTCGGGAAGTCGCCCGGGGCGTGGATTGGCTCTTCTCCAACCGGGCGGTGGCCATGCAGCGGATTTGCGATGCCGCCGGGTAAAATCTCCAATGCAAGCACCCAAACGGCAAGAACCCATTTTTAAGGACGTTAATGGCACTATGAGTTGTTACATTCGGACCTCCCGCGCCTTTCCCGCATGGATCTCTCTATTCTGGCGATTCTGGATTCTGTTTTTGCTATTTTCCTTGCCATCCGCCAACGCCCAGACCTCGCCGGTTAACCCATCCGATCAACCCGGCTCCACGGAAGCGATCAAAACGGTTCTTCAAAAGGCATTGGCGAGCGAGCAATCGGCGCTGGAAGAAATGGACAATGATCTGGAAAGGTGGAAAGCGCTGCAGCAGCGGGTCTCTGAGGAAATCGAGGCCTACGGGATCCAAAATACCGCCCATGCCAACCTTCTGCTTGTCTCCCAAACCCGCGTGGAAGATCTCGAAACCGCGCTGAACAATAATCGGTTGATGCAAAAAAGCCTTCAAGGAAGGATCGAGGAATTCGAGAAAATCGGCACGATCGCCGCCGACCGGATGGCACGGCTTGCGGATCGGATCGCCATTGCGGAAAAACAAAAAAAGGAACTGCAACGGGAAGGGTTGCCGGACAGCGAAAAACTCGCCCTCCGGGAACAGGTCCACCTGTTTCTCGATTTGCTCATCAAAAAACAGAAACAGAGCCAACACTTTCTGAAAACCTACGAAGATCTGTTCAATCAATTGAAGCAGTTGATGAACGATCTGAAAGAGACGCGCAACCAATTGGAGGATCGGTTGAAATCCCAGGTCGCCGCGGACCTGTTCAAACGAGCCTTCGGGCCATTCACCCAATGGCAGGGGTGGCAGGCCGAGTGGACGGCCATTCGAATGCGCTCGAAAGCCCTTTTCAGTGCGGATTTCTGGCATCTGCAATGGCTCAACGTCCAACGGGGCGCCGGCATCACCCAGGTCGTATTCCTGGCACTGTTCATCACCGCAGTGATCCTGCGCAAACGGATCCGGGATTATCTCGCCGACGTGGACGCACGCATGGAAGGGCCTGCCTATCAGATGCGGCGCATCGCCGTGATCATGCTGCGGCGTTCCTTCATGCTGATTTGCGCAGCATTGCTCTTGTGGCTTTATGACGCCCTTAAACTGCCCCATGCCAACTACCGCTTGGGTCGATTGCTAAACCAACTGGTCATCACGTTGCTGTTTTGGCAGTGGAGCGTGAACTATCTGCGTTTGCGATGGGATACAACGTCGTCGGACCTGCACGCGTTCGCGCAGCAACGCCTGGTGAACCTGGTCCGACGTGTGGGCACGCTGATTGTCGTCTACCTGCTGATAGCCAGTTGGTTCGGTAGCGAAAGCCTGCCGGTGTGGATGGTTCGTTTGGCCGTGGAGGTTACCCTGCTGATTAGCATAGCGCTGTTCTGGCGTGATTGGGGCCAATTGGCCCGCCAGGTGGTTCGGCATGGCGAGGCTACCCCGGCGACCGCGCAGGTGGTGTCGATTCGGATCTGGAGCTATCTGGTGGCGGGCGGCGCGCTGTTGATGGAACTGACCGGTTACAACGTACTGGCCCCGCACTGGCTGGTATCCTGGGTAAAAACCCTGATGATTGCCATGTGGGCGAGCATCAGCTGGCTCTCCATCCAGGAGTGGCATGCCTCACAAAAAGCGGCCTACTCAGCAGAAAGTCGGGCAGGCGGCCCCGAGCGCGCCGGCCCGCTGGTCTGGTTCATGGTCCAGATGGCCCGGCTCATCTGGTTCTCGCTGATCATCGCGGGAGGCCTGCTGGTGTGGTCGAGTTCGGATGTAATGATCAATATCCTGGGGAAAATGGTCGACCTCAGTTTTGCGGTGGGTAGCCTGCGCTTAAGCGTCAAGGGCCTCTTGCTGGCGGTTATCATTCTTTTGCTGACGCATGTGCTCACCCGTATCGGAAGACGGCTGCTGAGCGAAAAAGTGCTCGACACCCGCGATTTCGAACGGGGGCTGAAAGACTCCATCATCACCATCACCACCTATGTGGTCTGGGGGTTGGGACTCATTCTGGCGCTGGGGGTGCTGGGGGTCGACGCCACCTCACTGGCGGTCGTTTTTGGTGCCCTGAGTATCGGCATCGGTTTCGGCCTGCAAAATATCTTCAACAACTTCATCAGCGGGCTGATCCTGCTCTTCGAACGGCCCATACAGGTGGGCGACTGCGTCGAAGTCAACGGCATCTGGGCCGAGGTCAAGAAGATCAACGTTCGATCGACCATCGTGCAGACCTTCGACAATGCCACGTTGATCATTCCCAACTCGGATTTCATCAGCCAACAGGTGACCAACTGGAGTTTCAAGGATCCGCGCATGCGGCGAAACGTGGATGTGGGCGTGGCCTACGGGTCAGATGTCGAATTGGTCCGCCAAACCCTGCTGGAGATTGCCGCCGCCACGCGGGATATCCTCAACTATCCCCGCCCCGATGTCCTGTTCATGGACCATGGCGATAGCGCCTCATTTTTCGCCTGCGCTTTTGGACCCACCTGGACAACTACTACAGCACCACCACCGATGTCCGCTTCGAACTGGACCGCCGTTTTCGCGAACGCAATATCGAAATTGCCTTCCCGCAGCGGGATATTCACATTCGTTCCAGTGTCGAGGAAAAATAACGGGGATTTACCTGGCCGTTGAAAAATGGACGCACGTTCGTTGAAAGGCGCACTCCCTTGAGGCTCAATCCTCCAGCATCGCCGCCTCGGCCCGTCCCTTCTCCTCGTCGACAAAATAGAGCAGCAGGGCGCCAACGGCGAAGAGGATCAACACCGACGCCATGCTCCAGCGCGCCGCCAGGGTGCCCACGGCGGCGGCCTGG
>NZ_BBCC01000360.1 GCF_001311845.1 Desulfosarcina cetonica JCM 12296 | reverse complement strand
CGCATTCTCAAACATGTTTAATTCCCTTAATTTATTTACCTCCGATACGAAAGTACCCTTAGGATATTCCTTCAAATACCTATCATACCCTGAAATTGTATTTTCTTTTTTCGCATTGCTAAATTTAAGATCTTCTCTCATTTTTTTTGCTTGGGGTGCAAATTTACTGTCTCCATATTCCTGAATAAATTTGTTATAAGCCTCGACAGTGTTTTTCTCTTGGGCGGTTCTAAATGCCCCTCCTGCACATCCTATAAATATCATTATTATTAATGAGATGACAAACAGCCACTTGTTTGATATAGATTTATTTTTCATTTCTTTTCCTCCTTATTTAATATTTTGAATCAGAAAATGAAGAAAACATACCGTCGCGATTTTGCGGCGAAGGAACCGAGTCCACCAAAAACCGCAGGTTATGTATTTACGGTTACAATTGTCTTTATAATTACTTTGTTAAAACATCTTGTTTAATTTTTCCATCACCATACTTATCACTTTGGAAATTAATCACCCGATGACCATCATTATTGGCCCTCACATCAATTTCAAACGGCCATTCATCAATTACATTTTCGACATAATATTGTATTAACTTATTGGAATTTTCCCTAAAAACAACCTTAGTTTCAATAATTTTTCCATCTCTTTCTCTTTGAGCATCAAGATAAAGTTGTCTTGATTCTTTTGGCAAAAGACCCTGGTCAATTAGACGATCAGCATAGTTATCCACGTGGAAAGCTCCTATTATCTCGCGGCTAACCTCATTTATACATACAAGAGTGACATCATTCATATCAGTAACAAATGGAAGCTCAGCTATTCTTTCCTTTTCCCAGTAATTTATCTTTCTATAACGGCTGCTATCAAATGAATATATGTATGCCTGCTTCGATATAGTTTCTCCGCTACCTGATCTATAAGTCAGATAGATTCTATCAAAAGGTATTTTACTTTTTATTAAAAATGGAATTTGTTCTTTATGATCAAACATTCTGTCCTCAAGAGCATACTTCGGAGCCAATAATGTCATATTTTTATTGGTATATACCTCTGAATATGGCCTGCCATAAGTACTTCGCACTAGATCCTCATTATATAAAATAGTTTCTTTTTTTACTTCTACACTTAAATCGCTATTTCCGCACCCTCCTCCTGAAAAGGTTAACATAGCACCTAAAATAAGGATGAAGATCGAATTTGAAGAACCTTTTAACCAATACAAAGCTTTTCTCATCATTGTTCATTCCTTAAAAAATAACTATAGTTATTCAGGGAAAATCTCGAATTGCGCACACTTTTGGCTCAATTCCCCAATTCCCAGGTCATTTTTCATTCCGATCAAGGATTGGTGGTATCCATTCATTCCTATCATAACCAATTGATAGGTCATACAATAATTAACATCCTACCTTGTTTCTATTCAATCTGGTTTGCATGCTTATGGGGTTTTCCCCTGAAGTACGCACAATCACTTATTTTTGCGTTTGAACCGTCGCCCTTCACATAATGACCAATATTGAGGTCAGGCGATACACACAGCCCAGGGTCCAGTCAAACACATGATGTTGTGGTCGGCCCTTTTTATGAAGGCTAAAGAATAATCGAGTATATCACAAGCTGTTGAAGATCAAATGGCGCTGCAGATATCAATACCAAAGCACAACTTCAGCATTATTACAGATACATCAATCAAGCACAATCAAGCGCGTTCGATAATCCCCAGGATTACCAAACAAAACGGCCCAGGTCCTCCAAGGCCGTTCGTTATGATTAATTCTCGTAAAGCATCCCCCTACCCCCATCCAGATCAAACCGATCCATCGATGATTCAGTCGCGGCCGTCAACGCCTCGATCGGGTCATCCAGTGTCATCATGGGAATCGGTCGCCTTCACCCACCGAACAGCTCCGGCAGGTCGCCCCAGCGCGAATCCGGATCCGCGCTGATTTGTTCGAACAGCGCTTCCAGTCTCTGCCACAGGGTGTCGTCGACCAACTCGTAGGAGTGTCCCCAGAAGTAAAAAACACCGCAGCGCTTGGCATCGTCGTAGCGCTGCCAAAAATCCGGCGCCTGAAAATGGCAGCTGGGGTGAAATGCCATGGGGTCCGCCGGAGGAAAGACATCTGCCGTCGATTCCACCGTGCGGGCATACACGTGCCCGGTTTCGCGGACCATCGCCATCACCGCCGGGTTGACAGCACCGAAAGGGTAGACAAAGCCTGCAACCCGCTGTCCGAAAAACTGCCGCAGCCGTTCGCGGCCAACGGCGATCTCGTGCCGCGCCGCTGAGCCCGGCATCTCGCACAGGTTGGGATGGGTCAGGCTGTGGTTGGCGATGGTAAACCCGTCATAGACGCCCCGCATCTCACCCCATCCCAGGCGCCAGACCTCCTGGCCCGCATGCATCCAGCCGAACCGGCGCTGATTGTCGTGCAGGCCGGCGCACAGGTTGAACGTGGCCGGTATATCCAGGCGACGCAGCAAATCCGTCAGACGGGCGTCGGTGGTCACCCCGTCGTCCCAGCACTGGACGACGATGCATGGGCTGGCTGGCATGGGTCAGCGTGCCAGGCGTCTGAACGGATAGATCATGCGAATCATCTCCTCATATGGCCACTTCACCTGTCGACCAAACGTACCCAGGTCCCTGTCTGAAACACTCCCGAGCCATGACTCAGGTCGCTGGTAGCAGGCTGTGCAGCCTGCGGATGTGCGCCGGTCGTGTGCCACAGCAGCCGCCGATCACCGTGGCGCCGGCGGCCAGCCACCGGATCGCATGGGCGGCATAGGCGTCCGGATCCAGATCGTCGCGCAGGGAGATCAGCCCATCGGTAGCCTTGTCACCATCCAGCCGCCAGTCCGCTGGAATGGGGTGAAAGGTATTGGCATACCCGCCGATGCGCCGCTGGGTGGCCGTGGCGGCGGCCAGGAGCGGAACGGCCCGGGTCACGCTTGCCGGAGAACAGCAGTTGACGAGG
>NZ_BBCC01000359.1 GCF_001311845.1 Desulfosarcina cetonica JCM 12296 | reverse complement strand
TAACTGTCTACTTTTACGTTAAACTCCATTTCGTTTGAATAACTTAGGACATAAGGTAAATTCTTAATTTCTTCAAATGATAGATAAATTGACCCTATTGCCGAACTATCATCTGTCACAAATACTCTAACAATAATACTTTTTGGATTATTTAGATAAGGAATGTATAGGTCATTGAACCTAAAAACCTTACCTTCACCGCTCACCTTATAATAATTTCCACTAGACTGATAATCACGTTTTGGAAAAACAATCCGAAAATGGTCATCATCATCAAGCTTTAGAACAACTCCGACTTCAGATTGTTCTTCGTTAAATTTTCTTGACAATTGAGCAATTATGTCTGACTCAATTTTTCTACTTTTCCCGTAGCTTTTCTCTATGCTTAACGCTGAATGTCTCCCAGGACCAATAATTGAAATCTTTAATGGATATGCTGGGCATTCAGTTTTTAAGATCCATCCCTTTTCCTTAATTTCAGCCTTCCATTCACTTTTCGGAATCCATTCATTCTGTCTTGCTTTTGTTTGCCAATCCGGTGTTAAGAAAAAAACCAAAACCCCTGAACAAACGGCTGATACAATAGGTATAATAACTTTATAAATGATGTCTTTTAGTGCCATATGAATCTCGATTAAACAGTTAACGCATTGCTCACCGGAGAGGGCCGCTTTTTGGCCCGAATCCAGTGCAGCTAATTGTTATACCTCGCTAAAGCAGTTGTCATAAGTTTTGGCTTTGCTTGAATCCAACAACAGCATCCTGAACTTCTTTTTTATTTTTAAACCGCCAATTACTAATTACGTAAACTGACCACTTGTTCAATTTCCATAAATTTAACTTGATAGATAAAAATGTTTTGAGCTTTGCATACGTTCGAACCGATTTTACTGGTACGAAAAATTGCAGTCGTATGAAAAAAGATTCGTAAGCTGCCACTAATGCTGCCATATAGACAAATGGAATGAATAAAATTGATAGCAATATTGGAATATAAAAACTTTCAAAATTTCCCATAGTGGCGAAATTTTCAAAATCAGTAATTACCATATAAGTAGAGTGTATGATGTAAATAGAACCAACTAAAATAAAAACATAATTTAATAGCTTATCTACAATTTCATACTCTTTGTCTCTTTCAGTAATAGCCTTCATTCCTCCAGCGAACGCAAGTATCGGGATAAGAACAAATTCTATCCAAAAATTAAAAACATATAGATTTACAAAAAACTCTATAAATACGAGCCCCTTAATATGATCCTTGACAGAATTCTTGAAAAACTTTTGATCATTCGCTTTCTGAAAATCAAATAGCATGACAAATGCGGAAAATACACACCACAATAAGGTTACAGGGATATGATCTTTCTTCCATAACGATATTGTATTTAGCAACCAGATTAAACTCGCTATATATGAAAACATTAACAAGTATGAAATTGTTAATTTCCATGCGAAAAAACTTTTGATCACACGAAATAAGGACTTCCTGACATTAGAAACCGTAAGACAATAGACAATAAGAAGGAGTATCCAAATCGAGGTGGATAGTTCCCGATTATTGAAGGCATGGATAAATTTTAATATTGTCTCAAGCATTTTAATTTTTCAAGGTATAACGACATGCTCACAGGGCGCGTGCTTTTTGCGCTCCCGTGCAGCAAATTGTTGGGTCATTCTTTTTTCAAGTATTTGTTAATAATTGATTCAATATTATCTTCCTCAAGGAAACATTTGAACAAGATTGCTCTTAGTTGTGCCTTGTCACCACGAGCTATTGCATTATCAAACTGGTCAAATAATCCAAGGTGGAACAATCGCTCGTTTACGGTCATTCCATGAAGCGACTGGGTTAGTAAGCCCTTGAACCGATCCCAAGTAGAGTATGCCTTTCGATACGATTGTTCATCTTTCAGCCATGTGTTGCCAAAAAGTCTCTCCATTGAGGCGATGTCATCACCAATTGATTCATCCCGAATTACCTTGGCGAGAATAATAGCAACTCTGGACAAATACATATCATAGATCTGCCGGTCTTCAGCTTGACGTGTCGCAGCATTGAGGCGCTCAACTTCTGCAATGAAATCAGCAAGAGCTGATATTTGAGCTTCTTTGTTCATATTCTGTGACCCAACGGGTAGCTCAGCCGACCGGGCCATATAGCCGAGCAGGCTGTCGAAGCCAAGTTTTTTCGAAAACCAAGCGCTTTCGAAAAGCCGCTACCCCCCCCGGGTCGGCCTGCAGCGTTTTGTTGGGCAATTTTAATATTTTTCAAAATTTGCTGAAGCATATCCATCTTCCCACTCGCACTTAGGGCATAAACCAGCATCTTCATACTCTACATCCGAATAAAGATAACTGTTTTTACATACCACACATTCCAATACTTCTTCGCGATGACCACATAAAACGCAAACTTCAGATTCAAGATCGAATGTATCATTCCGACATATTGGACAATTTTGAGTAGGTATGTCCGAATCCCAGAGCGTCTCAGTAATATACGCAAGCTGCGCTTCATAAAATTCAACGAATTCGTTTAACTTACTCCATGCAGGGTCATTAATTCTTCTATCTGCCCAGTCTAAACCAACTTCGTCTGTGGCAAATCTGAAAATAAAAACAAGAACGTTACCGATAACCACCCTTGCTTCTTTTTCACTTATCGAAAATTCATAATGTTCAATCTCATTTCTTTTTTCACGTATGGTTCGTAATGCTGCTTGATCTTCATCTTTAAATTCTACGTTTCCAATTTTTTGTAATCTTTTTAAAGCATCCGCAGCACTTACAGTATGCGCTACAGTCGACGGATATTTATCTACGTTGGACAGCACAAAAGCTGGATGTATCATCCGTAATTTTTCTTTAAATAATAGCTCTGCTACATGCGACAGATCGAGGATGACTCTTTTATAATCTCCTTTTTGAAGACCATTTTTATCATTAAGATGAACAATCGCATGTTCAAGGCTATCTAACGCATTTTCGATCAATGAAAATTTATGCATTTTGCGACCAGTTTATTATTTAAG
>NZ_BBCC01000358.1 GCF_001311845.1 Desulfosarcina cetonica JCM 12296 | reverse complement strand
AAAAACGTCGCAAATGGTCGGCGGCCGACATGGCGATGTCCGGCCGCGCATGGGCCAGGCGGCCGACACCCCATAAAGCGCCGCGCTGGAGCCGCTCGTGTTCGAGAAAGTTGCCGTCCGGATCGATATAGGAGAGCAGAATCCGTCCGTACTCCCCGGCCAATCCGGCATGCACGGCGGTGATCTCGCCCATGGCCTCGGGGGATCCCCAGCCGATGCCGCCGGATTCGTCGTTCAGATTCCACATGAACCGGCGCATCACCACACGCGCCGATTCCAGGTCATGGTCGGCCATGCCCGCCACCACCCGGCCCATGGCCGAAACGGCACGCCAGCGGAGGGTCTCTTCTCCCGCGTAAAGGAAGGCGAACAGCGGGTTGACCGCCTGACGACCGGGCAACGCGCCGATCGTGTCGAGGGCGGCCGTGAAATCCGCGCCGGCGAGCAGTTCGCCGATCTGGACTTTGAGTTTACGGTAGGCCATGATGGCGCTTGGGTTCCGTTCGGTTCAGAAGGAGATCACCTCGAAGCCGGCCTCCATGTAACCGGACATGGACGGATGACCGGACATGTCGTCAAGCAGGGGCAGCCCCTGTCTGACCGCTTCGTCGGCAGTGCCCATTTTGTGGGCGCAGCCCTTGCAAACCCCATCCACGATCCCCTGGGCCTTGGCCTTCTCCCAGAGTTTGTGCAGCGGGTGGGTCTCCTCGGCCAGTTTGGGCAACAGCGCCGTGGCGGCGCCCTCGACGATGATTTTGCCTTCCATGCCCTTTGCCTGCATATCCAGCCCGTTGAGCAGCACATGGATAAAACAGACCGGATCGCCATTGAAAACGAAAAGTGCGACTTTTTTCATGTTTCCTCTTGATGCCCGCCGCTTCAGCTCTCTTCCCAGCCGATGCAGTCCTCCGGGCAGTATTTGATGGCTTCATTGACGGCCGCTTCAGGGTAATCCGTCATTTCGACCACCTCGATGTAACCGGCATCGTTCTGGCGGAAAACCTCCGGGCAGACGGCCACGCAGCCCAGGCACAGGGTGCAGCTGCCGATGTCAACCACGGGGACCTTCATCGGTTGCCTACCCCTGCCGTGCCTTGACGGCTTCGCCGATTTGCTTGCCATAGGCCTTGCAGGCCGCGATGCCCTCCTCGCCGGGGACATACAACAGGCGGGGGCCACCATCGATCATCTGAAAGTTCATGGCCTCCAGTTCGGCCGCCACCAGCTTGACCGCTTCGCCGCTCCAGCCGTAAGAACCGAAAACACCGCCGATCCGGCCAATCGGCTTGAGCCCCTTCATGTAGGTGAGCACGTCGGCCACGGTGGGGAACATCTGGTTGTTCAGCGTGGGCGAGCCCACCACCACGGCGGCCGCATCGAGGACGTCGGTCATGATCTCGCTACGGTGGGAGCTGCGGATATGAATCGGCTTGACCATCACGCCGGTGGCGGCGATGCCGTCGGCGATGGCGTAGGCCATGGTCTCGGTGCTTTTCCACATGGTGTCGTAGACCACCACGGCCTTTTCCTCCGTCTCCTGGCGGCTCCAACGCAAATAGGCGTCGATGATCTTGCCGGGCTCCTTGCGCCAGACAATTCCGTGGTCGGGACAGATCGTGTCGATTTGGATGCCCGAGGCGACCACCTTCTCGATCAGCTTGAGAATCCGGGGCGCGTAGAGCAAAAGGATGTTGGCGTAGTATTTCTTTGCCTGAACCATCGCCTCCTCGCCGGCCTGATCGTCGAACTCCTCGCATCCCGCATAGTGCTGGCCGAAACCATCGCTGGAGAAGAGGATATGGTCTTCCTTGAGGTAGGTGAACATGCTGTCCGGCCAGTGGATCATGCGCGTTTCGATAAAGGCCAGGGTGCGCTTGCCGAGGCTGAGTTCCTCTCCATCCTTCACCGGATGGTAGTCCCAGGCGTCCGGAAAATGGGCGGCCAGGTTCTTGGCGCCCATCTTCGAGCAGTAGAGGGGTTTGTTCGCGCCCACCACTTGCATGAGTTTCGGCAGGGAACCCGAATGGTCCATTTCGGTGTGGTTGCTGATGACCACGTCGATCTTGGCCGGGTCGATGATCTGGGAAATGTTACTGATCAATTGGTCGGCGAAAGGGGCCTTGACCGTGTCGATCAGGGCGATTTTTTCGTCGATGATCAGAAAGGCGTTGTAGGTTGATCCGCGGTAGGTTGAGTAGCCGTGAAAATCTCTGATATTCCAGTCGATGACGCCGACATCATAGACGCCATCCGCGATTTGGATTGGTTTCATGGTGAGCTTCCTGATTGCGATGCCCTTTTTCCAGCGGTAGAAAAAGGGCATCGTCGTACGTTTAAGGGTCGATCACGATAGTGGCGTGACCGCTGAGACTATGCCTCTTTTTCAAACTCGCTCTTGGATGCACCGCATACCGGGCATTCCCAGTCCTCGGGAACATCTTCCATTTGGTGCCGGGATCAACGCCGTTGTCGGGATCGCCGGCTTCGGGGTCGTAAACATAGCCACACAGGGTGCATACATATCTGTCCATCCATTGCCTCCTTCACGTTCGAAGATTTGGGGTTGAAAAAAGGGTGCTTGAGATCGGTTTGCGCATCAAAAAAGACCCATTTCACTGGGACGCGTTGGTAATTGATTGGGCATTTACCATGAAGCCGCTTGGACTGTCTAACCCAAATTACGCCCCGGGAAACGGCCGCCGTTTATCCCAAGGGCCGGAACAGCTTTTTCCCGGCCCCGCAGATGGGGCACTTCCAATCGTCGGGAAGATCGTCAAAGGCCGTTCCCTTGGGGATCTTGCCTTTACGGTCGCCCTTGTCGGGGTTGTAGATATAGCCGCAGTTAACGGTCTGACACTGGTACATTTCGTGGGGTTCGGCCATGGGGTACGTGCTCCTTCACAGATGAATGGCAAAATCGTGGGTTCTCGTTTTCACTTCCGGGAGATGGGGGCTCGATCCAATGGATCAGACCGTCAACGTGCGTCGCCATGGTCAGCCGCAACGCTTCCGCGGCGTCGTCGGCATCGGGCGCAGCGGGGATCGGCCAGTTGACGGTCTCGACGCC
>NZ_BBCC01000357.1 GCF_001311845.1 Desulfosarcina cetonica JCM 12296 | reverse complement strand
GATCATGCATATTGATACCCCCTTCAACAACCCATTTGCTCAATGAGACCGGCTCTGAGTTTTTTGAAGCGGTCAATTGTTTCCGGTTTGTCCGGAAAGAGGTAGAGGCCGGTTTGGATGTCTCGGGTGACATGGATGACTCCTTTAGTGATTCGATCATAAATCCAGTTCCTGGGAATATCAAGGGTACTGGCAATTTGCGGTACTGTGAGATAGCCGGCAATCTGACGAGGGTGTGACTGACTGGGGTTTCGCATGATGCCGTGTTGCAAACGCACGGCCTTAACCGTACTGGGTAATACGTGATCATGCATCGGAGATCTGAAGCCTTCGGCTGTGAGAGCTGAGGCGATATCTTCGTCTCGTTGGCCCTGTTTGCTCATTTGTACTATTTTTAACTCCATTTGCTTAAAGCCGGCAAGCTCTGCAAGCGAGCCGACGGGAATGGGGATATCGAAAGAACTTGTGGCGCCACCTCGCCATACGATCCGTAGGAGAACCAGATCGCGTCTTGCCCGGTGAATGATGACCTTGTCGATAAGGCATCTGAGCAGCGCTTTTTTATGCTCGCGTGAAAGCAGATTGGTGTCCCAAATGTCGGGCAGTTTTTGGCCGATTTGAGTAAATGCCGCCTTGAGCTCGGCGGTGATTTTTAAGGGTGTGACCGACGGACGCTCATCTTGCGCAAGGGCATCTTCGGCGCGGTTAAGCTCCCGCAGGGCAACTTCCCAGCGCCTTTCAAGCTCGGCGGCCACCAAACGATTTTCCGGATCGACTTGCATGTATTGGCGTTTGGCAAGTGCCGCTTCATAGCGCAATCGATCGACCTGCTGAACCAAGGCGTGGTTGACTTGCTTATTGGCCCGGCGCTTTTGTTTCATCGCCTGGGTGTAGATATCAATCTCAATGGGGGACAAGGCGGCGAAAAAGGCTTCCACAACTTTCCGATCCACCGGATCCGCGGGGATGTACTGGCAAACCGAACTGCCGTGTTGCTGGCGTAGGTAGTTGCAAATATAGCGCGTGCTGTTTTTGTATTGCACAACCATTTTGTGTCCGCATTGTCCGCAATAGACAATGCCGTGGACCAGGGCCGCTCCCGGCCTGGGGACGCCTCTGGATTTATTGCGATCATACTGAGCGTAGTTGTCCTTGAGCATGTTTTGGATTTTCTCATATGTCTCCCAGGAGATATATGATGGGTACTTGTCGTTCACGCGAATTCTCCATTGATCGATGGGCAGTACTTTTTGTATGGGTTTTTTTCCAGGCGCACGAATCGTTCGGGTGCGGCCGTAGACAAAAGCACCGGCATAGGCCGGGTTTTTCAAGGTATTGATTATGCCGGCAGTGGAAGGACTTTTCCAGACAACATCGCCAAAGCGGTTTTTTCTAGGAATGAGCAACCCTTGATCGTTAAAAAATCTCAGCACCTTGCAAGCGGATTTTACCCGAAGAAAGGTAGCAAAGATCAGCTCGAGACGGCTTTGTACCTCCTGATTGGGCTCCTTGTGTACCGCGCCAGTGGGGTCTCTGAAAAGCCCTACAGGCAGCGTGAGCGCCAATTCTCCGCGTTTGGCCTTGCTCAGGAGCCCTGCGGTGAGCCGGGAACGGATCATATGCAGCTCCATTTCGGACATCTGGCCCTTCAATCCCAACAGCAGACGGCCATTGGCAGAGCCCGGATCATATATACCGTCCCTATCGGCAATCAAGCAGTTCATATAGCCGCAGACATCGAGCAGAGGGTACCAGTCAGAACAATTACGCGACAGGCGGGTGACTTCGGTGGACAAAATAATGCCTACCTGGCCCAAGGAGACTCTGGCGGCAAGATTCTTGAAACCATCTCGTCCTTGGGTACTGGAGCCGGTAATGCCCTGGTCGGAGTCAATCACAAGGAGATCGTTTTCATGCCAGCCCAAGTCAATTGCGCGCTGCTTGAGCGCGTACTGGAGGCGCCGGCTTTCCTGATTGGAGATCACCTGGTGGGGCGTGGACTGGCGGATATAAATCACCGCCGAGCGGGACAGATGAGCCGGCGTCACAAGGTCGGAGCGAAGCATTAGCAATCACCTCCAAAAGTACACCGGTAAGATCGGCAAGAACGCCATCTTGCAGGGCTGGACCCAGCGTCCCCCAAACTGAATTTGTTGATGTGCCGGTCGCCGAATGGGTTCAAAACGTTCATGGTAGTTGCATTCAACCAGAGTCGATCGAACGATTGTCGCACGGCGCATGCCATCCATGTCGGGCCAACATGCGGTATATGGTGGACGCCGGGACTTTCTTGCCGATAGCGGTTTCGTAGGCTTTATGGATATCGGCCACCACCAGGGATCCGCTTTCGCGTGCCCTTTGAAAAAAAGTGGCAAGCAGTTGGGCCTCCTGTTCGAGAGACATGTTCTGACGTCTGCGGCCACCCCGTTTTTGTGCGGCAACACGAGTTCCAGCGCAGTCGGCGCGGAACTCGGCTTGCAGGCGACAGACAGTGGCTTTAGAACGGCCGATGGCGATACCGGTGGCAACCAAATCGAAACTAAATCGTGCCGGAAGAAGGATCGCTTGCGCTTTTCTGAGCTCATGCGCGTCGTTGGTAAATTGGACTTTTTCCGATGCAATATCGGCAAGATTTTTAGAGATGCGAGGTTTACGTCCCATCGGAGAAAAATCCGCATAAAGGATAGATTCAATATTTCTAATATTATCATATTGAATGCAAATAAATCAAGAGGGAGAGGCAAAATTCTAAAACGTGAATCGATGCGATCGCCGTTCATATCGAGTCTTCCATTTTGAGAACGCCCAATTGTCTTATGAGGCCCACCAACTCGGAAACCGCTTCAAAAGAAATCTTGGTTTGACATAAAGGTATAGGGTTTACGGACAAATTGGTTGCGGAGATGGGAATGTGTTTGTGAATATCCTTTTGGTAAGCCACGATAACATGGCAAGGACGATCGGAGGATGATGAGTTACAGAGATAAGGGGAAAACGTCGTCCATAAAGCGGGTGGGTAGGGTCGATGACTTCAACCTCTGTCAAGCCGTCCGCAGGTGGGTTGTTGATAAGGGTATCAAGTTGATATATCGTT